>CAJUDU010000003.1 GCA_910584935.1 uncultured Butyricicoccus sp. | reverse complement strand
TTAGATCTTGCAGATTTTTGACTTTAATATGTCAACTGATATTGACAACATCATGTTCCCTTTTATTCCTCTCGCTCGCCTTCACTCTTTTATTCCCCTTTTTAAGGGAAGTTGTTGTGGATTTTTGAAGAGTTTACAACAACTCCTTTAATTTCAAATTACGCCTAATCGGAGCAGGCCCACGCCATGTAAATGCCCGTTCTGGATACTTTTCAGCAAACTGCCGGCGAGTTAGCCCTTCTAAATCCTCAATCGTCAATGTATACTGTAAATCTATCTGGAAATCCGGATTTTCAGTTTGTCTAACATTTCGGTTAAGCGGACAAATGCGTTGGCATAAATCACAACCCCAAATTAGCGGATGCTGTGCAACTGCCGCAGCAAGGGTAGGGGAGAGCGCCCCACCCTGTTGTGTCAGTGCTGACAGGCAGCGGCTTGCATCTGGAGCAGCCCGTTCATCCAATGCGCCTAATGGGCAAATACGGCGGCACGCACCACAGTGATTACAACGAATTATCCGTTCAAAATCATCCGATGGTGATGTAAGCATATGATATTTGTGTACTGCTGAGGCATGAGAGAATGGCAAATCGGTCAAAATGGTACCAATAAACACATATGAACCATAATCAGGATCAAAAATCAAACCATTTTCACCTAACCTACCAGCGCCGGACAGACGTGCCGCACGTACTTCTGGCAGTGGAGAATCATCTGCCAGCACAGTACAAGTGCAGCCATATTCCACAGTCATATTTTCTGCAAATGGTTTTAGTATTTCCTTTATCACAATATGGTAATCCCGGCCACGCGCATAAAGCGATAAATTGCCTGGTGCATCCCCAGTAAAGTAAGGGAATAATGCAATAAAAATAGCCGATGGGTTTGGCACAAGGTCTTGGGCACGTTCACATGCCTGCTTAGACATAAACGGCGCAAGCTGACAAAATCCGCATACACCCGCAGCAGAAATTCCGCGCAGGGCGCACAAACTATCAAGAATGTTCATCAAATCTACAATCCTTTGCGGTTTTTTATTCATTATACCATAACAAAATTGTGTTGTGAACCTTGAAGAAAGGGGGAAAGTTGGATTATAATAATATACATATGCGATATGGCGTATATTTTGCCCAGATAGGGGAGGAGAAGTTCTCTTTTTTTAAAAGGAATATATCTTTCTATCTTTGGTCAGATATGCGTTAAACTGAAAGGCAGGTAACTTGAACGATGTCAGAAACCAGAATTTATAATTTTGCCGCAGGCCCATCTATGCTGCCACTTTCCGTGCTGGAAAAGGCTGCTTCTGAAATGACCAATTATCATGGTTCCGGTATGTCAGTCATGGAGATGAGCCATCGCTCCAAGGTCTATGACACAATCATTAAGGATACCGAGGCCGCATTGCGCCGTGTTATGGGCATTCCGGAAAATTATAAGGTGCTGTTTTTGCAGGGCGGTGCAACAACCCAATTCGCTGCAATCCCAATGAACCTTTTGAAAACCGGCAAAGCTGATTATGCAGTCACTGGTAATTTTGCAAACAGCGCTTATAAAGAAGCTACAAAATTTGGTGATATCCATGTAGCATATTCTTCAAAAGAAACAAGCTTTGACCATGTTCCATCCCAACAAGATTTGGATATCCGTCCGGATGCAGATTATTTTTATATCTGCGCAAATAACACGATCTATGGCACTGAGTTCCAGTATGACCCACAAACCCCAGCTGGCGTACCACTGGTTGCAGATATGTCCTCTAATATCCTGACAAAGCCGATTGATGTTTCTAAATATGGTGTGATCTATGCAGGTGCACAGAAAAATATGGGACCTGCTGGTTTAACAGTTGTGATTGTCCGTGAGGATCTCCTTGGGAATTATCCTGCTGAAAAATATCCAATGATTTTGGATTGGAAACTGATGGCAGAGAAAAACAGTATGTACAATACACCGCCAACCTATGCAATCTATATTTTAGGGCTTGTCCTGGAATGGGTAGAACAAATGGGCGGTTTGAAAGTGATGCAGGAATTGGCAGAAAAACGTTCTTCTATGTTGTATAATTATCTTGATTCGCAAGATTTTTATGTGCCTGTTGCCCAGAAGAGCAGCCGATCCCATATGAACATTACGTTCCGCACAGCAAGCGAAGAACTGGATGCAAAGTTTGCAAAAGAATCTATGGCAGCTGGTATGTCCAACCTAAAAGGGCACCGTTCTGTTGGCGGCATACGCGCTTCCATTTATAATGCAATGCCTGTAGAAGGTGTAGAAAAGCTGGTTGCTTTTATGAAAAAATTCGCAGACGAAAACAAATAATCACACAGAATGGGGACGGAAGCATCCCCATTCTTCTTTCATATCAAGTGCAGGAGGGTCTTTGATGTACCACGTAAAACTTTATAATAAAATCAGCCAGATCGGGCTAGACGGCTTAGCTGCGGAGAAATACGTCTATGGTGAGGAACTGGAGAATTATGATGCAATCCTTGTGCGCTCAGCAAAACTGCATGATGTGCAGTTCCCAGAAGGGTTAAAGTGTATTGCCCGCGCAGGTGCTGGCGTCAATAATATCCCTGTTGACCGCTGTTCATCGGAAGGTATTGTTGTATTCAATACGCCAGGCGCGAATGCAAATGCTGTCAAGGAATTGGTCATTTGTGCATTGCTGCTTGCATCACGCAAGGTTGTACAGGGTGCAAACTGGGTGTCTTCCTTAAAAGGCACACCAGACATTGGCCCTGCCGCAGAAAAGGGCAAGGCAACCTATGCTGGTCCGGAAATCGCCGGAAAACGTCTTGGCATTATCGGCTTAGGCGCAATCGGTGTAAAAGTTGCCAATGCAGCCGTTGGTCTGGATATGGAGGTCTGGGGATATGACCCATACCTGTCTGTTGACGGTGCGTTGGCGTTATCCCGCTCGGTAAAGCACGTCACGGATATCAAGGATATTTTTGCAAGCTGCGATTACATTACCATCCATGTACCGCTGACCCCAGATACGAAGCATACCATCAGTGCAGAAACAATCGCACAAATGAAAGATGGTGTTCGTATCATCAATCTTGCCCGCGGAGAATTGGCAGATGAACAGGCTGTTGCTGCAGCGTTGGAAAGTGGAAAAATTGCAGCTTATGTTTCAGACTTTGCGTCTGACTGTATCCTTGCGCAGCAAAACGCGATTACTTTGCCGCATCTTGGCGCATCTACGCCAGAAAGTGAAGATAACTGTGCGAAAATGGCAGTTTATGAAATCACAGAATACCTGGAGAAGGGTACAATCCGCAATTCTATTAACTTCCCAAACCTGAAAGTACCGTATGAAGGCGGTTACCGCATCTGTATGATCCATAAAAATGCACAAGGCATTATCGGCAGTGTAACAAATGTGCTGGCACAGTCAGGCGCAAACATCGAAAATATGGGCAACCGTTCTAAAGGTGATTATGCATACACCATTATGGATGTATCCGTTGCCCCAACAGAATCTGTGCTTTCTACCATAAAAAATATTGATGGCATTATTTCTGTCCGTACCATTCAGTAAAACTCAAAAACAGCCGTCCCATGGCAATGGGGCGGCTTTCTTTTTGCAAATAAAAAATAAAAGCCTGTCAAGTTATTTTTCCTGACAGGCTTTCATACAATATAATAGAATCAGTCAGCCAGCACACGCCCGCCGCAGATGAAACGGCGGTCATAGTTGCCGGAATCAAGTGTATCATACTTGATAGAAGACCCTGTATGTGGGGAATGAATAAACTGACCATTACCGACATAAATACCAACATGGCTGACATTATCGCCAGAACCGAAGAATACCAAATCACCTGGCAGAAGTTCATCACGGGAAATATTCTTTGTTGTTGCACGCTGGTCAGAAGATGTACGGGCAATAGAAGTGACAACGTTCTTATAAACATAAGAAGTAAAGCCAGAGCAGTCAAACCCAGTTTCTGGACTGTTGCCGCCATAACGATACGGTGTGCCAAGGAACTGTGCGGCAAAATCAAGGATATCCTGACGCACATCACCAGAAGCCGAAACTTCCGCCATGCTTACATTTGCGCCAACTGCCGCTGGTTTATTCGCAGTTTTAGTCGTGACAGTGCTACCGCCTGCAATAGTCAAATAATCTGGATGTATGTAACCGGTCTGCCCATTGCAGCTCACCTTATACCAGCCCTTAGAAATGCCAACAACATCTACTTTGGTGCCATTTGTAAGAGAAGCAAGGACTTTGCTTTCGGTAGATGGCTCACTGCGAAAATTTACAGTGGTGGAGCATTTGATAACACCGCTGCCCAGTGCGAAGTCACAATCCTGTGCCCAGCTGACATATGCGCCGCTGACATAAGCAGTCTGCCCATTAACAGCAACCTGATACCATTCGGTAGAGTTACTGATAACAGCCAGCTTTGTGCCCTTTGGCAGGGAAGTAATCGCTTCACCACCTGGGGTAGCACGCAGGTTTAAGCTGCTGGCAGTAATCTCACCGGTATATAATGCAGAAGCAGATGCAAAGCAAAGGGATGCGGCAAGCGTGCCTGATACAGCAAGTTTTATCAATCGCTTTGACGAATTCATGAAATAACCTCCTGTTTGTTTCCGGGGTTCACCGGGATAACATTTATGATTTTGACGATAATGCACGGTTAAGCCAGATTGATGCAATATCCATTGCGCTCCACAGGCTGTTTTTTTCCGTGCTCTTGACAATACGTTCACGGGTGCGAAGACCGGGGATGGTCTTTTGCAGCTGCACCGATACGCGGGATGAAATCTCTAAGCCATTTTCTTTTTTGCAGTCTAATATCTGCATCATAATAATATGGCTGTCGGTCATGCTGCCATAATAAATGACATTGTCCCTGCGCATCAGGGGATGGCCCTTGTACCGAAGGACACTGTCCTTTTTTGCATTTGCAGGCATATTACCCTCCTTTGGCAGTTACAGAATAAGTTCTTAAATTACAAAACAGTAACAAAAATAAGTTACATTCCGGTTACATGATAACATATGCCTGTCCACTTGTCAAACCTAAATTCCAGTAAATTTTCAGAAAAATCATCCACGCACCACAAATTCATAACATATTTGCAATGAAAAGCGGTGATATATCCCTATTTCGCAGGAAAAAGAAACCTTCTTGCTTTTTTTAGAATATTTGCGCTATAATATTGGGGACAGTAATGATATTTCGCAAAGGATACTGATATGAAATTTTGTTTTTCTGCGCTCGGATGTAAGGTAAACCGTTTTGAATCCGAAGCGCTGGTACAGCTTGCGCAAACACGCGGGCATGAAATCGTACAACAGGGTGCAGATGTGTGCATTATGAACTCATGTACAGTGACATCGTCCAGTGAACATAAGAATATCCGTGCCATCCATAAAATGCGGCGCGAAAACCCAGATGCGATCTTGGCCGTATGTGGCTGCATGGCACAAATGGAACCGGACAGGCTGTATGCAACTGGAGAAGTTGATTTGGTCTGCGGCACATTTGACCGTGCAGGTGTGCTGGATCTCTGTGAACGGTATGCACTGGGCAGGGAAGAAGTAGACACCACGCACTTCCGCACCCCTGTGCCAGGATTTGAGCAGCTACCGCCAGGTGTACCGCAAGGGCGCACACGCGCCCTGCTGAAAGTACAAGACGGCTGTGACAATTACTGCACTTATTGTATCATCCCATATGCACGCGGGCATATCCGGTCCTTACCTGTAGAAAGCGCTGTGCGGCAAGCCGTCCATCTGGCAGGGCAGGGGGTGCATGAAATCGTGCTGACAGGCATTGAAATTTCATCCTATGGACGGGATTTGGGCGCTGACGTAAATTTGCATATGCTGATTGAAGCCATTTGCCGTGCAGTACCGCAAACCCGGATACGGTTAGGATCTTTGGAACCTCGTACAGCGGATAAACATTTATGCGCTTTATCCCAATACCCAAATCTTATGCCGCATTTTCATTTATCCCTGCAAAGCGGCTGTGACAGTGTGCTTGCACGCATGAAACGGAAATATACCACTGCGCTATTTTATGAGAATATCCAGCAGCTTCGTGCTGCATTCCCGAACTGCTCCATAACAACAGATTTAATCACTGGGTTCCCAGGAGAAACAGAAACGGAATTTGGGCAGACACTGGATTTTATCCGCCAGTGCCGCTTCGCAGATATCCATGTGTTCCCATACTCCTCGCAAAAGGGGACTGTTGCTGCCAATATGCCCGAGCAGCTCCCGCCAGCAGTGAAGCAGTCACGTGCGGAAACTGCAAGCCATATTGCAGCGCAGTTACGCCAAGAATACCTTACAGGCTTTATTGGGCAACGCCTGCAAGTGTTATGGGAACATCAGGATAAAGAAGGATTTTGGTGTGGTCATGCGCCATATTCTTTTATTGTAAAAACAAAGGATATTGACTGCTATAAAAATCAATATCACGACGCCATTGTTTATGCAGCAAAGGGGGATGCCCTTTTGGTCCATTTGGCTGAAGCATAGAGCTTTCCAAAAAAATTTACCGCCCCACGCACCAACACCGTCCTCCTGCCATAGTATGGTAATGAAATCACTGATTAGGAGGAATTAAGTTATGTATACTTCTTGCAATTCTTGGGGCGAAAACAGCTACTGGTGGATTATCATCATCTTTGCAATCATTCTGATCTGGTGTTGCTGCGGCAATAACAATAATGGCTGCGGCTGTGGCGGCAACGATGATTGCTGTGGTGGCTGTGGCTGCGGCTGTGGTTGCAACTGCTGCCACTAAGCTCCAGCAGGGCAGGGGAGAGGGGATACCCCCTTTTCCCCTGCATAAACCTGAAAATGCCAATCTCCAGAATTGGGGATTGGCATTTTTTTATTCAGGTTGTGAAGCTGTAAGCCATTTTAGCGCGTGGCATAAAGTCTCATCAAAACAATACCAGTCATGTGCACCATTGAACTCCTGATATGTATGCTGAATATTTAAAGAATCCAAAATAGCATGATAACGGCGGCAATCCTGTAAATAACTATCCTGCTTGCCGCAAGCCAGATAGAATTTAGGGCAATTCTGTTTTATAGCAATCTGTTCTGCCAAGCGGATTGGGTTATCTTGTGGGCAAAGCGCGAGTTCTGACCCGAAAATAGCAGTAAAATCGCGCATTAACTGTGTGCCATAGCGCTTGATAGCTTGTTCCTGTGGCAGGCAACGCAGTTCATCCATTTCTTCGCCAATCATTAGGCAGCAAGGAGATAACGCTGCGCAAGCGCCAAACCGTTCAGGATGCCCAAATGCTGCTTTTATTGCGCCATAGCCTCCCATCGAACAGCCAATGGCAAATGTATCTTCACGTTTAGATGAAATATGGAACAGATTTTTACAGATTTCAGGCAATTCCTCACTGATATATTGCAAATACTGCCCACCATACCGCATATCTGTATAAAAACTACGTGCGGCATCCGGCATCACAAATAAGATATTGTGTTCTTCTGCATAAACAGGGAGCCGGGTGTACCTTTCCCAGCATTTATCGTTTCCGCAAAGCCCATGCAGTAAATAACAAACCTGATATGGTACATCAGAAAAATGGTCCGGACCCGCAATGGTCAGCCCAGTTGCCATTTCCAGTGTTGCAGAAAAAATTTCTCCATGAAATTGCATAGCCTTTCCTCCTTAACTGCCGCTTTTGTCGGCAGTCGATTCCAAATATTCTAACGAGGTTGCACGCAAGACAAGCTGTCCATTTAAATAGCCTCCTCAAAGAATAGGGCTTCCAAGCGCCCTGGGTTTATGAAATTGCCCTGTTATTCAGGATAGCCTGTTTTTACAGCTTTGTAAAGGGCAGAAAAGCCAGTGTTATAAATCATGATGCAAATTTTTTTGAGAATTGCCCGAAAAAAGGCTTGCAAAACAGCGCCAAATGGGGTAGAATAAAAAAGCATTCAGCACATAAGAAATGAACGGCATCTGAATGACAGGTGCATTTTTGGAGGATTTAGATTTATGATTTCCGCTGGTGAATTTAGAAACGGCGTAACTTTTGAAATGGATGGGCAAGTGCTTCAGGTTGTTGAGTTCCAGCACGTAAAGCCAGGCAAAGGCGCTGCTTTTGTCCGCGTAAAAATGAAAAATGTTATCACTGGCGCTGTGACCGAACGCAGCTTCAACCCGACGGATAAATATGAACCTGCTTATGTTGAGCGCAAAGAAATGCAGTATCTCTATTCCGATGGTGATCTGTATTACTTTATGGATACTGAAACCTATGAGCAGCTGCCAATCAACAAGTCTACACTTGGCGATGATTTCCGTTTTGTAACCGAAAATATGAATGTCAAGGTACTTTCCTATAAGGGCAGCGTATTTGCTGTGGAACCACCGTTTTTCGTAGAGCTGGTTATCACTGAAACCGACCCTGGCTTTAAGGGGAACACCGCGACCAATACATTAAAGCCTGCTACGGTGGAAACTGGCGCAAGTGTACAGGTTCCACTGTTTATTGAACAGGGCGATAAAATTAAAATTGATACCCGTACTGGTGAATATTTGGAACGCAGTAAAGGTTAATGCGTTCATTGAGTCAGGGAGGTTGTGCTGATGACTGTGTTAGAGCGTGCCGCCTATCTCCGCGGGCTGTTTGAGGGCTTGGGGATGGATGCTGAAACAAATGAGGGCAAGTTGTTCCAAGGGATGCTGTCGTGCATGGAAGAAATGGCACAGGGCATTACAGATTTACAGGAGCAAAACAAATGCCTGCTTGACGAACTTGATGATATTTATGAGGAAATGTCCGCAATTACAGAGGATTTCCTTGATAAAGACAGCGGCTTTTCATCTGATAATGAAGAAGAACCGCTTTATCAGGTCATCTGCCCGAATTGCGGGGAACTTATTTATCTAGATAATGAAATGCTGGAAGCAGGATCTATTTCCTGTTCTGCCTGTGGGGAGGAGCTGGAGTTCGATTTAACCGAACTTCAAGGGGAATCTGAAGGAGAATAAAGTCAATAAAGCGGGAAACGCCTGTTTCCTGCTTATTTCCGGACACTTAGCTCAGCTGGAAGAGCATCCGCTTGACGTGCGGAAGGTCGAGGGTTCGAGCCCCCCAGTGTCCACCATGCAAACCACCTCAAACGGGGTGGTTTTTCTTTATCAAGCAGTTTTTGCTGCTAACAGAATGAAAAAATTTGTGCCAAACCCATACAAACTGTGGTATAATGCGACTATGGGTTATAACGGCACATAAGCCATACTGGCAGGAGGAAAAATATGCTCGATTCCAAGTTGGAACGAATTTTATCCAAAGTCCAAAAACCGGCGCGTTATGCGGGCGGCGAATGGGGCTCGGTTACGAAAAATAAAAAAGACGTTGATTTACGATTTGCATTTTGCTTTCCAGATGTATACGAAGTCGGAATGAGTCATTTGGGTTCGCGTATTCTATATGGGCTGCTGAATGACCAAGATGGCATCTGGTGCGAGCGGGTCTGTGCCCCATGGGTTGACATGGAACAGCAAATGCGAGATGCAGGCATTCCGCTATATGGTTTGGAAAGCGGAGATCCACTTTCTGCATTTGATATAATTGGCTTTACCCTGCAATATGAATTATCATTTTCCAACATCCTCAATATGCTGGATTTAGGCGGTGTACCTGTACTGTCCAGCGAACGCAAGGAGCTGAAAAACCTTGTTGTTGCTGGCGGGCCATGCGCCTACAACCCAGAACCGCTTTGTGGCTTTATTGATTTGTTCATGATCGGCGATGGAGAAGAAATCATGTTGGAACTTACCAATCTTTACCGTTCCGCAGTAAAGCGCAGTTTATCCAAACATGAATTTTTAGTTGAAGCTGCGCAAATTACAGGTATATATGTGCCTGCGCTTTATGAAGTTTCTTATCACGAAGATGGCACCATTTGCAAAGTAGAATCGTGTGACGGTGCACCAGCCTTTGTGCAAAAGCGGATTGTCAAAGACTTAAACACCATGTACTATCCTGATTATTTTGTGGTACCATCTACAGATATTGTTTTTGACCGCGCTATGGTTGAATTATTCCGCGGCTGTCCGCGGGGATGCAGATTTTGCCAGGCAGGGCATACTTACCGCCCATTGCGAAAAAAATCTGCGGAAACAGTTATGCAGCAGGCCAAAAAAATCTTAGAAAATTCAGGTTATGAGGAAATTTCACTTTCTTCTTTGTCAACCAGCGATTACAGTGAACTTTCTGATTTGACAGAAAGAATGCTGAACTATTGTGAACCATGTCATATCAGTCTTTCTTTGCCATCGCTGCGTGCCGACAGTTTTTCCGCAGAACTAATGGAACGCGTTCAGAAAGTACGTAAAAGCGGATTGACTTTTGCTTGTGAAGCAGGAACACAACGTTTACGGAACGTCATCAATAAAAACATTACCGAAGAAGATGTTCTGAATGCTTGTGAAATTGCATTCCGCGGCGGCTGGAACCATGTAAAACTCTATTTTATGATTGGCTTGCCAACAGAAACTTCAGAAGATTTGGATGGTATCGCGGAAATTTGCAAAAAAGTTGCATATTGTTGGCGCATGAATACCAATAACCGTGCACGCGGTGTAAAAATTACAGCATCTGCTTCTTGTTTTGTCCCCAAGCCGCAAACGCCATTCCAATGGGATGCACAGGATACATTACCTGTTTTGCAAGGCAAGCAGGATTATATGAAACGCATTATGAAAACCAAAAATGTCACATATAATTGGCATGATGCACAGACCTCTGTGCTGGAAGGTATTATTGCCCGTGGTGACCGCAGGCAAGGCAGGGCAATCTTACTGGCATGGCAGCGCGGCTGTAAATTTGATGGTTGGGAACAGCACTTCCAGTTTGATACATGGATGCAGGCGTTTGCTGATTGTGGCTTAGACCCTATGTTTTATGCGGCGCGTCCGCGTCCGCTGGATGAGATTTTCCCTTGGGACCATATCGGCTGCGGCACAAGCAAAGCGTATTTGGCACGGGAATGGCAACGTTCACGCCATGCTGAAATTACGCCAGATTGTATGCGGCAATGTGCTGGATGTGGCTGCAATGCCTTACTGGAAGGGGGGACGTGCTGTGTTTAAAGCCCGCATGAAATTTGCGAAGGAAGGGCGCGCAAAATACATTTCCCATCTTGACCTGATGCACACCATGCAGCGTGCTATGGCGCGCTGTAAAATGCCGCTTTGGTTCACGGAAGGGTTTAATCAGCATGCTTATGTATCTGTGGCATTACCGCTTTCTACTGGGTATTCTGGTGAGTGCGAATTTTTAGATTTTAACCTGCTGACTAAAACTGTGCCAGAAAACGCCGTACACCAATTAAATGCAGTATTCCCGAAAGGTTTGCGTGCTATTGAAATTTATCCACTATCTAATGGCGGGATGAAAATCGCAGATATTACCTGGAGCAAATACCGTATTACCTGGGGATTTGACAGCCCTGTGCCAGCAGAATTTCCAAAAGCAGTTTATGCTCTGTTTGGACAGGAGCGTGTGGAAGTCCTGAAACGCTCAAAACGCGGGGAAAAACTGGTGAATATGCGTGAGTTTATGAATGGTCAGCCTGAATTATCCCTTTTTGGGCATATTGCTGTATGCGAAGTGCAAACTGGTGCAGGTAGCCAAACCATGAGCCCGGAATATTTAACCAAAGCAGTGCGGCAGTACCTGCCACAGTATCCAATTTCAGATGAAGCCTATCACCGTTTATGCGTTTATACTGCGCAAGGGCTTCCATTCCGATAATACGGAGGTTTTCATGGAAATAAAAGCGCCAACTGCAATCCCACAGCAGGAAATAGACCGTCAATTTGGCTATATCGAACGCATTGCGGCATACAGCCGTGATGCTGAACTGCGGACTGGGCAAAAACCACTCGCTTATATTCAAACATTTGGCTGTCAGCAAAATGAAGCCGACAGCGAACGCATTGCGGGTATGCTGCACGATATGGGTTATGGGAAAGCTGAAAGCCCTGAACAGGCTGATGTGCTGATTTATAATACTTGTGCTGTCCGGGAACACGCGGAATCGCGTGCGTTGGGCAATATCGGCGCATTATCCCATTTGAAAAAACAGCGCCCTGATATCACCATTGGGTTATGTGGCTGCATGGTACAGCAGGAGCATATGCCAGATAAAATTCGGAAAAGTTATCCGCAAGTAAACCTCTTATTTGGTACCCATGCGCTTTGGCGTCTGCCAGAGCTGCTTTACCGCAGACTCTCTGGAGAAAAGCGTGTTTTTGATATTTCAGGTGATGTACGTGGTACCATCGCGGAAGGGCTTCCTGTACTGCGTGGACAAGGTCCAAAAGCATGGCTGTCTATTATGTATGGATGCAATAATTTTTGTACGTACTGTATTGTGCCCTATGTACGCGGACGGGAACGAAGCCGCTGCCCAAAGGATATCGAAAAGGAATTCCGTACACTTATTGCTCAGGGATATAAAGATATTACTCTTTTAGGGCAGAACGTAAATTCTTATGGTAAAGATTTGGATATCCAAATTGATTTTTCTGATTTGCTTGCCCGGCTGAACCGAATAGAAGGGGATTTTCTAATCCGCTTTATGACAAGTCATCCGAAAGACGCATCCCATAAACTGCTTGATACCATGGCAACATGTGACAAAGTCGCAAAACAGCTGCATTTGCCATTTCAATCTGGTTCGGATGAAATTTTAAAACGGATGAACCGTGGTTATACAGCAGAAAAATATCGCAGCCTAATTGCCTATGCGCGCGAAAAAATGCCCGGGATTACCCTTTCCAGTGATATTATTGTTGGGTTCCCCGGAGAAACTGAGGCAGATTTCCAGCAGACCCTTGCACTTGTGCAGGATGTTGGGTTTGACGCGTTGTTTACATTCTTGTTTTCTCGCCGCAGTGGCACACCGGCTGCCTCTTATGAAGATACCGCTTCAAAAGAAGAAAAGCAAAACCGTTTTGAACGGCTACTGAAAGCACAGGATATATGCGTATTGCCCCGGCAGCAAGCTTACGTTGGGCGGTGCTTGCGTGTCCTGATAGAAGGGGAAAGCAAAGACACAGATTACCCATTCCTGGCACGGACAGAAGGCGGCTTGCTTATTTGCTGTGCAGGGGAGGGGTTGGAGCCTGGCATATTTGCTGGGGTAAACGTTGAAAAAGCAACCTTGCGCTGTTTATTTGCGCGTGTGGAACGATAAAGATAGAATTTTGCATTTGGAGGCATACCATGGCAGAACTTACGCCCATGATGAAACAATACTTTGAGATTAAAAACAAGTGCCGCGAATATATTGTCTTTTACCGTCTGGGCGATTTTTATGAAATGTTTTTTGAGGATGCAAAGATTGCATCCCGGGAATTGGAACTGACCCTGACCGGGCGCGACTGCGGGCAAGCGGAACGTGCGCCAATGTGCGGCGTGCCCTATCATTCTTATGAAACTTATGTTGGCAAACTGGTGCGTAAAGGGTATAAAGTTGCAATTTGTGAGCAAGTCGAAGATCCAAAGTCAAGCAAGGGACTTGTAAAGCGCGAAATTGTACGCATGATTACACCTGGCACCTTGATCGAAGCATCTATGTTGGATGAGAACCGGAATAATTTCCTAGGTTGTATTTTTGGCGGTGCAGCGCGCTGCGGTGTTTGTTTCTGTGATATCTCAACCGGTGAAGTTTTTGCAACTGAAGTCCGCATGGATGATGCGTATCAAGAATTATTCAGCGAATTTGGGCGCTTTCTGCCACGTGAAGTATTATTAGGCGGCACCTGTACAGCTGAGGAATCTTTATTGGATTTTATATCCAAACGACTGGAAAGCATTTATTCATCACTGCCTGATCCGCTGTTTGATACAGATAGAGCACGGGAACGCATTTGCCGGCAATTTCAGCTTGAAACCTTAGAACCTATCGGTTTGGAAGAACTCCCTGCAACGCTTTGCGCACTTGGCGGGTTGCTTGCTTATTTGGAAGATACACAAAAAGCCAGCCTTGGCAGTCTCAATACGCTAAATGTATATCAGCAAGGGCAGTATATGGAACTTGACCTGACTGCTCGCCGTAATCTTGAACTTTGTGAAACCATGCGTGGCAAAGAGAAACGTGGTTCTTTGTTGTGGGTAATTGATAAAACCAAAACCGCAATGGGATCACGCCTCATCCGGCAATGGCTAGAACGCCCATTATTAAATCCAATCCATATTCGCAAGCGACAGGATGCTGTCCGTGCTTTGGCAAACGATGTAATCAACCGAGATGCGATTATGGAAGAACTGAAACAAGTTTTTGATATGGAGCGTCTGATTGGGCGTGTGGTTTATGGTTCTGCCAACTGCCGGGATCTGTGTTCTTTGCAATCAGCAATGGTGCATTTGCCTGCGCTTTATCAGCATACAGAACCGTTTACACCTCCACTTTTACAGGAACTGCACAACCGTATTGATACACTTACTGATGTTGCCTTGCTGATTGAAACCGCTATCCAACCAGACCCGCCGCCAAATGTACGAGAAGGTGGTTTTATCCGCGATGGGTTCAGTAAAGATGTTGACCATTTGCGCGATCTTGCCAGCGGCGGGAAAGGGGAAATCGCTGCTATTGAACAGCGTGAGCGTGAACGTACAGGCATTAAAAATTTAAAAATCGGTTATAACCGGGTATTTGGGTATTATATTGAGGTTTCGAAAAGCAACATTGGACTGGTGCCGGAAACCTATATCCGCAAACAGACATTGGCAAACTGTGAACGATATATCATGCAGGAACTCAAGGATTTGGAAAACACCGTACTTGGTGCCCAGGAACGCCTAATTGCTTTGGAATATGACCTGTTTTGCCAGGTTCGCGAAAAAATTGCGGCTCAAGTACACCGCATCCAGCGGACAGCGCAAGCCCTTGCCCATTTGGATGTACTGTGCTCGCTTGCGCAGGTTGCCTGCGAAAACAATTACGTATGCCCGGATGTCGATTTTTCCGGATGCGTGGAAATCAAGGGCGGACGGCACCCTGTGGTGGAAAAGGTGCTTGAAGGCAGCTTTTTCGTGCCAAATGATACTTCAATTGATAATAAAGATAACCGTGTTGCCATTATTACTGGTCCCAATATGGCAGGGAAGTCTACATATATGCGCCAAGTAGCACTGATTACCATTATGGCGCAAATGGGTTCCTTCGTTCCGGCATCCTCCGCCCATATCGGTATCGCAGACCGCGTTTTTACACGGGTTGGCGCATCAGATGACCTCACCAGCGGACAGTCTACCTTTATGGTAGAAATGAATGAAGTTGCAGATATCCTCCGGTATGCAACCCGGAACAGCTTGCTTGTACTAGATGAAATTGGACGCGGCACTTCTACTTATGATGGGATGTCGATTGCACGCGCAGTGATTGAATTTGTGGCGAATAAACGGAAATTGGGCGCACGCGCTTTGTTTGCAACCCATTACCATGAGTTAACCGCCTTGGAGAACCTTGTTGAAGGTATTAAAAATTATAACATTGCCGTCAAAAAGCGCGGGGATGAGATTACATTCTTGCGAAAGATTGTACGCGGCGGCGCGGATGACAGTTATGGTATCGAAGTGGCAAAGCTGGCGGGGATTCCAAACCCTGTTATCCAGCGTGCAAAAGAAATCCTCGCTGATTTGGAACATCACGCGCCTAAAATCCATATGCGTGAAGTTGCCGAAGCGGAAGAAGAACCGCAAATCACCATGTCTGACCTCAATGAAAATGCTGTCACCCAGCGCCTGCGCGGGATGCAGATAGAAACTATGACGCCAATCGAAGCGATGAATGCGCTGTTTGAACTAAAAAAATTGGTTTGATGCCAGAAGAAGGGAAGGTATTATGGCTGTTATTCAGGAATTATCCCCACATCTTGCTGACCTCATTGCAGCAGGTGAGGTGGTAGAACGCCCTGCATCAGCGGCTAAAGAATTAGTTGAAAATGCAATTGATGCTGGGGCAACACGTATCCAAGTAGAAATTGAAAACGGCGGCATTACCTACCTGCGCATTATGGATAATGGCTGTGGTATGTCCCCAGAAGATGCCCCGACTGCATTCAAGCGGCACGCCACCAGCAAGCTGCGCACAGAATCTGATTTGGCGGCGATTGGCACGTTAGGTTTCCGCGGAGAAGCGCTGGCTGCAATTTCAGCTGTTTCCCGTATTGATCTATTTACCAAACAGAAGGATATGCTTGCTGGACAACATCTTCAGCTGGAGGCTGGAACGTTGCAAGTGCATGAAGATGCTGGCTGCCCCGATGGGACAACCATTATCATCCGCGATTTGTTTTTTAATACGCCAGCCCGCATGAAATTCCTTAAGAAGGATTTTACTGAGGCAGGATATGTCGTAGGTGTTGTGCAGCATGCTGCACTTTCACACCCGGAAATTGCGTTCACCATGATGCGTGATGGCAAACAGGTTTTTTCCTCCCCGGGAGATGGACGGCTGCTTTCGCCGGTATTCAGCGTGTTTGGCCGTGACTTTACCGCAAACATGATCGAAGCCGACCGTTTTGAGCGGGAATCTATCTCTGCGTGGGGATATATTACAAAACCTCATTTTTGCCGCCCTAACCGCAGTATGCAGCATTTTTTTGTCAATGGACGCTATGTAAAAAATAAAATGCTTCAAGCTGCGCTTGAAGAAGCTTATCGCAATAAAATCATTACTGGGAAATATCCAAGCTGTGCGCTGTTCCTGACACTGCCACTGAATATGGTAGATGTTAACGTGCATCCTGCCAAAACAGAAGTCAAATTCGCACAGGAACAAAATGTTTTCCAAGCGGTTTATATTGCGTGCAAAAACGCACTGGAAAAACATGACAATGTACCTATTATAACATTGGAGGAGCCCCAGAAGCCTTCACCCAAGCAAGATACTGTAACACCCGCACAGCAGCATATTCTGGAATCCTCACCTGACAAGACGCCGCCATTAAATAAGCTGCCACAGCAAATGCCTCGTGCGCGTCCTGTGCCGCCCATAGAGCCGTTTTCACTGCCGAAAAAGGTAATTCCCTCGCGACAATTTAAACCGCCTGTCATCGACTGTGACGACGTTATGGAAGAACCGCTTATGCTGCGGTCCCCAGACACAGACGAACAGAAAAACTCAGCCGTTGCAGTGAAAAGTATGCCATTTCGTGCGCTACCGTTTACAGAATCCCCAGTGCCGCTGAAATCAGCCACAAGGGTAATTGGAGAGCTATTTCACACATATATCATTGTGGAGGATGAAGAAGGGCTGTTGCTATTGGACAAGCACGCTGCCCATGAACGAATCCTATTTAACGAATTGCGCAAAACGACCCAAATTCCGCAGCAACAATTACTCACGCCCCATATTGCGGAAATGTCTGCGATAGAATTTGCTATTTTAAAGGAGCAAAAGGCTTTAGTGCAGTCTGTGGGGTTTGATATCGAACCATTTGGCGAATGCAGTTTTGCTGTACGTGCAGTGCCAGCTTATCTGGATGTGGCGGATATCACTGAGGTGCTATCCGAAATTGCAGGCAAACTATCTGCAAACTGTGCGCCAAACCCAGACAGGCTAGATGACTTAATTCATATGGTTGCCTGTAAAGCCGCCATTAAAGCTGGCAAGCAGACATCCCAAACCGAACTTCAAACCCTTTGTGATCGTGTACTAGATGATCCTGAAATTTCCTGCTGCCCGCATGGGCGTCCGGTAACTGTGCGGCTGACAAAGTATGAAATTGATAAACGGTTCAAACGTGTGAATCAGTAAGGAGAATTGCCATGCAAAACCAGCTTATCTGTATTGTTGGCCCTACAGCAAGTGGTAAAACAGCTTTATCGGTTGCGCTTGCTCAAATGCGTGGCACTGAAATTATTTCTGCGGATTCTATGCAGATTTACATTGGCATGGATATTGGGACAGCGAAACCATCCATTACAGAACGGCAGGGCATTCCTCACCATATGCTGGATATTTGTCCGCCAGAAGAGCATTTTTCTGTTGCTCGGTATGTAGAACTGGCAGACTGCTGCGCACAAGATATCCTACGGCGCGGTATGGTGCCTATTGTTTGTGGTGGGACTGGATTATACTTGGATGCTTTGATTGCGGGCAATACTTTTTGCGGTGATGAGGCGCTCCCTGAATTGCGGCATACCCTAAATCAGATTGCTGCTGAACAAGGTAACCTAGCCGTTCACGCGATGCTGGAAAAGGTTGATCCCATTGGTGCGGCAAAACTGCATCCCAATAACCTGAAACGAGTGATACGGGCATTGGAAGTATACCATCAAACAGGCATGACCCTAGATGCGCTGAATGAAAAAAACCGGCGCGCAGTACCCAAATATCAAAGCGTGAAAATCGGTATTTGCCCAGCTAAGCGGGAAGTGCTTTATGAACGTATTCATGCACGCATAGAGCATATGTTGGAGGAAGGGCTTTTGGCTGAAATTGAAACCCTTTTCCAGCAGGGAAAACTCACCGGTACAGCTGCACAAGCCATTGGATACAAAGAGTATATTCCATATTTCCGCGGCGAAGCTTCGCTGAAGGATTGTACTGAACAACTAAAACAAAATTCCCGCAACTATGCAAAACGTCAGCTTACCTGGCTGCGGCGGGATGCTGCAATCCACTGGGTTTATTATGACAGTGCTTCGCAATTTGACGAGGCTCTACGCCATTCGACAGAAATTTTAACCGCATCCGGGTTATGATGTAACCATAATTTAACTATTTGTGGAGGCTTATTATGAAAAATGAACTTAATCTTCAAGACGGCTTTTTGAATACGCTACGTCAAAAAGCACAACCGGTTACTTTGTTTTTAATGAACGGGTTTCAAATGCGCGGTGTTATCCGCGGATTTGACAATTTCGTTGTAATGCTCGAGGTGGATGGACGGCAGCAGATGATTTATAAGCATGCAATTTCTACTGTTGTCCCTCAGCAGCGCATTGAGTTCCATCATACTTAAATAATGAAAACCAAATGTTAATCGGATGAAAAAATGCAATGAGTGAGCATCAAAAACAGAAAAAAGTCAGCACAAGCTTGAAAATAAAACTACTGGCAGTTTTCCTGCTGATTGTTTACCTGATTGTGCAGGTTGTCAATGCGCTGATGAATATCCCCATTACCATCACGGCGATCCGCGTGACGGCGGATAATTCTTTCTCTGCAACAGGTTGGTTTTTCCGAAATGAAGTGCTGGCAGATGGCGTTTCCAGCGAAACTGTCAAACATATTGTACGCAATGGCGAAAAAGTACAGCAGGATGCCGCATTAGCCATTGTTTATACCGATGCTGCTGCACTGGAAGCCAGCCAAAAAATTAGTGTACTTAACGATGAAATCGAACTGTTGGATTCTGCAATGGAAACATCCACAAATAGCAGCGATGCCGCTAAAATGGATCAACAGATTGTGACCCAAATTTCTTCTCTTTCATCCCAAGTGCAAGGCGGTATCGTTTCCGGTGTGGAATCCGAAGCCGCTAACTTGCGTAACTTGTGCCTGCGGCGCAGTGCTGGCGATTTAAACAGCACAACATTATCTGCCCAGCTTTCCACCTTGACGACTGAGCGGGATGGACTGGAAAAGCAGATTGTCGGTCGCAGCACAACCATTTCATCTCCAGCTGATGGATATTTTTCTGAAATTGTTGATGGATTTGAAGGCAGGCTGACAACTGAAGCGCTTGAAACCTTTACTCTGGATGATTTGAACAGCCTGAATGAATCTGAGATTACCGATGAAAGCAGCGGCAAACTGGGCAAGGTGATCAGCAGCTTCCGATGGTATTTTGCTTTGGCTGCTCCCATCACTGATTTGGAAGGCATTGAAAAGGGGACAAACCTGCGCCTGCGCTTTCCACAGGTGGATGAGGATGTCGCTGTTACTGTGCATGATATCCGACAGCCTGATGGCAGCAGCGAAGCGCTGCTGATTTTAAGCGGTATGGGCGTTACGCCTGAACTCGTTACAATGCGCTGCCAATCTGCGGAAGTCATTCGGAGTTCTTATACAGGCATCCGAGTACCGAAAACGGCTGTTAAAATCGGCACAGATAAACAAGGCAACCCAAAACAGGGCGTTTACATCCTGACAGGCTCTATGAGCCGTTTTAAACAAATCGATGTGCTTTATGAAGGCAGTGATTATTATATTGTCCGGCAGGGTACAGGCAAAGAAAAAGATCGCGAGAACCTTGTTGCTGGTGATAACATTATTGTCAAAGGACGTGGCTTGGACGATAGGAAGGTGATTCGATGACAGGGCCCCAACTGGAACAACTCAAAGAAAATATCCAGCAGGTGAAACTGCGTATTCAGCAGGCAGCCCAAAAAGCAGGGCGCTCCCCAGATGAAATCCATCTGGTGGCTGCCAGCAAAATGAACAGCGCAGAACGCGTACAGGCAGCCATACAAAATGGCATCTCCATTGCAGGGGAAAACCGTGTGCAGGAGTTACTGGAAAAATATGAACAAGGTGCGTATGAAGGTGCCCAGCTGCATTTTATCGGAACCCTGCAAACCAATAAAATTAAATACCTGATCGGCAAAACCGCACTGATCCAATCTGTCAGTTCGGAAAAGCTCGGACGGGCAATTGCCCGCGAAGCGGAGAAAAAAGGCATCTGCCAGGACATCTTGCTGGAGGTAAACATTGGAATGGAGGAGTCGAAAAGTGGTCTTTCTTCCAACTCCTTACTTTCTGTTATCGAACAGCTATCTGTTTTATCTGGGATTCATATCCGCGGTTTGATGGCAATTCCACCAATTTCACATGGCCACAACGAAAATTTACGTTATTTTGATAGAATGCGAGGACTATTTATTGACATATCGAAAAAAAGATACGATAATGTATCTATGGACTTTCTGTCTATCGGTATGTCCAATGACTTCGAAGACGCAATTTCGTGTGGGGCAAATATGGTTCGCATCGGCACTGCGATATTTGGTTTGCGCCCATATATGAGATGACTGGCCGGGCGCTGTGCGCCTGTGAGGAGGAAATATATAATGGCATCATTGAAGGGATTTTTAGACTGGGTTAAAGGCGAAGATATGGAGGATGATTACGATGAAGAATACATCCCCCCCCGTCCACAGCCAGCCCCTGCGCCGGCACCAGCACCTGTGAGCCCAGCACCAGAGAATCCCCTTTCCATGGACGCACAGCGTGCAAATAACAAGGTCGTGAATATCCATGCGACAACCCAGCTTGCGGTTGTACTTGTGAAACCCGACCGATTTGAAAATGCTGCGGAAATCGCGGATCACTTGAAGGACAAGCGTACCGTAGTATTGAACCTGGAACAAACTAACAAAGATATTGCCCGCCGGCTGGTGGATTTTCTCAGCGGTGTGGCATATGCCAACGAAGGCAAAATCAAGCGTGTGGCAAACAGCACGTATATCATCACCCCATATAACGTTGATATTCTCGGCGATTTGATCGATGAGCTAGAGAGCAACGGCCTGTATTTGTAGAAAGAGTATTATGTCATATTTATTCATTCATCTGGTATCTACAATGATCCGCTTCCTGGAATTTTTGATGTTTGCCCGTGCCATTTTTTCTTGGTTCCCGCAAATGCAAGGTTCCAGGATTGCCGAATTCCTTTACATGGTGACAGAACCTATCATCATGCCTTTCCGCAGTCTGTTGGATCGCTTTCCGGCTACCCGCATGATACCGATTGATTTTTCGTTCTTATGCGCGTTCCTGACCCTTGAAATCCTTCAGATGCTGCTGATATACTGACGGATTCCAACCCGGCCGGAGCCAGCCCCTCCGGTCCTTTTACCATATGATTGACACACGTGCCTAAGGCACGGGATTTTGGAGGGATATTCGATATGCTAACCGTTCAGGAAATACAAGCGGTTAATTTTGAAAAGGCAGTTTTCGGCGGCTACGATATGAAAGCTGTTGATGAGTTCCTTGAACGCATTACAGAAGATTTTGCGGCACTGCAAAAGGAAAACGCTGCGCTTAAATCAAAAATGAAAGTCCTTGTGGACAAAATCGAGGAGTACCGCAGCGTGGAGGAAGGGATGCGCCGCGCACTCGTTTCTGCGCAGAGCATTGCTCAGGAAACTTTGGACAAGTCTAAAGCTGAAGCAGACCAACTGCTTTCCCATGCGCGCAATGAGGCGGAAACCCGAATCGAAAATTACCGAATGCAGATTGCATCCGAAGCACAAAAGCTGGAGGACGCAAAAGCAAAAAATGCGCAGTTTGTTACTGAGCTAACCGCCGTTTATCAAGAGCAGCTAAAACTGCTGGCTGCCCTGTCTGCCTCTGACCTTCTGGAACGGGAACCTTCCTTCCCAACAGAACCGATTTCCATTGCGCCAGAACCAGTACAGCCGCATCCCGTAAAGGAAAAGCCTATCAGTGATACCCAGCCGTTTGCGCCCCAGGAACAGGCGCCAGAACCCGTAAAAAAGAAAGAATCACGTTTTAATATTCAGGAAATCCCTCTGGCAAGCAGTGGACCACAGGAGGGCGGAAATAAATCTGAGTTTGAATTTGATGACCTCAAATTTGGTACTGATTATAAATCCTGACCAAAAGAAAAAGAAAATGAAAGGACTGACACGGTAAAATGCCGCAGGATTACAATAAGACAATCAACCTTCCCAAAACGGACTTCCCCATGCGAGCAGGGCTTCCAAAACGCGAGCCAGATTTTCTGGCTGGCTGGGAACAAGGGAGCAACCAGCTTTATCATGATGTAATGGAAAAAAATGCAGGAAAACCTCTTTTTGTCCTGCATGATGGACCACCATATGCAAATGGCAACCTGCATATGGGGCATGCGCTGAATAAAGTGCTAAAAGACTTTATTGTCCGTTATAAGAATATGGCAGGCTTTTGTGCGCCGTATATCCCAGGGTGGGATACCCATGGGCTGCCGATTGAACGACAAGCCATCCAGGCTTATGGCATGGATCGGGACAAAGTTTCAACGGCTGAATTCCGCCAGAAATGTGAGGAATTTGCCCGCAAACACGTGGATACCCAGCGCGAGCAATTCCGCCGATTAGGGGTTCTCGGCGAATGGGAACGCCCATATCTAACCCTCACCCATGACTTTGAAGCCCGGCAGATCGAAATCTTTGGGGAGATGTATAAAAAAGGCTTTATCTACAAAGGGAAAAAGCCTGTTTACTGGTGCCCAAAAGATGAAACCGCACTGGCTGAAGCTGAAATTGAATATCAGGATGAAAAATGTGCATCTATCTATGTGAAATTTGCACTTACAGATGATAAAGGCGTCATCTCCCGACTGATTGGTTCAACTCAAAATGTATACTTTGTCATTTGGACAACGACAACATGGACTTTGCCAGGCAACCTCGCGATTTCTGTAAATCCAGCTTTTGAATATGAATTGGTGCAAGTGCCAAATGGTGAAATCTATGTACTCGCGAAAGAACTGGTTAAATCCGTTATGGCAGCAGCAAATATCAGTAATTGGGAAACGCTTGCATCCCTTTCTGGTGCTGAACTTGAAATGATGAAAACACGCCATCCTGTGATGGATCGGGATAGCTTGGTGATTTGTGGCGACCATGTCACATTGGATGCTGGTACCGGTTGCGTGCATACTGCGCCTGGGTTTGGTGCAGAGGACTTTACAGTATGTCAGAAATATGATATCCCGATTATCGTCCCTGTGGACGGTAAGGGCTATACAACCCCCGATGCTGGCAAATATGCTGGTATGTACTATGAAAAGACCACAGACGTCATCTTAGCGGATTTAAAGGCTGCAAATGCACTGCTTGCTATTGAGGAAATTGAGCACTCCTACCCACATTGTTGGCGCTGCAAAAACCCAATTATTTTCCGTGCAACAGAGCAGTGGTTCTGTTCTATTGATGCACTTAAAGATGATGCTGTCAAAGCGTGCCATGATATTACTTGGCTGCCTGGTTGGGGGGAAGATCGTATGACCTCTATGATTCAGGAACGGTCTGACTGGTGTATTTCCCGCCAGCGCATCTGGGGTGTGCCAATCCCGATTTTTACCTGCAAAAAATGCGGCAAACCATTGGTCAATGAACAAACCATCCAAATCGTTTCGGATTTGTTCCGCGAAAAAGGTTCAAACGCATGGTTCGAACTATCACCATCTGAAATCCTGTCTACGGATATCAAATGTGAATGCGGCTGCAATGAATTTGATAAAGAAACAGATACCATGGATGTATGGTTTGATTCCGGTTCCAGCTGGGCTGCAGTCATTGAGCAGCGTGAAGGGCAGCCAATTCCAGTGGATGTATACCTGGAAGGCAATGACCAATACCGTGGCTGGTTCCAATCCTCCATGCTGACGGCTATTGCAACCAAGGGGATTGCGCCATATAAAACAGTCATTACCCATGGCATGATTGTGGATGAAGAACGACAGAAAATGTCGAAATCATCTGGCAATGGCATTAGCCCACAAGCACTGCTAAAAGATTATGGTGCTGATATTTTGCGCTTATGGGTTGCTTCCGCAGATTACCGGCAGGATATGCGTATTTCCAAGGAAATGTTTAAGCATCTTTCTCAAAATTACCTAAAAATCCGCAATACTGCCCGATATATCTTAGGGAACCTGCAAAACTTTGATCCATCACAGCTTGTTGCTTATGATGAAATGCCTGCACTGGATAAATGGGCACTGATGAAACTCAATGACCTTGTTGCCCGGGCACGCAAAGCCTACGACGCTTATGAGTTCCATACAGTTATGCATGCAGTTCATAACTTCTGCGTTGTTGATATGTCGAATTTCTATCTGGATGTCATCAAAGACCGCTTGTATTGTGATGAGGTTAGCAGTTTAAGCCGCCGTTCTGCGCAAACTGCAATGTATTATATTCTGGATGCGCTGGTACGCATGATTGCCCCAATCCTTTGCTTTACTGCAGATGAAATCTGGAAGACAATGCCGCACAGCACAAACCATGATACCCGGAATATTGTGCTAAATGAAATGCCGCCTATGCGTGAACAATTTGACCTACCTACACAGGAACGGGAAAAATGGGCAAAGCTGATTGCGCTCCGTGATGAAGTCAATAAAGCGTTGGAAAATGCGCGTAACGCAAAAACTATTGGCAAGCCATTGGAAGCTTGGATTACAGTACGTACCAATAATGCTATGGCGGACTTCCTGGAAAACTGCGGCTTATCTATGGATGATCTCGCTGCACTTTGCATTGTGTCTAAGTTCCGCGTTATCCGTGACGAAAACGCAGATGAAGGCGATTCCATTGCTGTTGATATTGAACGTGCTTCTGGCATCCGCTGTGAGCGTTGCTGGGTCTACAATAGCACAATTGGAACAAATGCAAAACATCCTACCCTGTGCAGCCGCTGCGCTGAAGTGGTTGGCTGATAATAGAAAGGGGCAGTTAGAAACTGCCCCTTTTCATATTTCATATAGGAGTAATATTATGATATATCTTGTACTGGTACTGACAGCCGTTATTTTAGATCAGCTGGTGAAGTATTGGGCAATTCAAAATCTAATGATTTCCCCATATTTTGTGATTCCAGGGGTTTTTCAGTTAACGTATGTGGAAAATAGGGGAACCGCATTTTCGTTTTTACAAGGTCAAATCTGGCTTTTTACGATTACAACCATATTGATTTTACTGGTAATTGCTTATGTATTTTGGAAGCGGCTTATTTTGTCTAAACTGGGGAGAGTATCGCTAGCAATGATTACAGGCGGGGCAATCGGCAATTTTTTAGACCGTATCCTGCGTGGCTATGTTGTTGATATGTTTTATTTTGAACTGATTGATTTCCCAGTATTCAATATTGCAGATGTCTTTATTGTCATCGGTGGGATTCTCTTTGCCTATTATTTCATGATACAGCACGATAAAATGCAGCTTATGCAGGGGAGGGGAGGGGATGCCTAATACGATAGAAATCCTAATTGCCCCCACATACGCAGGACAGCGGTTAGATAGCTTTTTAGCGCAATATCTGGAGAATATGACGCGTAACGCCGCCCAAATGCTAATTGCAGAAGGAATGGTCAGCTACAACGGACTTGTATTGAAAAAAAATTATAAATTGATTGGGAATGAAACACTTCAGGTAATTATGCCAAATGTGCAATCAGTTGAAATCCAACCAGAAAATATCCCCATTGATATTGTTTATGAGGATGATGATATTATTGTTGTCAATAAAGCACAGGGCATGGTCGTGCATCCAGCAGTCGGAAATTGGTCTGGAACACTCGTGAATGCACTAATGTATCACTGTGGCGATCGATTATCGGGTATCAATGGTGAAATTCGGCCTGGGATTGTCCATCGAATTGACAAAGACACAAGCGGATTACTTGTTGTTGCAAAAAATAACTCTGCGCATTTGCACCTGGCTGATCAAATTGCAGCCCATGCTGTAAAACGTATTTATGAAGCAATTGTCTGCGGCAATATCAAAAACGATTCTGGAACAATCAATCAGCCAATTGGTCGGCATCCTAAAGAGCGCAAAAAAATGGCTGTTATCGCGAATGGGCGTCATGCTGTAACGCATTATCAGGTCATCACACGGTTTTATGGATATACACATATGGAATTTTCATTAGAAACCGGACGGACGCATCAAATCCGTGTACATCTTGCACATATTGGTCATCCAATCATTTGTGATCCGTTGTATGGAAACCCTAAAGATCGTTTTTCGACAATCTCTGGACAATGTCTGCACGCAAAAAAGTTGGAATTTATTCATCCAGGCACAGGAAAACAAATTCAGTTTACAGCACCTAGACCAGAATATTTTCAAAAAATCCTGAACAGCCTGCGGCAACAAAACCGGTAAGCTAATTATCAAAATCCGGTAATTAATAGCTTGCCGGTAATTTTTAAATCCCCCTAATTATACAAAATCTTTATTTTGCATAATTAATAATATACAAAATTTTGCCCTCCATTTTATCTTCTTATCTTCATCTGATTTCTAATTCTGATCCTATGATTAAAATAAAAATGCTGTGTAAGTAATCCTTCATTTCATAGCCCACACAGCATTTGATCAATCTATCAGGCATTTTTCAAAATATCCTGAATTTCAGCACGCGTAAATGTGTAAATTTTATCGCAGAACTGACAAGTAACTTCAATTTTTTCTTCTTCATGAGAAAGTTTTGACAATTCTTTTCGACCCATGCTGATAAGCGCACGCATAACCTTATCGTAGCTACAATTGCATTGGTACGAAAAATTTGTTTTTTCCAAAAAATCAACCTGAAACCCATCCAAGATTTTTTTCACAATTTCCTCAAGTGCCATACCAGATTCCAACATAGATGTCATCGCACCAGCGGTCTGAATATTTGTTTCCAATCGACTGATATCTGCTTCTGTACATCCAGGCATTAACTGCACCAGATACCCCCCAGCTTGTTTTACACTCAAATCTGTATCCACTAACACACCCAATGCACACGCTGACGGAATCTGTTCACTTTCGGCAAAATATTGCGTAATATCCTCTGCAATCTCGCCATTTACCAGCACCGTCGTCCCTGTTACAGGATCTTTCAGTCCGATATCTTTAATCACCATTAAATATCCTTTGCCAACGCCAGCCCCAACATTTAACTTTCCGTCTGCACGCAATGGAAGATCACAAGAAGGGTTTTGAAGATATCCCCGTACATTCCCATTTGCATCAGAAACGCAGATAATTGAACCCAGCGGGCCGTTCCCTTTTATTTGCACAGTAACAGACCCACTATCAATTTTCAATTGGCTGCCCATCATAGAACAGGCTGTCAGTGCCCGTCCCAAAGCAGCAGTTGCTGTTGGCATTGTGTGATGAATCTGCTGTGCTCTTTGTACAGTTTCCTGACTGTTTACTGCTGTAATCTGGATTGCCGAATCGGCTGCAATAGCACGTATCCTAATATCGCTCATTTAATTTTCCTCTTTCTTGCAGATATAAAAATCCGATCTTCTTGACCTGTCAAGCTGCCAAATGACAGGTCAGGGTAAAGTTTTACTTGTATAAATCCTATTTCTTGTAACCATGAAACCAGCGCTTCCGCCGCATAATAACGTTCTTCGTGAGATTCTTGGTTTCGCCTCCACAAACCGCCGACCTGTTCAAAAATATCAAAATCATAGCGGCAGACTTCCCCATCAAACTCTGTCTGCCATACGCAGTATACATCATCATCTTCCCTGACATAGCACTGATCATTTATATCCTGAAATTTTTTTAGAGTATTTATATCAAAAATAAAAACCCCTTCGGGTTCAAGGAACAGTTCCACACGCCGCAGGCATTCCCGAAGCATTGTAGGATCAGTAATATAATTGATACTGTCTAAACAACACAGGCACGCGTCTACAGTGCCATATAAGTCAAGTTCCTGCATAAGCTGATTCAGAAAAAGCGGACGTGGATTCATATCAATTGTGCGCTCCATCGCTTGCATCAACATTTCTGCTGACGCATCAACACCAATTACCTCATAGCCACGCATTGTGAGTTCTGCGGTTAAAGTGCCAGTGCCGCACGCCAAATCTAAAATCAGATGGGGCTTTAAATTTTCCTGTGCAAATATTTGCTCAAAAAAATCAGCCCATTTAGGATACGCTACATCAAGTGTAAACCGGTTATAATAGGATGATAAAAAGCGGTAACTATCCATATTTCACCCTTCTTTTGTACGATCCAAAACAGTGCGATATCCATCAGTTCCATAAACCAGGCATTTGTTTACGCGACTGATTGTTGCTGTACTTGCGCCTGTTTCACGTACAATATCACTATAAATTTGCCCTTCATCCAACATTTTTGCAACCTGAAAGCGCTGTGCCATCGCACGCAGTTCTGTAATAGTACAAAGGTCTTCAAAAAAGTTATAGCATTCCTCTACTGAACCTAAAGACAAGATTCCTTCAAATAACGCATCCATATGAATATCCTTCAGTTTGCTATTCATCGCAATGCCTCCGTTTTTTCTAATCTTTTATTTATCGTAACACATTACAGCGCGAAAGTAAACAGCCATATTAAAATCATTTGCGTAAACGGAAGCCGTAATGAAGGGCAACATCATTACGGCTTTCAATTCTTATCTTACAGTTTTGAAAGTTCCTGTGCAATCAATTTATTGATAATTTGTGGGTTCCCTTGTCCTTTTGATGCTTTCATGCACTGCCCAACCAAAAAACCTGTAACATTTTTACCTGCCTTGAAATCTGCAACAGCTTTTTCGTTCCGCGAAATAACATCTTGTACAATCGCAAGAATTGCACCTTCATCAGAAACCTGCTCCAGCCCAAGCCGTTTTACAATCTGTGCAGCCGTTTCATCTTTTTCAAACAGCTCTATGAGTACCTTCTTCCCTGCTGCACCTGAAATTGTGCCCTTATCAATCAAACAAATCAAATCCACCAGCTTATCCGGCGTCAGCATTGTATCTTCGACTTCAATTTCTTTATCATTCAGATATTTGGAAATATCTGATAAAATCCAGTTTGCCGCCTTTTTCGGTTCAATCTTGCCAGAAGCTGCCGCAGCATCCAGAAGATTTGCCTTTGCAAAAGAATCAGAAATCTGGCGTGCTTCCATTGCTGTCATACCATAATCGTGCAGATACCGTTCATAGCGTGCAAGTGGCAATTCTGGGATTTCACTTTGTATCTGCTCCATCCAAGTATCATCAATTTCAACCGCAATCAAATCTGGGTCTGGAAAATACCGATAATCCTGCGCATCTTCTTTAGTACGCATAACTGTATTTTTCAGTTTCACATCATCCCATCGGCGGGTTTCCTGCTGAACCTTTCCGCCATGCTCTACGACATCTATCTGGCGTGCCACCTCATAATCAATCGCACGGACAGCGCCTGAAAATGTATTGATATTTTTCATTTCCACACGAGTGCCAAATTCCTCGGATCCTTCCGAGCGGATAGACACATTGACATCACAACGGATAGACCCTTCTTCCATTTTGCAGTCGCAGATATCAAGATAAGACAATGTGGTCTTAATGGTTTCCAAAAATTCTTTTGCTTCCGCAGAAGAACGCAAATCTGGCCGTGTAACCATTTCAATCAGCGGCACACCACAGCGGTTAAAGTCAACAACTGTGCCATCAATTTCATCATGCAGCAGCTTACCGGCATCCTCCTCAAAGTGGATGCGTTCCAGACGGCAGGATTTTTTCTTGCCATCGACATAAAAGAACACTTCACCATCCGAACAAATCGGATGCTCTGCCTGAGAAATCTGATAAGCCTTCGGCAAATCTGGATAAAAGTAATTCTTCCGTGCAGACTGGCACAAACGGTTAACTGTACAACCGGTAGCAAGCCCCATTTTTGCTGCGTAATGCACAACCTGACGGTTCAGTACAGGCAATGCACCCGGCATCCCTGTACATACTGGACAGGTGTGCTCATTGATTCCCGCACCGAATTTTGCCGAACAAGAACAATAGATTTTGCTTTTTGTAGACAACTCAGCATGGACTTCAAGTCCAATTACAGCTTCATATTTCATGGTTATCCCCCTATTTACAGTTCTGCAATGATATTTTTCAGCCCAGAAGCCTGTTCGAAAGCCAATCCTGCGTTGAGCAGTTTCTGTTCGCCAAAATGTGGCCCAATCAGCTGCATACCAACTGGCATTTTCTCCGTGTCAAACCCACAGGGCTGAACAAGTCCAGGCAGCCCAGCAATATTCAGCGATACTGTGCAAATATCACCTGCATACATTTCGAGTGGATTGGTGGTTTTAGAACCAATCTCATATGCAGTTGTTGGAGCAACAGGGGTCAAGATGATATCACATTTTTCAAAAGCAGCAGCAAATTCCGCTTTGATACGGCGCTGCGCTGCACGGGCTTTTTTATAATACGCATCATAAAAACCGGAGGACAACACATAAGTGCCCAGCATAATACGGCGCTGTACTTCCTGCCCAAAGCCTTCTGAACGGGATTTCACATATAAACTAATCAAATCATCTTCAGCAAAGTTTGGCGAACGGTAGCCATATTTCACGCCGTCAAAACGGGCAAGATTGGAAGATGCTTCTGCCGAAGAAAGAATATAATAAATTGGCAGCACATACGCCGAAAGCGGCAAGGAAATTTCAAACACTTCTGCCCCCATGGCACGATAAGTTTCCGCAGCGGCAAGCACATTTTTGCGGACACTTTCCGAAATCCCTTCCCCAAAATATTCCTTCGGCAAGCCAATTTTCATCCCCTTAACATCCGGGTTCAAGCTGGCACGAGTTCTCCCTTCAAATAGGGTTTGCACAGAAGTGGAATCATGCAGTGGATCATGTCCGGTAATTGCATCAAACAACATAGCAGTATCTTCTATGGTGCGCCCAAATGGACCAATCTGGTCAAGAGATGAAGCGAATGCAATCAGCCCATAACGGGATACCGCGCCATATGTTGGTTTCAGCCCTACAACGCCGCAGAATGCGGCTGGCTGCCGGATAGAGCCGCCAGTATCTGAACCAAGCGATAAAGGGGTTTCCCCTGCCGCGACAACCGCCGCCGAACCGCCGGAAGACCCACCAGGCACACATCCTAAGTTATGCGGGTTATGGGTGGGATGCACGGATGAATTTTCACAAGAAGAACCCATTGCAAATTCATCCATATTTGCTTTGCCTGTCACAACAACATCCTGTGCCAATAATTTGTCTATAACAGTTGCATTATATGGCGGATTGAAATTATACAGCATTTTAGAAGCACAGGTCGTCAATGTACCTTTTGTGCAGATATTATCCTTAATTGCAACTGGAATCCCTGCCAATGCAGAAAGCTGCTCCCCTGCCGCACGCTTTTTATCCACAGCATCTGCCGCTTGAAGTGCTGCTTCTTGCGTTACAGTAATATACCCTTTTACTTTATCCTCCACAGCCTGTGTACGTGCAAACACATCTTTGATGAGTTCTACTGCGCTGATTTCTTTCTTTGCAAGAATGTCAGAAAGTTCAGCAGCCGTCTTTTTGAAAAGTTCCATCTTTTTATACCCCCTTTTTATTCAACAACACGCGGAACAGCAACGCCGCCCGCCTGAAAATCCGGGGCATTGGGTTCAATCAATTGCTCTGGCTGATATTCCTGTATTACAGTATCTTCATGGAACGCATTTCTCCGTTCCGCATCAATCACATCTGTTACATCGTCCAAATCAAGCTGTTGCAGTTGGTCTACCATTGCAACAATCCCCTGCATATCTTCCGCAAGGCGGTCAAATCCAGCGCCACTGATATCCAGCCGCGCGAGCGATGCAATATGCTCAATTTCTTTCCGTTCAATTGCCATTTTTCGTCACCATTCAGTCATCCGCCCCAATATCATCTATTGCGGCAAATAAACTGCCTTTCCTATAAAATTGGGAATAACCCCCTTTAGGCTTCCCCATCCACCATAGCCTTAAATTCTGCTTCGGTCAACACAGGGATGCCAAGTTCCTGCGCTTTTTTAAGTTTACTGCCAGCATTTTCGCCAGCAACAACATAGCTTGTTTTTTTCGATACCGAACCGGATGCCTTACCACCTAGCGACTCAATCAAATCATTAATTTCCTTGCGGGAATACAGGGTTAAAGAACCAGTTGCAACAATGGTTTTCCCAGCAAGGAGATCTGATTTTGCCGTCTTTTCCCCCATAAAATTGACGCCTGCCTGTCGTAGGCGTTCAATTAAATGTTTGGATTGCTCTTGTTCCCGCCATGCAGCAATAGATTCGGCTGTTGTCGCGCCAATATCACGAATTTCAGTCATTTCCTCTACTGGGGCAGCCAGCAGCGCATCCAATGAACCAAAATAATTTGATAATACCTTCCCTGCTTTCTGTCCAACGTGCCGAATGCCAAAAGCAAACAATAACCGTGACAAATCGCGGGATTTCGAGGCTGCAATACTAACAATCAGGTTATGTGCTGATTTTTCTTTTTTGCGATCCAATGTCAGAATATCATCTTCAGTTAAATAATAAAGATCTGCGGCGGAATGGATGAGTTTTGCATCTACCAATGCCTGCAAAACTGCCTGTCCACATCCATCAATATCCATTGCATCTCGTGATGCGAAGTGCATCAGGTTACGCAAAAGCTGTGCTGGACATTCAGCGCCAGTACAGCGTATAGCCGCTTCATCTTCATCCTCATAAGCTGGCGCACCACATACTGGGCATATCTTTGGCATTTCAAATGGCATAGCCTCTGCCGGGCGTTTTTCTTTCACTACACTGATAATTTCTGGGATGATTTCGCCTGCCTTGCGCACCAAAACAGTATCCCCAATGCGGACATCCAAATCCCGAATAAAATCACGATTGTGCAGCGTAGCACGTGCTACGCTGGTACCAGCCAGCCGAACAGGCTCCAATACCGCATTTGGTGTTAACACGCCAGTTCGTCCAACTGTAATTGTAATATCCTTTAGCAGCGTTTCTTTCACTTCCGGCGGATATTTATAAGCCGCTGCCCAACGTGGAAATTTTGCAGTAGACCCAAGCATTTGCCGCTGTTCAAAACGATTTACTTTGACCACAGCACCATCGATATCAAAGCCCAATTCCCCACGGATATCCCCCATGCGTTCAATTTCCCTTTGAATATCCGCTGGATCTGTAAAGACTGGATAATATGGGCTGACCGGGAAGCCAAGGGCTTTCAAATAATCAAGAGCACTTGTATGGCTGTCCAGCGGCAGCTCATCTGCATTTTGTATATTAAAACAGAAAATCGAAAGCTGTCGTTCCGCTGTCACCCGGCTATCTTTTTGCCGCAGAGAACCGGCTGCCGCATTTCGCGGATTTGCCAGCAAAGGTTTTTCCTGCAATTCTAGTTGCTGATTTAGTTTATCAAAAACTTGCTTTGACATATAAACTTCGCCGCGGACAATTAAATGTGGCGGTGTTTCAAGCCGCTTTGGGATTTCCGGGATTGTAAGCAGGTTTTCAGTGACATCCTCGCCAACTTGTCCATCCCCACGGGTTGCCCCGCGAACAAATACACCATCTACGTATTCCAGCGCAACAGAAAGCCCATCAATTTTGAGTTCCACAACATATTCAGCCTGTCCAACTGTATTTTCCACACGTTCATAAAACTCGCTGAGTTCTTCAAATGAAAATACGTCCTGAAGGCTTTCGAGCGGATAAGCATGGCTTACCTTTGTAAACTTTTCATTCGCAATGCCGCCTATTTTCTGCGTTGGGGAATTGGGGTCTGCAAATTCCGGATGCGCCGCTTCCAGCGCGCGAAGCTTCCGCTGAAGCATATCATAATCATAATCTGAAATCTCCGGGGCATCCTCATCGTAATATTTTTTGTTATGATGCAGCAGTTGCGCACGCAATGCTGAAATTTCCTGCAAAATATCCATAATCGACTCCTAAATAAGACTCGCTCATATTATAACAAACTATGCCGGTTTTTGAAAGTGTTATTTTGCCCAATGATATACATTCTCATTAAAAAAATTCCGTTTCAAAGAACACGCGCCGCACGCACAAGCCTTACTGTGCCGCACGGCGCGCCGCCATATCGTTTTAGCCTGCTATGACTTTATGATACGTCTTTTTTCCTTTTTTGATGACGCAGCCTTGTGCAAAATCTTGCATAGAAAGCATCATTTTAGGGTCTGAAACTTTTTCGCCGTCCAAGGAAACGCCGCCACCCTGTACCAATTTGCGTGCTTCCCCATTAGAAGACGCCAACCCAGTTTTCACAAGAAGTGCTAATACGCCAATTTGCCCATCTGTAAAATCTTCCGAATGCAGCGTTGTTGACGGCATATTTTCATCCGCAGCGCCGCTGCCAAACAGAGCTTTTGCCGCTGCCAATGCCTTGTCTGCTTCTTCCTTGCCATGTACCATCATTGTAATTTCATGGGCAAGCCGTTCTTTGACAGTATTGAGCCCTGCGCCTTCAAGCTTTTCATATTCCGCGATTTCATCCAACGGGATAAAAGTCAGCAGCTTCATGCAACGGATGACATCAGCATCCCCAACATTGCGCCAATACTGGAAAAATTCATATGGCGATGTCTTTTCCGGATCAAGCCACACAGCGCCTTTTTCTGTTTTACCCATCTTTTTGCCTTCTGATGTTGTCAGCAATGTAAAGGTCAGCCCATAAGCATCATCCTTACCATCAACGCGCCGGATTAAATCTGCACCATTGATAATGTTTGACCATTGGTCATCGCCGCCAAGCTGCATTTTACAATCCATCGTCCGATATAAATGCAGGAAATCATAAGACTGAAGCAGCATATAATTAAATTCAATAAAACTCAGTCCTTTTTCAAGGCGTGATTTAAAACATTCCGCAGTTAACATACGATTAACCGAAAAATGCACACCGACTTCCCGTAAAAAATCCATATAATTAAATTTTAAAATCCAGTCTGCATTATTGATCATAACCGCTTTTCCGTCTGAAAAATCAACCAAACGGCGCATTTGCTTGCGGAAGCATTCCGCATTATGTTCAATTTCAGCTGGGGTTAGCATTTTCCGCATATCGGTTTTACCAGTTGGGTCGCCGATCATGGTAGTACCGCCGCCAAGCAATGCAATGGGACGATGCCCTGCTTTTTGCAGGCGGCTCATGACAACCAATTGAAGGAAATGCCCAACATGAAGGCTGTCAGCAGTGGCATCAAAGCCAATATAAAAAGTTATTTTATGATGATCCAACAGATCCTGCACTTTTTCCTCATTGGTACACTGGGCAACCAGCCCACGTGCTTTTAATTCTTCAAAAACAGTCATTTTTACAGCTCCTTTTATCTATTCAAAAAACATGCCAAATGTGATTTTCAAGGGACACATTCCTTTAAGTTTTCAATTTGCCTGACCAATGTTATCACCTGTTCTTTTTACTTTCGCATCATAAAGCAGTTCCGCCGCATTGGCAAGGGAAGCCTTTGTAATCTGGTCGCCAGAAATCATACGGGCAATTTCTTCTGTACGCACATCATTTATAATCGGACGCACTTCTGTAAAAGCCCGTCCATTTAACACAGATTTAGTAATCAACATATGGTTATTCCCCATTGCTGCAATCTGCGGCAAATGTGTTACACACAATGTCTGTTTTTTTTGACCAATTGCCGCCAGTTTGTATGCAATTTTCTGCGCAGCGCGTCCAGATACACCTGTATCAATCTCATCAAAAATAAGCGTTCCAACAGGTTCCTGTTCTGTAAGCACATTTTTCATAGCAAGCATCACGCGGGAAAGCTCACCGCCAGAAGCAACTTTAGAAAGCGGACGCAATGTTTCCCCTGGATTGACGGAAATCAGGAAAGATACCGTGTCTACACCTTTTGCGGTTAATTTACTGCCGCTTTCCACCCGCACAGACAACCGTACTTTGGACATATCCAATTCTGAAAGTTCCGTAACAATACGTTTTTCCAGTTGAAGCGCAGCCGTTTTCCGCGCAGCGGATATCAACCCTGCGGTTTCCCGTGCCTGGGTTCGCAACGCCTTATATTCTGCAAGTAATTTTTCACGCCGTTCATCTGCTGATTGTAAAGAATCCAATTCTATACGTGATTGATCGGCATATTCCAGAATTCCCCTGATAGTAGACCCATATTTTTGCTTCAAACGGTATATCATATCCAAACGTTCTTCCACCATAGCCCGTTCATCAGGGGAAAATTCCGTATTCATCTGTTGCTGTGCCACAGCATCCCGCAAATCCAGCGCCAAATATTTTAGTTCATTAGCACGTTCTGCCATATTGCACAATTCATCAGATACACCAGTCAAATCAGATAGTGCATTTGCTGCCACACAAAGCAAATCATAGGCACCCATGCTATCTGGGTTGGCTTCATCGCCATCCAAGGCATTGTGCGCCTGTGCCAACGCAGCCGCCAGCTTCCCAATATTATCAAAAAATGCTTTTCGTTTTTCCAATGCTTCATCTTCTCCTACATGGAGATTTGCTCCGTCAATTTCCTCCACATGGAAACTTAACATATCCAGCCGCTGAAGCCGTTCCTGTTCGCTGCGGTCGAGTTCATTGATTTGACGTTTGAGGGAAAGGAGTTGATGATATAATGGCGTATATTCATCAAAAGTTTGCTGCAACCCTGCAAAGCAATCCAAAAAATCAATATGGCAGTTATCATCCATCAGCTTCTGTCCATCATGCTGCCCATGGATATTCAGCAGAAAAGGGCTTATTTGTTTTAGTACCGAAACCGGCACTGGTCTGGTATTCACCCGGCAAAGGGATTTCCCATCCGAAGAAATTTGCCGCTGGATGTGTACTGTATCAATTTCCTCACCTTCCAGCTGGTTTTCGCACAGCCATGCTGTTAATTCTTGAGAAAGCCCGGTAAATACCGCACTAACAAAGCCTTTCCTCGCGCCAGCGCGAATCAATTCCCTGCTGGTGCGCTGTCCCATAATGGCGCCAATAGAATCAATGATAATGGATTTACCTGCACCAGTTTCGCCGGTCAGCACAGTAAGCCCACTGGCAAATTCAATATCAGCGCGTTCAATCACTGCAATATTTTCAATATGAAGCAGGCTAAGCATTTCAAAACCCTCCCCAGGGTAATTTATAAAAGTGTTTTTTGTGCTTCCGCACAAAATTGGCTGGCAACCGCCTCATCCCGCATGACAATAAACACGGTATCATCGCCACCAAGCGTGCCGACCACTCGTTTATCACGCATTGCATCAATTGCCATTGCAGCAGCTTGTCCCAACCCAGGCAGTGTTTTAATAACCACCATATTCTGTGCGTAGCTAATTTCGGTCACACATTCCTTAAAAATATTGCGCAACCGGTTGGTAAAACTGTTTTCCACTTCAGATGTTGCCACAGCATAGCGGTATTTCCCCGTTGTGGAGGATAAAATTTTAATTAAGCGCAATTCCTTGATATCGCGAGATACGGTTGCCTGTGTTGTTGTATAACCGAGGTCGCGCAAATGTTCAGAAAGTTCCTCTTGCGTTTCAATTTCAAACTGGTCTATCAAATCCAGTATTTTAGCCTGGCGTTGAAATTTCATACAGTGCGCCTCCATCAGATAATTTTTTCCGCAAAATATGATAAAAACTCTGCCCTTTAATGCGGATTAGCCGCATATCCAATCTAGAACGCCGCACAACCACCACATCCGCAGGACGTACTTCCAGCCCTTTATCGCCATCGGCCGAAACGCAAACAGCACTTCCATCCAGCCCGGACGCTGTTACAGCAATTTCACGTTCGGGCGAAAAAACAAAGGATTTTGCCTGCAAAGCATGAGGGCAAATTGGTGTTACCGCAATATTTTCAGCAGAAGGCTCTACAATTGGCCCGCCTGCCGCAAGAGAATAAGCGGTTGTACCAGTTGGCGTTGCAATAATCACGCCATCTCCACGAAATCTTGTCACTGGCACACGATCCGCGCTGATATCCAACCGGATGACGTGGAATGGATTTTGCTTTGTCACTGTAACATCATTGAGGGCGGTTTGGGTATATACTGCGTGCCCGCCGCGTAAAATAGATAATTCCAGCATCATACGGTTGTCAATCTCATATTTCCCTTCAAAGACCTCACGGATAAGCCCCATTTCTTCCCGTTCCAGTTCAGTCATAAAACCGACATGCCCTACATTTATGCCCAAAAGCGGCACACAATGCGCAGCCGCTTGCCGCGCAACCCGCAAGATTGTACCATCCCCGCCAAGGGAAATCACAAAATCCGCCTGAGCAATGGCATCATTGCTGTCAATATAAATAATATCGCTGCCATCCACACCGATTGCCTGTGCCTGTATTGGCATCATAATACGCGCATTACAACTATGCAGTATTTGGCAGGCTTCTAAAACGGCATTGATAATACCATTTTTTCGCATATTAGGGCTGATAAATACATTCTTCATCGTTATTCCTTTTTACCCAGTTGTTCATGGGACTGTAAAACCACCTCAGGGATATCACATTCCCCTTCTGACCCAGTTTTGCAAATATAGCCCAAATATTCAATATTCCCCTCTGGGCCTTTAATTGGGGAAAAGGTCAGCCCCAATACATGAAACCCCGCATCATGGGCATAAAGCAGAAAATTCTCCAATACTTCGGTGTGAATTGCTGGGTCGCGGACAACCCCTTTTTTCCCGACTTTACCTTTGCCTGCTTCAAATTGTGGTTTAATTAAGCAAGCAACCTGCCCATTTGGAGAAAGCAGTTGCGCTACAACCGGCAAGACAAGTTTTAAAGAAATAAATGATACATCAATTACAGCGAAATCTGGTATTTCCATCAGCATATCTGGCGTAACATATCGGATATTGGTACGTTCCATACATATCACACGGGAATCCTGCCGCAAACGCCAAGCAAGCTGTCCATAACCCACATCAATGGCATACACTTTCACTGCGCCGCGCTGCAATAAACAATCGGTAAAACCCCCTGTAGATGCACCAATATCCATACAAACCAACCCTTCCGGGTTTATCCCAAAATGCCCTAGTGCTTTTTCAATTTTCTTGCCGCCGCGGGAAACAAAGTCTTTGCCAGTGGAACGGACTTCAATCTGTGCATCTTCTGTAACATTTTCGCCTGCTTTATCTGCCTTTTGACCATTGACATAAACAAGTCCTTCCATAATGGTTGTCTTTGCGCGTTCCCTAGAGGGAGCAAGTCCTCGTTCGAATAATAAAACATCCAATCTTTTTTTTGCCATTTTTATTTATCCTATTCCTGTGCCATGTGAAACCTGTTCATAAATCTGCTGCGCAGCACTGCCGCCGTCAATACCACAATACCGATAAATCTCTGCAACACTGCCATGCGGCAAAAAGCGATTCCCTGTATTTAAAAAATATACTTTAATATCGAAATCCTGAAGCGCTTCCGCAACAGCCTGCCCAAAGCATCCATTATGCACGACATCCTCCAAAACATAAACACACTTTCCAAAGCTTCCAATCATCTCATAACTTAGCTGACGATGTGTTTCGCTAATTTCATTGACTTTCCAAACTTGTGTATTGACACCTTGCCCAGCCAGCAAATCCGCAGCTAAAAGCGCTTCATTTATCATTATGCCATAAGAAATGATGGTCACTTTTGGGCGCCCTGTACTTTTCCGAACGCACACAGCCCACTGTCCTGTTGTATCTTCCTGAAAATCTCCTTGCCCACCACGTGGATAACGGATTGCAACTGCGCCTGGCTCATGATAAAACGCTCTTGTCAACATAGACTTTAGTTCTGCAAAATTAGAGGGGCATAAAATTTTCATGCCAGGGATAGAACGCAAATAAGCAATATCAAAAACGCCATTATGGGTTGCACCATCCGGACCAACAATGCCAGCACGGTCGATGGCAAAAACTGCATTGATACTACCGTCAATTGCAACATCATGAATAAGCTGGTCATAACTACGCTGTAAGAAGGTCGAATAGATTGCACATACCGGTTTTAGCCCTTGTTTTGCCATTCCAGCAGCCATTGCTACCGCGTGTTCTTCTGCTATGCCAACATCAAAAAAACGCTTGGGAAACTGCTGTGCAAATCTAGAAAGCCCTGTACTTGACGGCATTGCAGCAGTTACGGCACAAATACGCCCATCCTGCGCTGCCATTTCACACAATATTTCCCCAAAAACAGAAGAAAAACTATCTTCGCTTTTGCCATAAGCCGCACCAGTGACTGGGTCAAACCGAGATACTCCATGATAAGCATCCGGATGTGCTTCCGCATAGGCACAACCTTTTCCTTTACGGGTCATCACATGAACCAAAACTGGTTTTTTCATCCGTTTAGCAAGCTGCAAAAGTTCACAGACTGCTTTTATGTCATGCCCATCCACTGGACCGAGATAAGCAAAACCCATTTCTTCAAACAAAGAACTTGGAAGCAGCACAGATTTTACCGCGCTATTGATACAGGAAATGGTACGTACAATATTTTTTCCGCCTGGTATAGCGCTGAAAACCTTTTTTACTCGTGTTTTCAGGCGCATATATCGTGGGCTAATGCGCAACCGCGCCAAATGTCTGCTGAGTGCGCCAACATTTTGGTCAATTGACATATTATTATCATTCAAAACGACAATTAACGGTTCGCCGCTATCCCCAGCACTGTTCAGCGCTTCATATGCCATGCCGCCAGTTAATGCGCCATCGCCAATCACTGCAACGACATGATATTTCTGCCCACGTATGGTACGTGCATGTGCCATGCCAAGGGCAACCGAAACCGAATTAGAAGCGTGCCCACTGATACAAGGATCGGTTTCGGACTCCTGCGGGCGCAGAAAACCAGATATGCCGCCAAGCTGGCGCAAATACCGGAAGCCTTTGCGGCGCCCAGTTAGGATTTTATGTACATAGCATTGGTGTCCAACATCATAAATAATGCGGTCTTTCTGCGAATGAAATTCACGTTCCAATGCGACAGCTAATTCTACAATACCAAGGTTTGAGGATAAATGCCCGCCTGTTTCAGAAACGTGGTCAATAATGAACTCGCGTAAAGAGGCACAAAGTTCCTCCAGCGACACATAAGAAAGCTGCTGCAAGTCACTTAGTTCTACCCGATCCAGAATACCATACCGTTTCATACATTCTCCTTGCCCAAATGCGGTTCACTTTTTATCAAAGCGGATTGGCAGAATTGAAAGGATTTTGCCCACAGCAAAGACGATTTTCACACTATACCCAATGCCAAAACCTTTGCCGATGGCTTTCCCGCCGATTGTCAGCGCGGCAATTAAACCTGTAATCGTCAACGAAGTCAGCAAAGCTGGCAGGATATCCATGCCGCTTGTCAGCCGGGCGACAATCAGCGCGCCTGTTGCGCCAGAGATAATGCCTGAAATATCGCCAACCACATCATTGCACAAACTGGAAACCTTGCTTGCGTTCCGGGAAAGCCACACCGCTTCTTTTGCGCCGGAAACCTTTCTGGATGCCATTGAATGAAATTCCTTTTCAGTTGCCGAAGTCGCTGCCATACCGATGATATCAAACAAAATGCCAATGGCAATAAAGATAAATAAGATCACGAAAGCAAGGATATTCCCAACATTGCCAAGTGCTTCGGAAGAAATATACGACATAGAAACCGAAATGAGGAAACTCAGCACAGTGATTGTACATACCCATTTCCAGTTTATTTGGGATAATACGCTTTTTTTTCGTCTGTCATTTGCGTCCAATCCTGTTTTACTCCTTTTTTCATCGTAAAATATGTAAACAAGGCTCGAAACCGCAGCTTCGAGCCTGCTTGGTACATAAAAAGGTGACAGCAGGCGAGGTTAATCTTACGGCTTGAGGTTCGGTTGGATTTCCCCGTGGCTTACCATGCGTCGCCGCTCTGGCTGTTTCCATTTGAAAGCCAAGCCGGTATGTTACCATATCCGGGACCGAATTGCCACTTAGTCCGTACTGCAATCCCACGCCTGCCCTTTACAAGACAGCCTAGGTGATTTCCACAACAGCCAACACGACCCTTAGCCTCTTTTGCAGACATGGTTTCAAGATCGATTCTTCCAAACACATGGCCGTGCGTTTGGAAGCAGGTACTCCATTCACCATGCCCACGCAAGGCAGGCTACTCTGCACACAGCATTTTGGTCTTTATGCGGCTGGGCAAAGCCCAGCATAGGGCATAACCGCCGCCACACCGCAATACAGGTTTCACCCCGCATCGTTGGACATCCATCAATCCCGAAGGATGCTATAGGTGTCCGACAACTACGGGTCTCCACGGCAACAGGGTCGGTATTTCATGCCATTGAAAAGCGCCCTGAAGCCTTAACCCCCAGCACCCACCCCAGACTGGGCGTAAGAAGCAAGCACCAGAGACTTCATCGATGTGCCCTTTAACGGATTTTTAGGCCCGCTTTCGGGGTCGTATGCACTGACTAGGATACTGCGTCACCAGCATTTCCGTACATGAGAACCTTCCAGAGGTACGTTAGCTAAGCTGTATTATATCAGATTTGCTACTGCATTTTCAAGGGGGTGCAGGTATTTTTCACATTCCGCCCAACAGATATTCTGAAAAAGTTGATATTTCATACGCAAAAAGGCTGAAAATCCGACTTCCTGGCGATATAATTGGGCATTTTCATTGCAATGGTGTACTGGAATTATTTCAAATTTAGTTTCTCCGGTTTACCAGGCTTTCAGCCAATTCCACCAAAAACCATGGGTCTGTAAATGCCTGGCGCACACTGTCAATAGCTTCATCTGTTAACTGCCTGACTTTTTCGCGACAGGCTAGCAAACCGAGCAACATTGGGAAGGTTGATTTCCCATTTTCCACATCTGAGCCAATCGGTTTTCCTAATTCCTGCACATCACCTTCAATATCTAAAATATCATCTTGGATTTGGAATGCAAGCCCAAGAGATGATGTATATCTGTCCGCGGCTGCAAGCTGTTTTGCCGATGCCTGTCCAATTATGCAGCCCATATGGGCTGCTGTACGCATCAGCGCCCCAGTTTTCATTTGCTGAAGCTGGATTAAATCGGAATAATCCAATGTTTTATTTTCCGCATCCAAATCAAGCACTTGCCCGCCAATCATCCCTAATATACCAGATTCCCGCGCTAAATCATGTATTGCACATAGAGCGGCTTCTGCTGGGATACCTTCTATATGTTTTGGATTAGATGCCAATTCAAATGCTTGTGTCAGCAGTGCATCTCCAGATAAAATTGCCATTGCCTCACCATATACTTTATGGTTTGTTGGCTTGCCACGCCGCATATCATCATTATCCATACAAGGCAAATCATCATGAATCAAAGAATACGTATGAATCATTTCCAATGCAGCTGCAAAAGGACGCGCTTTCTCCCAATTGCCACAGGATAGCCGGCAAAATTCCATAACCAATACAGGACGAATCCGTTTGCCACCTGCCATGATAGAATATAGCATGGCTTCAACGATTCGACTTTGCCCTGTACAGCTTGTAGATTGAAAATAATCTGCTAAAAAGTCCTCGATTCCCTGGACATATTCTTTTAGGCGTGATTCAAATGTCATCGGTATCCCCTTCCGCCCAAAATGGCATTTCGGTTGTTTCACCATCTTTATCTTGTGTCAATATAGAAACTTTCTGTTCTGCATTGTCTAGCATTTCACGCAATGCAGTAGATAATTTGGTTCCTTCTTCAAACAAAATCATGCTTTCTTCCAGCGGCGGGTCGCCGCGTTCTAATGTCTGAACAATTTCCTCCAGCCGCTTCATCGCCTGTTCAAAAGTTTGTTTTTTCCTGCCTGCCATTCAACTTCCTCCTATTTCTTTGATTGTAAACACCCTACAACCTGCGCTGCCATGGGCAAAGCGTATATTGATCTCTTCTCCCACAGAAAGGCTTGATGCATTTGTAATGATTTCACCATCCGCCCTACCTGCAACAGCATATCCCCTGCTTAATACTTTCAGCGGGCTAAGAGCATCAAGTGCTGCTACTTGCTGCGAAAATCGGGATTTTTCATGCAAGATTCGTTGTTTTTGCGTTTGAATCATTTGCTGTAAAGTATAATCACTTGCAATGTTTTTCTGCTGAAGCAGCGTATTTATTACTCGCAACAAACGGCTGGTTAACCCCTTTACAGTTTCTTTTCGTGCATTGACAAGCCGCATAGGCGTATGAAATTCCAGCCTTTGCTCTAATGTATTCAGCATTGCTATATTTTGTTTGCATTTCTGTTTGATGCTTGCATATAATCTGTCTTTCAGTGCATCTATTTGCTGTTTTATCTCCCTGCAATCTGGAACAGCCAGTTCTGCCGCGCCAGAAGGTGTTGGGGCACGCAAATCTGCAACAAAATCTGAAATTGTCACATCTGGTTCATGACCAACCGCAGATACCACCGGAATATGGCTAGCATATATAGCACGTGCTACACATTCTTCATTGAAAGCCCATAAATCCTCCAAAGAACCGCCGCCCCTGCCAATGATAATCACATCCGCTGTATGATAAGCATTTGCCAGCTGCAATGCACGCACCAAATCTGCTGGTGCATCTTTACCTTGTACTAATGCTGGGACAATCTGTACCTTTGCCAATGGCCAGCGACGTGCAAGGATGCGCAGCATATCATGCACAGCCGCCCCGTTGGGAGAAGTAATCAGAGCAATATTTTCCGGGAACATCGGTAATGGTTGTTTATGGGATTGCTCAAACAAACCCTGCTGATATAATTTTTCCTTTAACTGTTCAAACTGGATATGCAGCATCCCAGCCCCATCTAGCATCATATCCGCGAGATAAACCTGCACCTGACCGCTTTTTTGAAAAAAGCCAATCCGCCCACGTGCAACAATTTTCATACCATTTTGCAAACGGAATTTCAATCGTACAGCATCCGAACGGAACATAACTGCATTCACTGCCGCCCCAGCATCTTTAATGGTCATATAAATATGACCAGATGGGTTTGGACGATAATTTGAAATCTCCCCCTGTACAAAAATATTAAAAAAGGGCGGATTGCTTTCCAGTAAATTCTTAATTTCCTGGTTTAGTTGTGTCACCGTATAAATGCGGGAGTTTACCATAATGTTTCCTCCTTCTGCTGCGCCGCAAGAATGGCAGCCCCTACCGCATTATCCCCAGAAAGTTCTGGCATAGCAAAATACGCGTTAAATTTTTCTTTCATCTGCTGCTGGATATACATATTGCCCATCACACCGCCCGCACACAAAACCGGATATTTTTCATCTTTTCGGGCTTGTCCAGTTGCTTCCACCACTGCATATGCAATCGTTTCTATCACAAACCGGGCAACCTTTTCTGCCGGTTTACTTGTATCATGCAGCTGTTCTGCCTTATTCTGCATTCCTGATAAAGAAAAAAAGCAATCTTTTACTTTTACTGGAAAACCCTTTTGCTCCCCTTTTATCGCCAATTGTTCCAGTTCTATACCTGCTGGAAATCCTAGCCCCAACAATACCCCTATTCGGTCCACAAGTTGCCCAGCTGAAATATCCGTTGTGCCGCCAATAATTTCGGCACAAGGCAGCCCATTGCTGTCAGGGGTAACTTTCAATAATTCTGTTGTCCCTCCAGAAAGATGCCATGCTAAAAAAGTCTTGCCCAACATATCCAGACATCCTGCCCCTAACGCAGCAGCGGCTAAATGTCCTTGTTGGTGAGATGCTGTATAAAATGGGATATCCAACAAATGGGCAATGCTACGAGCTGTCCCCTCCCCTGCTAAAAAGCAAGGCATATAGGAGCCTTCCACAGCCCGTGGGCGGGTGCTGGCACATACTGCCCGTATTTCTTTGCCAACACCAGCAGGCAGCCTGGCAAGCTGCTTATGTAAATGCAACGTATGCTGAAACAACGCTTCTGACTGCCGCAATCCATGTGCACCCACTGGGACGTCCAAAAGCCGATTGAAATTTTGATAGAAAAGGGTTTCGGCATCAAAAATTGCAGCAGAAGTGCGGTAATTGGATGTATCAATCCCAAGATATAACCGGCTCATGCAAACCCCTGTGCACGGCTAACCGCCCCTAAAATACCATTTACAAATGTTCCTGTATCTTCTGTTTCATATGCTTTTGCCAAGTTTACCGCTTCGTTGATTGCAACACTGGTCGGCACATCCTCCACATACTGCATTTCGTAAATCGCAAGGCGCAATACAGCCATTGTGATGCGGGAAATACGTTTCATACTCCACCCCCGTGCGTTTTGTTCTATCAAAGCATCCAGTTCACTTAAATGATCTGCAATACCAATTACAATCCCGCGAATATATTGAAACTGTTTTTCATCCAGTTCCTTGGCATATAGTGCAACGTCGCTTCCAACTGATTCCATGATGCCTTTGTCCAAATAGTCAGATAAAACTTCATCTGCTGAAAAACTGCGAAACCCCATGCCAAAGACAAGGTGCAGCGCAATTTCCCTGGCTTCTTTTCTGTTCATTATGCTCCTCCAAAGAAAATTTATGCAATCACTGTTATAGTAATTTATTTTACACGTTTTCTGATGCAAACGCAAGGGACAGCAGCAAAACAAATGAACAAAATAAGCGCGAAGATACAAATCCCCGCGCTTATCCGCTTATTCGCTTTCCATCATCTCGGCTGCTGGAACAGACGAAACTTCTTCCGGCGCATCAAATGTCACGCCGCCAACAAAAATATTGACTGCTGATGTGTGCAAGCCAGTCATCGCTTCAATTGATGACCGGACAGATTCCTGAACGGATTTCGCAACATCGCGAATGCTGTACCCATATTTCGCAAGGTAGCAAATTTCCACTTCAACAGTATCATTTTCCCCCAAAACAACTCGGACGCCTTTTGCAAGGCTCTTTTTCCCAAGGAAATTCACGATATCATTGGTAAAGCTGGAGTACAAACCACTTACGCCCTCTGTTTCGGAAGCTGCCAACGCAGCAATTGATGCAACAACATCCTCTGAAATCTTAATGGTACCTTGGTCGCCTTCCGTTGCCCAGTAATCCTTATGTTCAGCCATACAAACGCTTCCTTTCATAATCATACTGCCATAAATAATGTGCTTCATGGCAAACAACCTTTTACTCGTTGCTTTTGATAGTATGATGCTTATCTTCAGGTTATTATACCACAGCAGAGAAGATATTGTAAGCCCTAATCTATATTTTCGTTTTATCCGGCTTCAACAATTGTAATCTGGTCTGCCCCCAGTGAGGTTTCCGCAACCACAATATCCTTTATTTTGGAAGCATCTGTTTCGGTAAAGCCAGCCTGTGGCGGGGCAATAATGACATTCACGCTGTCTGTACCCAGAAATACCACCGCTTCGCTATACCCTTTTGCTTTAATTAAGCTTTCTATCCGTGCTTCTGTTACAGAGTCTTCTGCCAGCTTGGAAATCTGCTCACTTGCCATGGTCTTACCTTTTTCATCAGTTTCCTCATCCCCCATGGTTTCTTTGAGGATGCTAATTGCTTCATCCCGTGCTTTTTCACGCGACAGCCGGGACTGTGCAAAATAATCAGCTGCGGTCACTGCTTCTGTATCCGCAGCGCCACCGGTTTCTTTTGCCGCACCGTTATCTTGTTCTTCTTTATCCTTCTGCCCGCTGCTGCTCACCTGTCCAGCCACCAATAAATCTTCTGGTGTGCTGACATAACTCCAGTTTAAGTACACCGCAACACCTAACATCACTGCGATAATGCCATAAACCGCACCCCGTTTTTTCAGTTTCATCATAATTTCCTCCTTTATTTGCTTTGCATTTTCAAAACTGAAATTTTATCTGCGCCAAGTCCGCACGCTGCTGAAACCGCCTCTGTCACTGCAAGGCGTACTGCTATCTGGTCACCACCTTCACACAGCACTACTGCACCGCGAAAAGTCGGGCAAATGCTTTTGGTACGCACTGGCTGTTCTCCATAGCTTCCATCTGACAGCACCGTAAGGCTATTTTCATAAGAAGTATTATCATCCCCTGTGCTGGACTGCCGAACATTAGAAGCATACACAGTTTCTTCACTGCCTTCCAATGATAAAAGCAACTCCACTTGTCCCGCACCTTCAATATGGGATAATTTGCTTTGCAAATCTTCCTTGAAGTTTTCTAACCCAAATATTTCTGTTTCCTGTTTAATTTCTTGTTCTGGCTTATCACGCAGCGCACCTGCATATAACATGATAAGCCCTGCCAGCAAGATAACAAACACATACTTATATTTTTGCAGTATAGGCATAAGATTTGTGCCCCATTTTAGGATTTCAGTTTTCCACATATGTCTGATTCCCCCGTGGTATACCGCATTCTGTTTCCAGCATGGCAGCAATTTTTTCTGCCTGCTCTGATGTTAGTGACGCCCGGATTTCAGCGTGATCCAAAGAAACTGTATCTTCTGAAACCATAGATGCCTGTATCTTGATTTCGCATTCAATCCCTTCCGCACGCGCCCGGTGCATCATATATGTACTGACCTCTTTTGCAGAGGACTCTGCCATCCAACCTTTTCGCTGCTGCTGTACTTGCTCTACCTGTTTGGACACAGATTGGGTATGGTTGCGCATCCAATCCAAAGGCAGGCTGAAATGCAGCTTGGAAACCGGAAGCAGCAAAGATAAAATCATCATAACCCCTACTGCCAACCGGATTACCTCCCGTAATGCGCCTGTATGCACCAGCGCCATTGCGGCGCTGCCCAGTAAGGCAGATGCAGAAACGCCTAAGATAATTGGTCTTAATATTCCAGTCATATTGGTTTCACCATAATAATCGAAAAAACAAGTTCAAAAAACAACACTGCGCTGCATGTGCCAAGCATTCCAAGCATCAGCCCGAAACTATCACTTAGCCCAGCCATTAACTTGGCAAGCGGGCTGCTGCAAATTGGGGACAATACCGCAGAACCTGCTTTAAACAGCAAATAATTGATGCCTACTTGCAAAAATGGCGCAATGCAAATTGCTGCTACACCAAGCATCCCTAAAATGCCAACCGCATTTTTTACCGCAGCCATACCAGCAAGCATAGATTCAGTTGCATCAGAAATAATGCCGCCTACCACAGGTACAGAACCGGAAACTGCAAATTTTGCTGCTTTCAGCGTAACTGCATCCACACTCCCACCAATTGCCCCTGATATTGAAAGATATGCGATAAACACGGTAAGTATGAGTTTTAAACTGCTGGTTGTCATCCATTTTACAAAAGACTCCAGCCCGCCTAAAATATCATTACCCAGCGCAGAATTAACAGTAATAATTGCAATATGAGCGCAAACTGCTGGCACAAGCAATTCTGTAATAAACCGTATCAGTAAATCAAGTGCTAACATGGTAATACCTTGCGTTGCTGTGGCAACAGCTGGTGCGCCTGACGCTGTTAAGGCACCAGCCATTACAGGAAGTAATGCTGTGGAAAAAACCGAAGTTTGGTTCAGCGTTTGGGTACATAGTGACAGCATACCCCGTAAATCTCCAAGCAGAATGCTGGTCATGGCAAGTGCACCAGCAATGGTGATCATAGGGATATCTCCACCGCCAGACGCTGTACGAATACCGCCAAGCATTCCGACAATAACTGCAACCGCCATCATTTTGCTTAAACTCCATAATGCGCTGGATAAAAATTTTCTCGTATCCAAGTTTTTAAATAAACGCACAATAGTTGATTCCCAATTTTCCGCAGCATTCTCTGTATTGAGACCATATAAAGCATCTTCCGCCTCATCAGGCAGGGCTTGAAATAAATCCCCTGCCCCAATTTGACTGCAGATATTATTTGGGTCAGCAGCCTGCGCATAGGAAAAACATAGCCATATCGCAGCCGCCAGTGCCAATAGCTTCTTTTTCATAAAACACCACCTTTCCCTATCCTAACATATCCGCAACCAACGATAAAAGCTGTTCGAAAAGCGGCAGGCAAGCTGCCAGCGCCGCAATACTGCCCAGCAGTTCCAATTTGATGCAAAGTGCGCTCTGTCCAGCATCTTTACAGATTGCACCTGCAACACGAACCGCAGCAGCAATACCGACTGCTTTTAATACCGGCAGATAAATGCCTGATGATATCTTTGCAGCATCTGCAAGGCTTTTCAATGTCCGGAGCAACTGGCTGAGCGATTGCGCTGTAATCCAAAGCAAGCACAACACAGCGGCAATAGTTATCATCAATGAAAAAATAGGCTGCTGTTGTTTCAGCGTCAACGCAAGAATTGCAGCCGTCAGTGCAATTCCAATCCATGAAACCATTTCCATACGTTAAAACCCAAAAACCGATTTCATCATACTGAATAAATTTCCTATTTCTTGTACTAAAATCATCATAACCACCACAAGCCCAGCAAGTGTTGTCATTAACGCCTGTTCCTCCCTGCCAGAGCGGATTAAAAGTTGGTTAAATACCGCAACCAGTATCCCAATTGCAGCAATTTTGAAAATCAAATCAATTTGCACTGCTTCCACCTCACAACATCATTAGGACTGCCACAATACCACCCGCAATCCCACAGGTACGGTAAACACTTCCCTTTGTCTGCAAGGTATGCAAGGCATTTGCCTTTACAGACTCTAAACGTGCACGTGTCTGCTGTAACCCAAAAATCTGCTGTTCTGCTTGATAACGTCCCAAATAGGCTGCAACATCCCGCAAAATCGTAATTTCTTCACTTTCCAGCCCTAATTCTGGTGCCATATCCCGTATAGTTGTCTGCCAGCGGTATGCAAACGAAAGCCCATCTTTACAAGCAAGACGGCGGTTCATTTCAGAAAACAGCCGCCGCAGTTCTGTACCGCTTTCTTCTGCCAGCTGATGGATGATATCTGGCAAAGGTGTTTGATGATTATCCAATTCTGCGGATATCATGTCCAACATCTGTATGAACTGTTCCAGTATAATAACTCGATGCGCCATGTGCTGCCTAGCTGAAAACCCAAGAGCAGAACACGCACCAATCACCAATACCGTACCAAGCAGCCTAAGCATCCCCATCCCCCCTTAAATCGGATATTTTATATTCCCGTCCACCATTTTTGCACTCAATGCTTATAATCTGTTCAAAAACGCCAAGCTGAAGCATTTGCCGATAAAGTGGGCGGCAAGATAAATCCTTTACACCAAAAGCATGCGCTGTTGCCAAAACCGCTACGCCACAATGTCCAGCATATGCAATGGCTTCTACATCCTGCGAAGCAGTAATTTCATCCAATGCCACAACTGTTGGTGACATGGTTTTAATCAGCAGCATAGCGCCTTGTGCTTTCGGACATCCATCCATGATATCAGTTTGGATGCCGATATCAAATTGCGGGATGCCATCCCGCAGTGCAGCCAGTTCCCCACGTTCATCTGCCACAGCGCAGCGTATGCCCTGTCCAGATATTTGCCGGATTAAATCACGCAGCAATGTTGTCTTGCCAAACCCAGGCGGTGAAATCACCAAGGTGCTTTTCACTTGCTCATCATGCAGTACCCCATGCAGTACAGAATCCGCACTGCCCAAAGACTGGCAAGCGATACGTAGGTTCAATGATGTAATGGTACGGATGCCTGCAATATTTCCTGCTTTTAGTACGGCTGTACCGCATACCCCTAACCTGTGCCCGCCCTCTAAAGGCAAGTACCCTTGCGCCAATGCTTCACCAAAGCTATGTACCGAATACCTTGCCGCCCGGCTTACAGTTTCCCTCAAATCTTCTATTCCCACCCGAAGTTGAGAAACTGGTTTTTCCTTCCCTTCCAAAGAAATATAGATTGCCTGTCCGGCACGCAAGCGCAGTTCTTCACAACTGGATTTTTCGATATCTGGGATATGCAATACTGCGTTTTGTAGGCGTGGCGGCAGACAATTTACCGCTTCTGTATATGCCCTGATTCTGGATTCCTGTATTTTCATTTTCATCACCTGCTTTATCCTATGAAACAAAGACAAGCCATATGACGCAATTTATTTTTTTCCTCTTGACAAAACCCCCGTGGATTCGTATAATAATACACGTATATTGTAAATGTGATGAAAGAGAAAGTAATAAAACCACTCGTGCTTTTTAGGGAGCATCCATCCTGACTGTAAGTGGGTGCAGGCATTGGTTTTATGAAGTTCCCTCTTGAGCTGCAAAGCTGAAACCTTTTTTTGCCCAGTAGGCTTTGACGGATTCCTGCCGTTACCCAGGTACGATATGTTTGTATCGGATTTAAAGTGCGGCGTTTTGCCGAATATTGGGTGGTACCGCGGAAGTTATACCTTTCGTCCCTTCTCTAACCGGATGGGCGGAAGGTTTTTTTCATGCACAATTGCTGCCCAGCCGATTTTTACACACTATTTACACTTTTCCAAAGGAGATTTATGATATGATTATTGTAATGAAAAATGGCGCATCCAAAGAGCATATTGACCATCTTTCTGGATGGCTGACAGAACGTTTTGGTGTCCATGTAAACCCGCTTTATGGCACAGGCACAACTGTCCTAGCATTAATTGGCGATACCGCATCGGTTGATAAAGATGCCCTGCTGCGTGATGAATATGTAGAACGGATTACCAAAGTACAGGAACCATTCAAACTGGCAAACCGTAAAATGCACCCGCAAGACAGCGTAATTCAAATTGGTCAAGACGTATTTGTTGGGGACCGCAAAATTGTTGTTATGGCAGGTCCATGTTCTGTGGAAAGCCGGGAACAAATTACAGATATCGCGAAGCACGCCCAAAGTCAAGGCGCTACCGTGCTGCGTGGGGGTGCATGGAAACCACGTTCCTCCCCATATTCTTTCCAGGGACTTAAAGCTGAGGGACTGGAACTTCTACACCATGCACATCAAGAAACCGGACTTCCAATCGTTACAGAAATCACAAACCCAGCCCATATCGAACTATTTTTAGACAAATGTGATTGTTTCCAAGTGGGCGCACGAAATATGCAGAATTTTGAGTTGCTGAAAGAACTGGGGCGAATCAATAAGCCTGTGTTGCTAAAACGCGGCTTTGCCAACACCATTGAAGAATTTTTGATGTCTGCTGAATACTTAATGGCTGGCGGTAATGAAAATGTTATCTTATGTGAACGCGGCATCCGCACCTATGAAACCTATACCCGCAATACATTGGATATTTCTGCTGTCCCTGTGCTTAAACGCATTAGCCATTTACCCGTTATTGTTGACCCCTCCCATGCGGGCGGAATCTATTGGATGGTTGCGCCGCTTGCACGTGCGGCAATTGCTGCCGGCGCTGATGGGTTAATGATTGAAGTCCATAACGACCCCGCCCACGCGCTTTCTGACGGCGCCCAGTCTTTGACCTATGAATCTTTTGAGGAAACCATGGCTTCCCTGCGTGGCATCGCTAATGCGATGGGACGCGAAATTTGAAACATATCAAAAAGGAGCGGCAAACCATGATAAAACAACTGACCTTGACCGGAACCAGCAGCAAATCAGACATTTTAATCAGTGCTGGTCTGCTTTCACAAGCAGCCGCGCAATGTATGCGGTATTTTACCCCCAGTCGTGTACATATTGTGACGGATTCGGTTGTTGCCCCACTTTATCTGAAAACATTGCAAGACCAGTTCAGCTTGCCAGTTTCGGTATCGGTAATTCCTGCGGGTGAAGAATATAAACGGCTTGCAACTGTGGAAGGTCTATACTGTGATTTCCTGAAAAATGGGCTAACGCGAAAAGATCTTATTATTGCATTAGGCGGCGGCGTAACAGGTGACATTACAGGATTTGCCGCAGCAACATTCCTGCGCGGTGTCCCCTTATGCCAAATCCCTACCACCTTGCTTGCGCAGGTGGATTCCTCAGTTGGCGGCAAAACAGCAGTTGACCTGCCGCAAGGGAAAAACCTGGTTGGTGCATTTTATCAGCCACGGCTGGTGCTGATTGATCCGGAAATGCTTTCTACCTTGCCAGACGCAACCTTTGCAGACGGCATGGCAGAAGTCGTAAAGTATGGCTGTATCAAAAACCGCGGTATTTTAGATATGATCCGTATGCCACGCTACCGGGAACGCATTGAAGACATTATTTATGAATGCGTTAAAATCAAGCGTGATGTTGTTGAAGCAGATGAACGCGATACTGGGCTGCGTATGATCCTGAATTTCGGGCATACCATTGGCCATGCGGCTGAAAAACTCGGTAATTATACCGTATTGACCCATGGACAAGCGGTATCTATCGGTATGGTTGCCGCGATGAAATTATCCCATGCGATGGGGGAAAGCAATGATTTGGATGATGTGTTGGCTTCTATTCTAATGGATCTCGGCTTGCCAACAGAACTCCCCTATGCACGAGAAGATATTTTCCATGCATTGCTGTCCGATAAAAAGAAAATGGGTGCTACAGTAAACTTCATCCTTGTCCGTACTTTAGGACGGGCAGATATCGAAAAAATAGATGTAGAAACCTTGCACCAGCTAATTCAAAAAATTTAAGGAGGCACTACTATGGGTTCTGTGTGGGGAAATGCATTAAAAGTTTCTATTTTTGGTGAGTCCCATGGCGGCGGTATTGGTGTGGTGCTTGATGGATTCTCATCAGGGCTGCCCTTTGATGAAGCTTTTGTCCTTCATGAAATGGCACGCCGCGCCCCCGGGAAAAATAAACAATCCACAGCGCGAAAAGAAGCAGATATCCCGAAAATCCTTTCTGGCATTTATCAGGGCTATACAACTGGCACACCTATTTGTGCTATTATCGAAAATACAGATACCCGCTCAGGCGATTATAAGGACTTTTCTGCCCAACCCCGCCCAGGCCATGCGGATTATACGGGGCTTGTTCGTTTTGGCGGTTATAATGACCCACGTGGCGGCGGGCATTTTTCCGGCAGGCTGACAGCGCCGTTGGTATTCGCAGGGGCACTGTGTAAGCTGTATCTGAAAACAAAAGGGATTTCTGTTGGTGCGCATATTCAATCTATTGCCCAGATTCAAGATACCCCATTTGATGATATTGAAGTAAATGTCGAACAACTAGAGCAGTTATGTAACCAACCTTATCCAGTTATCAACCCGCTTGCTGAAAAGGCAATGCTGGCTGCAATTGAAGAAGCCCGTATGGATGGGGATTCTGTTGGCGGTGTCATTGAATGTGCTGCTGTTGGGATGCCCGCAGGACTAGGCAGTCCTATGCTGGATACTGTGGAAGGACGGCTATCTTCCTTGCTGTTTTCTGTACCTGCTGTTAAAGGTGTGGAATTTGGTGTCGGGTTTGGGTTTACGGAATTTCGCGGCTCTCATGCAAACGATGCCTTTACCCTTGCTGAAGGTGAAAAAGTCGTTACTGAAACCAATCATAATGGCGGCATATTAGGCGGTATCACAAGTGGAATGCCACTACTTTTCCGTGTTGCTATCAAACCGACACCTTCCATCTCGAAACCACAGCGTACTCTGAATCTATCAAGCGGCGAAATGGAAGAACTGTGCATCCATGGGCGGCATGACCCTTGTATTGTGACACGTGCTGCGCCAGTAATAGAAGCTGCTGCTGCCATTGCATTAACCGATCTTTATTTGGAGGGCCATGGTTATGCGCGAACTGAATGAAATCCGCCTTGATATCAACCAAATTGACAATGAGATGCAAAAGCTGTTCTTAAAGCGGATGGCACTTTCTGAGCAAGTTGCTGATTATAAAATTGTAACCGGCGACCGGGTGCTGAAACCAGACCGTGAACAAGCATTGCTTGAAATGATGTGCGAACGGATACCAGATAATTTACAGCCTGAATATGTTTCGATGTTAAAGGGTATTATCCGAGTTAGCCGAATGCACCAATACAGCCGTATTTTAGCGCAAAACCCTTCTATCTTATCCCTTCCATTGCAGGAAAGAATAAATTCCCCCAAAAATGTTGTCTATCAGGGGCTGCCTGCTTCTTATCAATCGCAGGCGGCACAATATATGTTCTCTAATGGGGCAAAGCTGCATCACGTTGCAACATTTGAAGATGTATTCCGCCATGTTGCACAAGGGAATGCAGACCTTGGCGTTATCCCAATTGAAAATTCATCCATCGGCACCATTAATGAAACCTGTGACCTGCTGGTGAAATATAACCTATATATTTCACATTCCCATATCAATTATATCCGCCATTGCTTGGCAGGATGTCCAAATGCAACAATGGATACCATTAAACAAGCATATTCTATCGAACCTGCACTGGATCAATGCCAGCAATACTTAAAATCACATGGGCTGGAACGTTGTAAAGCAGCAAACACCGCAGTTGCTGCGCAACAGGTGCGGGATTGGAATAACCCAACACGTGCTGCAATCTGTTCAGAAGATGCAGCAAAACTCTATGGGCTTCAAGTGCTGGCAGCCGCTATCAATGATGATAAGACAAACCAAACCCGGTTTATTGCGGTCAGTCGGCAGCTTTCCGCCCAGCCAGAGGATAACCGTGTCAGCATTATCTTTACCCTGCCACATCATCAAGGTACGCTTTCTTCTGTTCTCTCCATGTTTTCTGACCACAATGTCAACTTAACTGAAATCCATTCGCGTCCCTTGCCGGAAACACCATGGAATTACCGCTTTCATGCGGATTTTGAAGGCAGTTTGGTCAGTGAAAATGTCCGTTCCTTGATATTCCAGCTTTCTGAGGAACTTTCTTCATTCCGTTTGCTTGGCAGTTATCATATTACTTCTGCACCGGAGGAATAAAATAATGTATCTTTCTCAATCTGCTGGGCTACATGGTACAATTACTGTGCCCGGCGACAAATCCATTTCCCATCGTGCTGTAATGCTTGGCGCATTGGCTGATGGTGATACGCATATCACAGGTTTCCTGATGGGTGAAGACTGCCTGTCTACGATTGATTGTTTCCGCCATATGGGTGTGCAAATTGAAACCACTGAACATGAAGTCCTTGTCCATGGTGCTGGGCTGCATGGGCTAAAACAACCAGATAAAGCACTATATACAGGCAATTCAGGGACGACCACCCGCTTGCTTTGCGGCATATTGGCAGGGCAACCGTTCCCTGTCCAAATATCTGGCGATGCCTCGATTCAAAAACGCCCCATGGGACGTATCATGACCCCACTACGTCAAATGGGGGCGGATATTACGGGCATTCATCAAAATTATTGCCCCTTAAAAATCCATCCTGTCCCTTCCCTGCGCGGTATTTCATATACATTACCTGTTGCTTCCGCACAACTCAAAAGCGCAATTTTGCTTGCTGGGTTATACGCAAACAGCCCAACCCATATTATTGAACCAGCCCCCTCCCGCGATCATACAGAACGGATGCTGCGTGCGTTAGGCGCTGAAGTACAGTCCGAGAACAATCATGTTACTCTTATCCCACCCCGAAATCTGATTTCAAAAGATATTGCTGTCCCAGCAGATATTTCTTCCGCAGCATTTTTCCTTGTTGCTGCATCCATTGTCCCTAATTCTGAAATCACCATTCAAAATGTAGGTATTAATCCAACCCGCACTGGCATTTTGGATGCCCTGCGTGATATGGGGGCTGATATTACCATTTCCAACCACCATAATAACGCAGAGCCTGTTTGTGATTTGACAGCACGTTCTACAAAACTGCATGGCACAATCATTGCTGGAGAGATTATCCCACGCCTAATTGATGAACTGCCAATACTTGCTGTTGCTGCTGCTTTTGCAGAGGGGCAAACCGTCATACGTGATGCACAGGAACTAAAAGTCAAGGAATCTAACCGGATTGCTGTCATGGTCAGCGAACTTTCTAAAGCGGGTGCAAAAATACGTGAAACAGAAGATGGTATGGTAATTGATGGCGGACACCCATTACATGGTGCATCCTTTGCATCATTTAACGACCATCGAGTTGCAATGAGTATGGCAGTATGTGCGCTTGGCTGTGAAGGGCAAAGCGATATCTTAAACCCAGAAATTACAGCAATATCTTATCCTGATTTCTTTGACACACTAAAAAAGTTAGAAGGGAAAATGTAAAAATGATCTATTCATTGGAGCAGTTTCGCCAATTTACGCCCAAGCGCTCTACCTATGGTTTATTCGGCTGGCCGCTTGGGCATACGATGAGTCCTGAACTCCATGCGCAGCTTTTTGATGCCGCCCATATAGAGGCTGATTATATTGCCATTGCTGTACCGCCCGAAGATTTAGAAGAAGCATTAAAACTGGCACAAGAAAAATTGCAGGGTATCAATGTGACAATTCCACATAAAAAATCTGTTATTCCTTTGCTGGACGAAGTGGAGCCAAATGCTGCCGGGCTGCATTCTGTAAACACCATCCACTTCAAAAATGGCAGATCAATCGGCTATAATACCGACATTTTTGGGTTTGCGGCAACGCTAGAAAAGGACAATGTGGAACTGCGTGGACGCAAAACTGTGCTGCTGGGCTATGGTGGCGCAGCTGCAGTAATGGCATATCACTGTGTTGCTTCTGGTGCACATTTATTTATCACAGGACGTAGTTTAGATAAAGCCCGCGCACTGCGCACACAGCTTCTATGTACATTTCCCCATGCCAAAATTGGTGTGTGTACACGTCGTCATATTCCAAAAGATACCCAGATTATCATCAATGGCACACCGCTTGGTATGTTCCCACACGAAGAGAAGACACCTCTATACTTCCTGCCGCATAAAACTGAATATGTTTTTGATGCAATTTATAATCCCCCGCTTACCTCGGTCATGTGTTTGGCACACAGTCGAAAAACCCGTGTACGCAATGGACTTTATATGCTGATTATGCAAGCAGCAGCAGCACAAACCATTTGGAATGGCACCCAATTTGATCCCTCCACTTGTGACAGCATCCATCGGCGGGTTCTTGCAAAAATGGCAGTCAAACGTTTACATGAAAAACATCATAAACGCAACCTTGTACTTTGCGGATTTATGGGCAGCGGCAAAACAACAGTAGGACGCAGACTGTCCCGCTTGACTGGCTTCAAACATATTGATGCAGATATCTATCTGGAAGAAAAAGAAAATCGGAAAATTTCAGACATTTTTGCCTCAGATGGTGAACAAGCATTCCGCGATTTGGAAACCAAATATCTGCGTGAAATTTGCAAAACAGATGGTGCAGTGATTTCGCTTGGCGGCGGCGCCATACTGCGCCCAGAAAATGTAGAAATTATCAAGGAAAATGGTTTTTTAATTCATTTGGATACACCATTTTTCCGAATTATAAAAAACCTTTCCAACTCGACCAGTCGTCCTTTGCTGGACAAAAGCGGGAATAAGCTGGCAGAAACTCGCCGTTTATATAATTCCCGTAAAAACATTTACCGCCATGCAGCAGATAAATCTGTGCGCAGCCCCAAGCTGAGCGAACTGATTGACAGTTTGCTGCAATGTATCTAATCTTAGAAGGGATTCCAATATGATTTTCTCAAAGGCAAAACGAATTCTCGCAGGCTGTTTAATCTGCGCTGTTTTTTCTACCGGCTCAGCGTCTGCTTTAACTGGTGGGTTTACCTATTCTTATCCAATCGGTTCTGGGACAACCTATTCTCGTCAGGAAGGCTATAATGCCAACGGGCTGCAAAAAGCTTCTATCCTTACATATATGCCAAACAGCGCTGTATCCCCTATCGGCGTTCGGTCTGGCAACCAGTTTTATGGCAGCCGCTTATCGCTTTCACAAGCCGCAGCTTCCTTATCTGAACGTGGCTACGATGTGCTTGGCGGCATCAATGCAGACTTTTTCTCTTTTTCAGATGGCGTACCAACAGGATTATTTATCGATAATGGGCGCGTCATTACTTCCACTGACTGGGAAGCCGCTGTAGGCTTTATGCCGGATGGCTCTGCCATTATCGGCGACCCGATTACCAATATTGTTGTTTCCGGTGACAGCGGACGGATTGCTGTTTTTGATTATAATAAAACACGTACTGACCGTGGGCTTGTCCTGCTGGACCGTTATTATTCTAACAGCACGCATTTTGCATCTGCCGGGCAAAGCATCATTATGGAATATGATGACTTTTCTACTTTAAAAATTGGACAACCAATTACACTCACTGTCGTTGATAAAGTGGCTGGGAGTGATTCCTTTGCAATTGGGGAAAACCAAATGATTCTTTCCCGCCGGGATGACTGCACCAGTATGCCTTGGGTTGATTTTCAGATTGGTGAGAAGATTACCATCAACTTTGAAACCAATGATGCACGCTGGGGCGATGTATTATATGCGGTTGGCGGCAAAAAACTGATGCTAAATGGCAACGTCACCACAAATGGCATCGATTCAGGTTCATCCGCAACCGCCCGTTCTGCTGTTGGCGTTAAAAATGATGGCAGTGTTGTGATTTACGAAGTTGATGGGCTAAATTCGAGTTACAGCAAAGGATTAACGGCGAAACAATTAGCCGATGAGCTTACTGGGCTTGGATGTGTTTCTGCTGTTGCTTTAGATGGTGGCGGTTCTTCTGCACTGACCGTCAAAAACCCTTCTGCTGGCAAAACTGCAACGGTTACCCGCCCTTCTGATGGTAGCGAGCGCCGGTGTTCCACATTTATTTTTCTTATAAACAATGCGTCACCAGATGGCATCCCTGCTTATCTTCACTTAGAACCTTCCACCCATTATGTCTTACCAGGCGGCACAGTGGATTTTACAGTCACTGCGCTGGACAATAGTTATAACAAAACCACCACAGCTGAAACAATCACTTATTCTGCTTCCGCAGGCAGTGCCGTAGCTGGGAAATATACCGCGCCTTTGGAACCTGGCAGTGTCAAAGTAAATGCTGCCGCTGGCAATGCTGCTGGCAGTATGGATTTATTTGTAACAGATGAACCAACTGCCATGTCCCTTTTGAAAGACGGCAAAGCTGTTTCTTCCTTATCCATGCAGGCAGGCGATACCGCACAAATTGATGCTGTGGTTTACCGCAATGGGATTTCTATTGCATCCCTTAATTCACAAATGGTTTGGAGTGTTTCCGGCAATATTGGCACCGTTTCCGCAGATGGATTGTTTACAGCCACCCGATCTGGCACAGGTAAAATTAATGTTTCCTGCTATGGCGTTTCTAAATCGGTTTCTGTTTCGATCGGTATGGGAGAACCACAGGATTTAATGTCCATTGCGGATTTTGAAGATGAACAGCCTTTTTCCTCGTCCAATGCAGCCCTTTCCTTAACAGAAGCTCCAGAACACGTTTCCCGTGGCTATAGCGCACTTGCTGCCGTTTATGAAGGAAATACAGCCGATCTCGTTTTACCGGAAACAAGCGTAAACGGAAAATCCGCTTTTACCTTATGGGCAAAGCTGTCTGCTGGCAGCGGTGACCTTGCTGTCATATTCCATGATGCAGCGGGTAATGAAATTGCTGTCCCATGCAGTATTTCTGTACAATCCACATACCGACAGCTTCAAGCTGAAGTTCCCAAAAATGCTGCATCTTTAATTGGGCTTCGTTTATCCCATGCCAGTGGCGGAACGCTATATCTTGACCATATCTTGCTAAGTGAATATGCCGCAGTGAATACTGATGCGCCTGCTATCACGATTACAGACAGCAAAACAACAGTTGATGCTGGACAAAGTGCTTATGTAACAGCCCGCATCACACAAGACCACGACTCTTCCCCTCTGCACCCAGACCGCGTCCATGCTTTTGTTGATGGAAACGCCGTTAATACATCTTATTTCACCTCAACCGCAGCCATTGATGTGAAAACAGAAGCGCTCTCCGCTGGTTCCCATGTTATCATCATTGAAGCGGAAGATGATGCAGGCAACCGCAGCCGAAAAGCTGTTACTGTCACAGCGGGCAGCCGTACTACTTCAAAATTTACCGATATCAGCACATCATGGGCTGCTGGATATATTAACTTGCTATCCGACCGTGGGATCATGAATGGAGAGAAACTTTCCAATGGTACCATGCGTTTTAACCCAAATAAAAACCTCAGCCGTAGTGAATTTGCCGTGCTAATGGCAAATGTCCTGGAACTTGATACATCTGGTGATATAGCGCTTCCTTTTACAGATGCCGCTTCCCTGCCCAAATGGGCAAAGTCATCTATTGCTGCTGTGGTGCGCGCTAATGTAATGAGCGGGCAAGCCAGCACTTCTGGTACTGTAAAATTCAATCCTAATGCGGAAATCACCCGTGCCGAAGCAATGAGCGTTATTGCAAGATGCCTGCCAAAAGGCTATGCTGGCAATCCTGCCTCCTTCAAAGACAGCAAGTCTATTGCTGCCTGGGCAAAAGAAGCCGTAGGCTGTGTAACTGCTGCTGGTATCTTTAATGGTTATACAGATGGCAGTATCCGCCCCAATGCAAAAATTACCCGTGCCGAAATTGCTTCGGTAATCTGTAATTTCAGATAATGAAAAAAGCGCCTGATAATAGGCGCTTTTTCATCCTTCTTTATAATAATGGAAGCTGTATTTCTACCATAAATGTGTTTTGCTCTGCAAGAACATATAACTGTCCATAGTGCATTGCAATCATTTTTTCAACACTCCGCAGCCCGATGCGGTTGCTTTCTGTACCGCTGTGTTCTTCTTTGATGGTATTGAAAAATATAATTTTTAATTTTTGTTTTTCTACCAGACAGGTAATCACGACCTGTTGCTTCTTATCTCCATATTTTAATATATTGGAAAATAAATTATTAAACACCCGTTTCAGGATAACGGCATCCGCGAGAAGATTCCCTTGCTGAATATGGCAGTTTAATTGCACTTGAAACCCTGCAAGCCGAATAAAATCACAATTTTCATTTAAGTTTTGTTCTATCCATTGCAGCGGCAGCGGCTGCAAACTGAGTTTTTCACTATCTTTAAACACCAGCGCATATTCAAACATTTTATCTGTCATTTCTTTGATATCTGCAACTTTATGCAAACAACGCTGTAAATAATCCGCCTGTAAATCTGTCCGCCCTAGCTGCAAAATCTCCAAATAACCATTTAAAATCGTCAGTGGTGTACGTAAATCGTGGGATATTGCTGTAATTAAATCCTGGTTGGCTTTGCGGCTTTGTTCTTCCTGTCGGATATTAGAATCTAATGCTATCCGCAAGTGGTCTAATTCATGGGCCAATATGCCAATTTCATCCTCGCCAAAGGCGGGGATTTCTTTTTGTAAATCTCCTTCTGCCATAACTAGGATTGCATCTTTTAATATACGGATATCCCGCATTTTCCAACTGATAAACCCAAGGACACAAAATAAAAATGTAAGAACACTTAACACAAAAGAAATTAAAAAATATGGATATGCAACTTTATAGCGGTGGAAAGAATAAATCATAACTTCTGCTTTTTTATTTGCAAACTGCATGACATCCGAAAAATACATTTCCCCACGTCCACCTGTCACCTGATATCCAATATCTAAAATACTACGTTCTGCAATATTATCCATCATCGGTGCATAAGCGCCAGCAAGAAATGTCCGGTATACGCTATCTTCTGGGTCATCTGCATGATAAAGATAAACACTCGTATATTCATCCCGCAAATCAAAGAAATCTTTCATGGCCAGTTGAATTTCTTCTTCATCTAAGCTGTCATCTTCCGGGATAATGGTTTCCTGTGCCTTTTCCCGTAACTTCTCCTTAAACGCTTCAGAATTCCAACTAAGGCTGGGGAACCTCTGACAAAAAATCCAAACGTCCGGCTCATGGTACCACAAAAACCCAAATAACCATATCGCCAATACACCACCTAAAATAATCACCACCAAAAGCTGTGTGCGTATTTTCCATTTTCGCATTGCTTTAATCACAACAATAACCTCTCCCCCATACCGTTTTAATGACAGAAGGGTTTTTCGGGTCTGGTTCAATTTTTTTGCGCAGGTTCCGGATATGTACCATAACAGTGTTATTTGCGCCATTATAATAGGGTTCCTGCCAAATGGTTTGATAAAGCTGTTGCGCAGAATAAACCTTCCCACGGTTTTTCACCAGCAGAACCAGCACAGCATATTCTGTATCTGTTAATATGACAGGTTGTCCATGCAGCAATACTGAATGATTGGATTCATCCACTTGTAAATCACCATAATGTAAAACGGAAGAAACTGGTGGCATAATCGTTTCTTTGCCTTTATAAACCTGATAACGACGGATAAGTGCCTTTGCTCTGCTAATAAGCTCATTATAAGAAAACGGCTTTGCTAGATAATCGTCCCCACCACTAGAAAATCCAAGGGTTTTATCCCCATCTTTTGTTTTCGCACTCAAAAATAAGATCGGTGCATTACTAGTTTTCCGTATTTCCAAGCACGTTTGATATCCATTCAGCCCAGGCATCATAATATCGAGGATAATTAAATCAAAATCCTGTGTATGCAGTTTGTCCAGCGCCAGCATCCCATTGGATGCTTCCTCAATGCAATACCCCTCGCCACTTAAAAGGATATGCAAAATTTCACGGATTTCCGGGTTATCATCGACAACCAGAATATGGTTCATATTGTTATCGCCTCCGTTATGTAATTATACATGATTTTTTGCAGGAATCTTGATTTTCTTAAGAATTTTTAAGGATTTCTTTTGTGGAATTTAATAGAATCTGTGCTATACTCTTTTTAGCAATAAAAAAGAGCCGAGAGGGAGCCTATGAAAAGAAAATGTTTTTATCCGGCGATGCTTGTCATCCTTGGAGTTGCCTTGATTGTTTTGACCTGGAAACCTGGTTACTTATATGGTTCTGAAATTGATTGGTACAGCCAGCATATTGGACTTGCGGAAACCATTCGCAATGCCTGCCTCGCCCAAAAGACCATTGCGCCAGCATTCCTGCCGCTTGGCGGCGGCTGTAATGGCTATCAATTTGCCTATTATGGGTATTTCCGCCCTGATATCCTACTAGGTTGTCTGCTGCCGCAAATCCCAATGGAAATCCTTTTGCCTGCTTATATGATTGCTGGCTATCTGCTTTCTGGCGTCTTGTGTTACTTTTGGCTAAAGCATGATATAGAACATTTCTTTGCATTCATCGGTGCCGCGTTGTTTTTGAGCGCCGCCTGCTTTTTCCATTTGCACCGACAGGTTATGTTTGTGAATTATATGCCATTCCTGATGCTGGCATTCTTATCAATCCGGCGGCGCCATACCCGCCTACTGCCAGTCTGGATACTGCTGATTGCGCTGCATAGCTTTTATTACGCGCCTGCCAGTTTGTTGGTGCTGGGTTGGTACTGGTATCGGCAGGAGCAAAAAGCATTTTTCCGCCCTTGGCTTCGTGCGTCACTGATTGGTATCTGTATGGCTGCAATGCTTCTACTTCCTGCTGGCTTAGCAATTTTAGAACACCGCCATGCAGAAGGCGGTATATCCCCACTAAAAATTCTTGCGCCAAATGTCACTTTGGATGGTTTCCTATATGATATTTATGGCATTGGACTGACAGCTATTTGTTTTTATGTACTGCTGCTTGGACTGACACATAAAAACTTCCGAAAAAACAGCATTATCCTTTTGGTTTGTGGGATTTGGTGTCTTATTCCCTACCTGCTAAACGGTACATTATATGTACGCCCTAAAATCCTGATGGTGCTTTTACCTCTGTTTATCCTGCACACTGCGCAAATCCTTTTTGCGCTGTATCACAAACAGATTGCATGGAAAATCCCGCCGTGTATTGTACTGATATTATGTTGTATCCCCTTTCTCCGGTCAAAAAAATTATTGCCATTTGTTTTATTGGATATCTTGATTGTCATCTGTATTGCAGTATTGGGAGCGAAAGGAAAAATCCTGCATCGCCCCGTATATCTTTTCCTTTTGGTTCTACCTTTTACCTTATTTGTTTGTGATGCGAAAAGAGAAAACTTCTCTTTTCCGCGTCCAAATGACAACATTTCTTTCGCCGCGCAACAGCCCCAAATCATGGATAAGCGATATCGGCTTGAAACCCTTTCCGCCCCGCTCGATTACAGCAACCGATCTTTTGCAGATGGACAACAAAAAAGTTCTATGTATTCTTCGGTTACAAATCAAAGCTATAATACACTGTATTATGATTTATTACAAACCCCAATCCGTATTAATAACCGCACCGCAATCCTTATTGAAAATAACCCTTTTATGCTTCGACTAATGGGTATCCGCTATCTTACAACGACATCCAATGCCCTGCCTGTTGGATATCACATTTTAGCACAGCAGGATAAATATATTCTTGCAGAAAATCCAAATGTCCTGCCGATTGCATATACAACAAACCAATGTATGGGAATAAAGCAGTTTGAAAGCATCCCAGAAAACAGGAAATCGGAAGCCTTAACCCGTTATACCATTGTACCAGATGCAGACCCCGTTGCATTTACATCTGAAATAACGCCTTATTCCCCTATCCTGACCGCAAAATCCCTGCCAGATACACTCCAAATCACGCCAAGTGGCAATGGTTATGATATCCACGCACAAAAAACAACTACAGTGGAATATCAACTTGATAAACCCATCCAAGATAAAATCCTGCTGTTATCATTTACTGTGGAAAATAAAACCCGTCAAGCTGTCCGGATTGATATCAATCATATCCGCAACCATCTTTCTAATGCCAGTGCGCCATATCCAAATGGCAACAACCATTTTCATTATCAGATTTCAGATTCGGATGAAATCTCCTCTCTGAAAGTGACTTTTTCAAAGGGGCATTATCATATTGGGGATATCAATTGGCGCGAGGTCCCTGTTTCCATGCTGACGGAACAGACTTTCTCGCCGGCGGTATTGTTGCCAACCCAAGGAAGTGAAATCCTTGCCTGTCAAGTCACCGCACAAACCGGCGATTATTTTGTGACATCGCTCCCAATGCAACGCGGCTTATCCCTAACAATTGATGAAAAGGAAGCCCCTCTTGAGCGGGTGAATACAGCTTTTGCTGGGATAAAGCTGACAGCTGGTAAACATACCCTTCGGCTGTCTTTTACACCACCTGGACAAAACATAGGCTATATGGTTAGCCTGCTGTCCTTCTTATATTTTTGCATCACAATATGGAAAGAGGAAAAGAAAAATGCGCACCCAAAGTGAACTGATACGTTATATCCTGACTGGCGGATTGACAACCGCAACCAATTATGCGTTATACAGCATATTACTGCTAATGAATGTTGATTATCTAATTGCAAACAGCATCGCATGGCTTGGCGCTGTATTGGTTTCCTATATGGCGAACCGTTTATGGGTATTCCGTTCCCACGGAAATATCCTGAAAGAACTTTTTTCTTTTACTGCGGCACGTCTGCTGACTTTTGCGGTTGAAACCGCAGGACTTTGGATGTTTGTCAGCAAACTCCATTTTCCAAAGATGCACGCCAAAATACTGGTCAGTGTTGTCACTGTTATTGGGAATTATATCTTATGTAAGTATAAAATTTTTGCAAAGGAAGGTGTCCGGCATGGATAAAATTAGTATCATCGTTCCCTGCTATAATGAAGAAAAAGTACTGCCGCTTTTTTATGCGGAAACCGCGAAAGCTGTTGCTGATATCAATGATGCAGAATGTGAATTTTTATTTATTGATGATGGCAGCAGCGACCATACCCCAGAAATCCTGCAAAGTTTAACCTTTCGGGATAAACGGTGCCGGTACTTATCCTTCTCACGGAATTTTGGCAAAGAAGCTGCTATGTATGCAGGTTTACAAAATGCTACAGGGGATTATTGTGTGCTGATGGATGCGGATTTACAGCATCCCCCTGCTTTGCTGAAAGAAATGTATCGTGTACTGAAAACCGAAGGCTATGATTGCTGTGCAGGCTTCCGCGAGGACCGCACAGGCGAAGGATATTTGCGGAATTTTTTATCTCGCAGTTTTTACCGACTTTGCGAGCGGCTTTGTGATTTGAAAATGCAGGATGGCGCTGGGGATTTCCGCATGATGAAACGTGCGATGGTGGATTCTATTTTATCCTGCCGGGAGTATAACCGATATATGAAAGGGTTATTTTCTTTTGTTGGGTTTGATACCAAGTGGATTCCCTTCCATAATACGCCGCGTGCCGCTGGCGAAACCAAGTGGAGTTTCCTCAGTTTGTTCCGTTATGCAATGGATGGCATCTTTTCATTTTCAACAATGCCAGTTACTTTAGCTGGCATTACAGGCGGATTATTTTTTACTGTTTCCGCTTTGATGGGCATTGCCCTGCTGATTTTACTGCTACTGCACCATACCATTGGCAGCCTTGCCCCCATTGTTTGCTTAATTCTGTTCCTAAACAGCATACAACTGCTTTTTATCTCTGTTTTGGGGCAATATATCTCCAAAGATTATATGGAAAACAAAAACCGCCCAATTTATATTGTCAAACGGACAGGTGGATTCTAAAAATAGGTAAAGCCCTCTGGTATAATAAACCAGAGGGCTTTTATCTTTAAGATTTTACAGCTAGTGCATGTCGGACAAATAATTCCTGCACGGCATCTATATCACCTAAACCACGCAAATCCACTTCTACTTGGTATCCATCTGCTTCTAAAATAGATTTCCAACTGTCAGGTTCTTCCCCTGCGAGGTCATTCTGCGCGTGATCGCCCGCAACGATCATAAATGGCGCAAGTGTTACTTGATGAATCTTATGCTGTTTTAAACGGCGGCGAATGTATTCCAAATCCGGAAAACCTTCTACCGTTCCAACAAATACCCGCTCAGCCCCAAGGAACCGGAACATATTTTCCACTTGGCTATATGTCGCGTTGGCAAAATGCTCTGTGCCATGCCCCATATAAACAAAAGCTTGCTGCGCCTCAAGCGACGGCATTGTCTGTAAAAGCTGTCCACAGATATGCGCATAATCATCCGCACAAAAAAGCATCGGTTTGCCTACCGTAAATGTTTTAAATTTTTGCCGGAAAGGCGCAAACTGTGCCAACATTTTTTCATATTCCAGTCCTGGCATAACGTGTAGGCTTTGGCATAATACTTCGTCATATCCCGCTTCCGAAAGCTGTTCCATCAGTTCTGATGGGTTTGGAACTTTTACGCCTTCTTCCTGTACAATTTTACGGATAACCATACCAGATGTAAACGCACGGTAAAAATCATAGTCTGGCAAGACTTCACATAAGCTTTTTTCTATTCGGCTAATTGCGGTGCGTGCCTGTGGATAAGTTGTACCAAAGCTAATCACTGCCAACGCTTTTCTGCTCATTTTTCAAAGCCCTCCCTGGCATAAATCTGATATAACAGCGCGTTTACAATCGCCGCAGCAATATTACTGCCGCCTTTACGCCCACGTGCAATAATATATGGGATATCCCCACCGATAAATAGTTCCTTAGATTCCACCACATTAACAAACCCCACAGGTACACCAATAACCAATACTGGGGATATCTCCCTTGCCGCTGCCATTTCATGCAGGCGGATTAATGCGGTTGGTGCATTGCCAATGGCAAAAATCACTGCGCCTTCTAATTTGGCTGCATATTCCATAGATACAGCAGCCCTTGTTATCCCGCGTTTTTTGGCTTCATCTGCAACCTGTTTTTCTGCCATAAAACAAACCGCTTGTCCGCCAAACTTCCCTAGAACTGTTTTGTTAATGCCTGCAAGCGCCATATTGGTATCAGTTACAATTGTTGCGCCCTGGCGCAGTGCTTCTGTTGCTTTTTGAACAACATCGGGTGAAAATACCAGATTATCTGCATAATCAAAATCTGCTGATGTATGGATCACCCGTTTAATAATATCTTCCTGCCCTTCTGGGAAAGTGCGCCCGCCTAATTCTTTGGTAATAATCGCAAAACTATTTTTTTCGATATCTGCTGGTTTCATCGTTGGATTCATTTTTCAATTCCCTCCCGTGCATGAATCCCTTGGTCAAAGGGATGTTTTTTCTTATGGATTTCAGAAATATAATCTGCTGATTGCTGCATACACAATGTTGGATTCCGTCCAGTCATAACTATTTCTAAATGCTTTGGTTTGTTTTCGAGGAAATCAAGCAAAACCTGTTCCTCCAGCATACGATTTGTAACAGCGGCACAGACTTCATCCAACACCAGCATCCGCGCATGGTTTCTAACCACAAAATCTGTTGCCATATGGAATGTACGCGAAACTGCCTGCTTACATTGTTCTCGTTCTGCTTCCGTCATTGCTTTCACGAATTTATGGCATGGATTTACGGCAAGCAAAGTGACATTCTCCAAGCGCGCCAACATACGACTTTCACCAGAAGTTCCATCTTTCAAAAACTGTACAATAACAATTGGTTCGCCATAACTTGCGCAACGTAAAGCCAAACCCATTGCACAAGTTGTTTTTCCTTTGCCATCCCCGCAATAAAGATGCACCAGCCCTGTCCTGCTCATGTATGTCCCTCCAAAACCTGATAGATATAATCCATATCCAGCGCAGAACGCACCATATCTGCTAACTTATCATACTGCATTTGCTTATACTGCTGCACATCCAATGCCTCAGTATTAAGTGTAATGCCCTTTTTCACTGCAAGCGCTTTTGCAAGGCATTCAAGCATTTGCTGACTGTCAAAAATACCATGCAAGTAACTGCCATAAGCATTTTGATACTGACATCCGTCTAAAACTAGCCGCCCTTCCCGCATTAGTCTTTGCAGCGGTTTTGTCCCCTCTAAAAGCACCGTTTCACCCATATGTATTTCATAACCAGTTGTTTTGACGCCGCTCAGCATGGCAAGGTCGCCTTCTATGTCAAGCAATTCCCCTTGTGCCTGTATGGTTGTTTTTTCCGTGCGGAAAATTGTTTCTGTGGGAAGCAGCCCTATGCCGCGTATCTGTCCGCCGCCTTCGGTGTTTTCCGGATCGCTGATAGACTGTCCCATCATCTGGTATCCGCCGCATATGCCAAATACAGGCACACCTGCGCTATGTCGTTTCAAAATTTGGGCTTCCAGTCCACTTTCCCGCAGCCATTTCAAATCACTGATTGTACTTTTGGTGCCTGGGATTAAGATAAGATCAGCCTGTTCTAATTGGCTTGGTTTATCCGCATAACGCAGACCAATACCCGATACACGCGGCAAAGCGGCAAAATCCGTAAAATTAGAAATACGCGGCAACCGGATGACCACAATATCAATCATATCTTTTGCGTCTGTTTGTCCCAACTGTTCAGAAAGGCTGTCCTCATCATCAATATCCAAATACGCATAGGGAACAACACCAACAACTGGTTTTTTAGCTACGTCTTCCAACATAGACAGCCCTGGGCGCAGGATTTCCACATCCCCGCGGAATTTATTGATAATAAGCCCTTTAATGCGTTCCTGTTCTTCCTTTTCCAACAGCATCACCGTACCATATAACGATGCAAACACACCGCCGCGGTCTATATCCCCAACAAGCAGTACAGGGGCATCTGCCAGCTTTGCCATACCCATATTGACGATATCGTCCTGTTTCAGATTGATTTCCGCCGGGCTTCCCGCCCCTTCAATAACGATAATATCATATTCTGCCGCAAGGCTTTCATAAGCCTGCTGCACAGCCGGAATCAGCGCACGTTTATTGCCCCAATATTCCTGTGCAGTCTGATTGCCAATTGCTTTGCCGCATATAATAACCTGTGAACCACAATCGCTGGTTGGTTTTAATAAAATCGGATTCATCCGTACATCTGGCAAAATCCCTGCTGCTTCTGCCTGCATCACCTGCGCACGCCCCATTTCCAGCCCATCCGCTGTGATAAAAGAATTGAGTGCCATATTTTGTGATTTAAATGGCGCAACTTTATAACCATCCTGTCGGAAAATACGACATAATGCTGCTGCAAGCACACTTTTCCCAGCATTGGAAGCTGTTCCTTGTATCATAATTGCTTTTGCCATATTGCCTCCTGAATCTTCCGGATAAGATAGTCATTATCCTCTTTATTTTTGACCGCTGCACGGAAATAACCAGATGAAAGCCCTTGATAGTCTGAACAATCCCGCAGCATAATACCATGCGGAAGCAGTTTTTCCCGCAAATCATGACAATTTGTATGAAACAGCAAATAATTTGCCTGGCTTTCAAAGACTTCTATGCCACAATCCTTTAATCCTTCGGCAAGCTGCCGGCGCAGCGGCACAATATAATTTGCTGTATAGGCTTCAAAGCCATCCATGGAAAGCGCAGCTTGCCCACAAACCTGCGCAATCACGGACACTGCCCATGGCTGCCCAGCCGCATATAATTGTGCAGAAAGCCCCTCAGCAGCGCTTGCACACCAACCAAGGCGTATCCCTGGCACAGCATATATTTTGGTAAATGCACGCACAACAACCAGTCGTT
>CAJUDU010000002.1 GCA_910584935.1 uncultured Butyricicoccus sp. | reverse complement strand
TCAGTTGAGGATGTCTTATTTTTAGGCAAACCTCATTGTGCGGTATTGCCTTAATTGTATAAATTCTGTTGTATTTATGGTTTATTTCTGTAAATAGGAGCAAAACAGCATTGTAGTAAGATAATTTTTGACAGAAGAATGCTGATTCTTAACCGATAATAAATGTCAGAATATTTGTTTTGGATGGACATTTGCAATATATTAGAAAAATGCGAGTGAAAATGCATTTGTACACACTATTTTGCCAGATGATATCCAGATAGGGTTTGCCGTTCGAGATATTTACAGCCATGACAGGTAATAAAACAAAAAAGCAGACATATTTGTTGATTAAGACACGTAATGTGACAGGAATCTGGATATAGAGACTGTCGCGAATGATCAAAAGCGTTGCAAATATGGAATGCAATAAAGGAAGTTTGTAAAACAGCAGTTGCAAAGCTGAGAAAAACGAAACCAAGGTGCTTATAACAATGAAAGCACTTATTAAGCTATCCGCGATAAGCTTATCGCGTTAACAAACCAGGCATATGAATGACTGCTTGAAAAAGGGATGGAAAGACATAGCCTGGGACATATAGATTTTGTTGTTTTATAGGGAGGTTTATGAAATGCTGAAAAAATTATTAGAGCGAATCAGCATCCCAACACCCAAGCATTTGAAGCCGGAATCCAAGCAGCGGCGTCTGATGCGCCGTTATTTGGCAGTGGTTTTGTGTGGATGCATGATGGTGCCAACAATTGGGTCTATCGCCATGGCAACTGATGATATGGCATCTGTATGCCCAAATCATCAAGCCCATGATGAAAACTGCGGTTATGATGCGAATGGGATATGCGGTCATGTATGCCCAGAATGCACAATCACTGCAGGCGCACAGGAAGAAGTTCCCTCAGAAGAACCACAAGAACCAGAAGAAACACAGGATGACAATGGTACTGATGTGGAAAACAATAATACTGATGATGCGGAAATAAAAGATTCCGATAATATCAGCTCGGATACAGAAACTGGGGAAGCAGACACGCCAGATAATATTGACACTGGCGCGGATGGTGAAACATCTGAAGATGGGAAGCCTGCGGCACCATCAATTATTCAAATAAAACCAGATGATTCTTATAAGCCGGAAACATTAACCATTCCCAATGCGCCACAAAGAACTATATTTGCGCTGGCTGAGGGCGCGGAAAACCCCTATGATTTGGAATATTTCACAAGTGGCGTATCTGTTGATGATTATTCGTATAAGAGTAACTCATATCAGCCAGACGTAGAGGTGCAAAAAATTGTTGAAAAGATAAAACAAGGTGAAAATACCACTGAAACTGAAGTTTATTCTTTTGAAAACCCAGTCGAAAATTTCAAATTAACCCCTCAGGCAGCTGCGGCATATACAATCACATATCATGCTTATGTTGATGTGATAAATCCTGATGAGAATTTATCGCAGGAAGAGGGAATTTCGCCTGCGGCAGAAGAAGAATCTCAGTTAAAGGTAAGGCTTGCGGAAGGAGTCTTTACCCAAGAAGTTACTGTGCTTTCACGAGGTGATGGTGTATCGTCTTTTGCCGATTTGCAAGCGAAAATTAGCAATGGAGAAAAATCCATTGTATTGACAAAGGATATTGATGGTGGAAGTACAGCGCTTACCATTCCGGCGGATAAAGGTGTTACACTGAACCTGAACGGTCATACCCTTACCATCAGTAGTGCAAAGAAATCAGATGGGCAACAGGATAATGCGATTAATGTAAAAGGCACATTGACTATTATCGATATTCCTGATTCTGAAAACGATCCGGGTGAAGCTGGTCAGGGTCAAATTATAGGTAAAGAGATTGATAATGCGATTAATATTGAAACAAAAGGTACTTTGAATCTGCAGGGCGGCAAAATTACAACAACAAGCAGTAATCGTGCTATTTTTATTTCTGAAAATGCCTTGTTTAATATGAGTGATGGTGTTATCAGCGAAAACAAGAATCAGGTAGCCAAAGGTGGCGGCGTGTTTGTCAACGGTGGCACAATGGAAATGACCGGCGGCGCTATCTTGGATAATGCAGCAATCGACACTGTAAGCGCATGGGGTGCCCAAACGGTGGCGCAAGGCGGCGGCATTTATGTGCAAAACAACGGCAGACTTACCGTGAGTGGCGGCAAAATTGCAGGCAATACAGCAACCAATGGCGGCGGTATCTGCATAAATGATGGCTGTACAGTTAATATGAATGGCGGCCAGATTTCTGGTAACACTGCGGCGCAAAACGGCGGTGGTATCTATGGTAAAAATAATGCTACTGGTGAAATAACGATCAACATGAGCGGTGGCACAATTTCAGGCAATACTGCAACCAATGGCGGCGGTGGTATCTTCTTGCAGTGGAGCGAGGGATGGCCCAAATCTGATAATAATGAATTGAATCTTAGCGGCGGTAAAATTTCTAATAATACAGCTAAAACTCAAGGTGGCGGTATTTATACTACTGGTAATTTTACAATGACAGGAGGCACAATCACAGGAAATATTGCTGAAGAACATGAAGGCGGCGGCATCTTCTATTTTGGGCTTGCAAGTCAAGACAAACAAGGACAGATAACCGGTGGTACAATATCCAATAACCAAACGAATACTAAAGTTGACCTTGGCGGTGGCGGTATCTTTGTCAATAAGGATGCCAAAATGTATATTAAAAACGCTTTGATTACAGGAAACACAGCTGATGGTTTAGGCGGTGGCGTAGCCGGTTGTATTCATGGCGAAAATTCATTGCTTAATGTTAATGGTGCTGCAATCTTTGAAAATACAGCGAACAATAGCGATGATGCCCATAGCCAAAAGCTTGGAAGTGCTGAGAGCGAATATTATGCGGATGGATATGAAATATGGAAAAACTTCCAAAGTAAGCTTGGTTCGTTTGAAGATTACTTCTGCGCAGGTGATACGAAAGTATATGATAAGATGCTCGGCGGCGGCAGTGAAAACTGGTCAGGATATAATGATAAGAATCCAGAAGAATTCGCTGTTGAAACCGTTTGGCCAGAGAATGGTTTCTATCATGGTGTTGTGATTTTAGGCGCAGATCCGACAGAAACGGCTAAGGATAAAGCAGAAAAAGCTGCAAAGGTTTTCATTCAAGGCAATACCTCCAGCATTCATGGCGGCGGCGTTGGATGTAATGGTGTACTCATTTTCGGTGAAGAAGACAGTCGCATCAATATTTATGATGAACTGAAGCTGCAAGCAAAGAAGCAGTACCAAGATGACAAGGGAAATCCACTTTCTCTTGAAGAAGGGCAGGTGTTTAAGTTTAGCCTATATGCGAGTGATGATGGCGGCGAAACAGTGAAAACAGAACTGGCTGCTGCAACAAATGATGCGGATGGGAATATCCAGTTTAAGGCTGTTTCGCTGCAGGATATCATGAACATACAAACCGCCCAGAATAACACATACACACTCTATATGAAGGAAGTGAAGGGAGATATCAATGGTGTTGAGTATGATGACACTGTTTATACCATCACAATAACAACAGAAAAAGCAGAAGAAAGCGCAAATACTACACACCATAAGATTATAGGTATTGCAGTTTCACCCGAATTGAAAGCGCCAACCACACCTGAAGGTGATTCGCAAACCGAAGCGGCAGATTCGGCTGACTATAACGGCAAAACACCAACTGGCTGGATAGTAACAAAAGACACACCAGCGACATGGAGCAATGGCGATGATTTCTTTACGTTCACAAATACTGTTAAGTGTACAGAGCTATCAGTTAAGAAAGAATGGTCTGACATATCGTCGGATGCGGTGAAAGATCTGAAAATCCATGTGCAGCTTTATTATGAAAAACAAAAAACATGGAATGGATATCCGCTGGTAAACCAGGATAATGAGCCTGTGTATGAAAAACCAGTAGAGTACAAAACCGCCGAAAAGGCAGTTGATGCTGATGGAAAATGGCAGTGTGCATTTGAAAATTTGCCGTCCCATGACGCCAAAACAGGTGCAGCTTATCGTTATTCTATCAAAGAAACTGGGATTACCAGTACAGATGAGTTTGCATCACTGCGGAACTTTATCAATGAGCAAAGAAATGCTGTGGGTGCATCAGAAGTTAAGACACTTTATCAGAAAAATGATGAAGAAAAATATCAACCAGTCGTAGAAAAATTAACATTTGACGATACTGGTTACTGTGAGATTTTTAGCAGTACTGGTGAAAAATTAGGTGCGTTTGCTTCTGCTGCAAAGGCAGGAGAAAATACATCCATTGCGCTGACCAATACCTGGTCAACTGGTGCATATGAATTTTCGGTTTATAAAGTGGATGAAGAAAATCCGAAAAAATATTTACCAGGTGCAACATTTACGCTATCCAAAGATGGCGAGGTGATACGGACACAAACAACACCAGAAGCAGGCACTGTTACATTCAAATATCTGGAGGCTGACACGTATACATTAACAGAAACAAAGGCCCCGGAAAATTATCAGGCAGTTAGTACAACATGGACTGTCACCATTGATGACAAGGGAACTGTTACCATTACTGATTCAGCAGGCAATGCGGTTGGTTCAGATTGGAGCAGCACAGATAAAACCCTTACTGTAAAAAATAAACCAGTAAAGGGCAAGCTGACAATTACTAAGCAACTAAAAGATGCTGCTGGAAATTCAATACTTGCAGATGAGGATAAAACCTTTACATTCAAGATTGCAAGGAATATGCCGGTGCCGATTGCAGAAAGCAGCTTGGATGAACAAAATCAAGATGCAAATCGGGAAAATCCAACAAATCTCCCAGCATTGGCGGACCCGCTGCCAGGTTTGGCAGCAACCACGGTGACCGAGGGCGATACAGAAGATACTGGTGCTGATGCGGATGAAACAGTGACTGATGAGGCAACGCCGATTCCGTGGCATGAAGCGGAAGACGGCGAGATGGAAGTTTCTGTTACCGTAAAGAAAGGTGACAGTGAAGGCGTTATCACGGTTATCAATATGCCTTGTGATGATTACACCATTGAAGAAGTGCCCAAAGATACGGTATTCGGCTACACATGGTCAAAAGTTGCCTTTGATGGTGCTGTTACCCCAATTGAAGAAAACAAAGTCCTGTTTACAATCCAAAGTGCGAACAATACCACCCCAGCGATTGAAATTACTGCAACCAATACCTATACTGAAAATGAAAAACCGAAATCACCTGCACCGTTAACAATCAGCAAGACTGTTGTCGACCAAAACAATCAGGCGATTGCAGGCGATACAACACCGTTTCAGTTTACAGTCACTTTTGCAGCAGGTACAGACCTGACAAATGCCCGTGTAAAAGTTGCCGACCAAGAGGGAACCGCGGTCGAGTTGAATGCGGAAAATCCATTGGTATTCACATTGACACATGGGCAGCAAGCTGTTATCAGTGGGTTGCTGATTGGCACAAAGTATACAGTAACAGAAAAAAATGCAAATGGTTATACACTGGATAAAGTAGATGTTTTGACAGGAGCAACCGTCAGCCAAACCAATCTAGTGGAAGGTACAATTTCAGAGAATGCGGCAACTGTTGCGTTTACAAACAAAAAGACACCTGAAACCGGTTCAGAGTTTGGCAACTTGCTGATTAGCAAAGTAGTCAGCGGCAACCGCAGCAGTACCCAGCGTGATTTTACCTTTACTTTAACCCTGCGTAATACAGATGGCACACCATATACCGGCGTATATACACGCAATAATGGTGTACAGGGTAATATTACAAATGGGACAGCAACATTCTTACTGCGCCATGGTGAATCAGTCAGCGTTTCAGGCTTGCCAATCGGTACCACATACACGGTAACTGAAAACGCGGAGGATTATAGCGCGACCATAACTGATGGCAATGGCAATACCATATCCGGTTCAGGAACAATTACAGTGGGGGCAAATACCGTTGCCTTTGATAACTACCGCAGCGGCGGTGGCGGCGGCGGACGCCGTCCGACCCCGGATACGGAAATTGATGAACCACCGACACCACAGGTATATTATCCTGGTGAAGAACCTGACCCGAATGAACCAGATAGCCCAGAAGAAATCACAATCATGGAAGAAGATGTACCACAGACGTATATTAAGACTTGGGATCCGGAAAATGAAGAATATGTTTATCTTCCAGAGGAACCAATTCCACTTGCGCCAATGACCTCAACGCCAACACCACTGGCGCGCTTGGATACAACCCCTAAAACCGATGACCCAAATCATCCATGGTTCTGGCTTGGCATCTGCTTTGCATCTGCCCTTGGGATTGGGTTGCTGAAGCCCCGTAAAAAACAAGAGGACGAATAACTGCGGCACTTTAATGTAAATATACCTTGTAAAAGAAATATATTACCGGCAAGCATGAAACTCCATGCTTGCCGGCATTTTTTAACCTGCTGAAATTTGGATATTGACAAGCGGCAATGTTTGATCGGATGCTTTACCAAAACCTTTTGCTGATGATGTTATGTGTTGGAATAATTTCGTTCTGTGCTTATGCGGTTTTGCTAATCCTGCGTCAGAGTTATCTGCACTGGAAAAAAGCCCTGCTGTCTGATAACTATGAAATTCCACTTGGGCGCTTTGAAGGACAGCTTTTACAGTTGCATCTGCATCGGAACTGAGGATAAAAAACGAGCATTTGCATATGGTATATATTTGCAACAAAAACAGCAACCCAGGAGCACCCGGATTCCTCCTATTGGGAGTCCGATTATTTATTGCATTTGTCCCAAAAATTTTTATTTAATGTTGACAATTTATAATAAGTATGCTATCATAAAACTACAAAGTTTGATATGATTTAGCATGAAAGGGGGAATGTCCATGATTGGGCAAAAATAATCGCAAGGGGTGAATTGTATAAAACCATGTTTTTATTGCATGAATAAGAAAATCCACATAAAACCGAAAGGATGCAACCTTACCGCAAAACGCGGCACACGGATTCATGTGGATGATAGTATTATAACATTTGTAATGCAGGTTTGTAAAGCAGTTCTTTGCAAAAAACGAGCATTTACATATGTTATATGCTGGCAACAAAAACAGACCCTTGCATTCGGTAGAAAGTCTAAGTTTTACAGGATAGCAAAGGAGAGCGCAATAATAATGAAAATCAAAAAAATGTTGAGCCTTGCAGTAGCAGGCACTATGATGCTGTTGTCTATGGTCGTATCCGCGGGCGCGATTGATGTGAATCATGATGCACAATCTCCTGCATCGGATTCAAATGTAGCTGTTGTGAATTTGTCTGACAACATTACATCGCAGCAACTCCAAGAGATTACAAGTGCCACTAGCGCTTGTATCAAGCAGAAGGATGGTACAACTATCCCTGTTGATTCTGTTGTAACTGTGGAGGATGTTTCTATGCCTGCTAGTTTAGCAGATACAGGCTCAACTTCAAGCGCTTATAAAGTTATATTAAGCGCAACTGCATCAGATGAAAAAATTGTTGCTGATAGTGGTGAAAAAAATGGCGGTACATATAATGTTGCAGCAACACTACAAATGATTTGGATAGACGGTCCTGGTCTTGATAATGTTATTAAAGAGGTATCAGGTACTTCGAGAGTTCTCAAAGGAACAATGGCATCGGCTGAGGTTCAATGGGGTAATGGTTGGAAATCCGCTGTAACTTGGACATCTAAAAATGTAATAAATAGATCAAGTTTCTTGTATCGACCTAATGAAACTGTTCCTTGTCCGAAAGCGCAGTATGCCATTATGATGAATGGCGCAATGAGTGATCTTGTGTTAACAGTATCTTCATCTGTACTTCAATAAAAAGAAATGTTGAATTAATCTGGTTTTGTCCCTGCATTATAATTAAATGTGCAGGGGCAAAACTGCTTATCCAGAAAGGTAACGGTGATATATTTATGAAAAACAAATCCTGTTACAGTGTGTTAAAGTGGATATTCATTGCAATTTTGCTGATATTCACTTGTTCTATCCCTGTCTGTTATGGTATTCAAGTATATGCAGATAAATTAGCGAGTATTGATCCCTCAAATATAAGATGGGCATATTTCTATATCGCTGTCCGCGTTTTAAGGCTCTTGTGCGTGATTGCGGCAGGATATATGATTCGTAAAAAAAACAGGGATATTCTTACCAGTCATACGGTGCAAAGAAAACATTTTTCCATATTCATTTTAGGGTTTGCCGGTGTCAGCTGGTGGTTGTATATTGATAAAACGCTTCCAAAACTCCATGCAAATCTTTCTAATATGGTTGGATATTTTTCGCATACATGGTCGCTGTTTGCGAGTATTTGGTGGATGGAGTTCTTTTCATTCGATTTTTATTGGTGTTGTGTACTATGTTTTGCGATTGTATTTTTCCACATACCAAGAAAAGTTGAATCACAATAAGTGATATGATCACATCAGCACTTCAAATATAATGGCTGGGATATGAAAAGAAATGCGCGCCAGACCGAAGGGTCAGCGCGCATTTTCCACAGATAAAGCGCTTCTGTCAGAATTAGAAGAATAGCGCGATAGCGCGAAAAACTTTTTCAAAAAAACAAAATTTTGTTGCTAAGATATTAACAAACAAAAGCACCTGTAGTATCATAAAACTACAAATTTGATATGATTTAGTACGGAAGGGGGAATGTCCATGACTGTGCAAAAATAATCGAAAGGGGTGAATTTTATAAAACCATGTTTTTATTGCATGAATAAGAAAATCCACATAAAACCGAAAGGCAGAGAACCTTGCCGCGAAAGCGGCACACGGATTCATGTGGATGACGGTATTATAACATTTGCAATGCAGGTTTGTAAAGCAGTTCTTTGCAAAAGACGAGCATTTACATATTGTTATATGCCGGCAACAAAAACAGCCCCTTGCATTCGGTAGAGAGTCCAAATTTTACAGAATGAAAAAGGAGTTTAAGTTATGTTGAATTTCAAGAAATTAGGCAGCCTTGCATTGGCAGGCTGTATGGCAGCGCTCTCGCTGGCAATGTCAGCAGGCGCGGTTGATGCAAATAGAAACAATATATCCGAAGCTGACCGCATTTACGCTGAAACCGGTATGCGTTTGGTATCTCGCACAAGTGCGGAAGTTACTTATACGCAACCGAAAAGTGTTGCAGTAGACCCGGCAGAAGAAATTGCTGCTGTTACTGGTATGCGCCTTATGTCTCGAACAAGCAGCCCTGTACAATATTGCCCTGTAACTTTAGCAGAAGGAGCAATTGTGCGTGCTGTATCAAAGCCAACACAGGAAGCTTCTTCATACCCTTATACGCAAAATTGGAGCGGTACAGTAAGCTATACCTATACGAACCGTTACTTCCGTACAAATTCCCTTGGTGCAGATTTTGATGCTTCTGCAAGCGGGGCATTTTATGCTGATTTCTATAAGTTGGATGGAACCTATCTCGGCGGCGTTCCAGCCGTTCCAAGTGGCTCGAAATATGTTGTAAGCGCTTATTTTGAAAAGAGTGATGCGAATTATTATTATGTAATTCTTACAAACCAATCCGGAAGTGCTGCCCAAAACGCGTCTTATACTGCTTCATTGCCGTTTGATCGCACCTAATATATACAGGTTTTTTCAGCATGGAAAGGGAATTTTTATGAAAAATCATCTGTACAAGAATTGCTACAAGCTTGCTGCTTAGCACACAGCTTGTAGCTGGGCTGCTTCCAACAGCCTTTGCCGCGGAAACTGCTGATGTTTACCGAGGAACCCTTATTGTGGAGGGGATTTCAACAAGCTGCCAAGATGCAAATGGCGCTGATATTCCGGTGCTTAACTATGAAGGTTCTACCTATGTTCCGCTGCGCGCTGTCGGGCAGTGGATGGGCAAAGAAGTAAGCTGGGATGCTGCTGCCCGTACCATTGCTTTGCGGGGAAATAACACAAGCCTTTTCCTTCGCACGCCGCTTACTGATGCGCAAAAACAGGAAATGCAAACCTATTTAGATGCGCTTGATGAAATCGGTGTGCAGTTAAAAGCATTGTCGCAGAAATTGTAAGCCATGCGCGGAGAACCACCAGTAACAGCAGAATCTGGCTTGCAAACGGCAAATCAAATGTCTGTATTGATAGAAAAACTGGCAGCGATGAAAATTCCGGACGCAAAAATATGGGAACCCTATGTATCGTCATTGAAAACTGGTATTGAAACTGAACGCAATATGCTGGAACATTATGTTTCTCATGTGAAAAGCGGAAAATCCCCGGATAGTTTTCAACAGCAATATATCAATCCTGAAGACGGCACACTGGTGGATGAAAGCGGTCTGGTCGATATGATTTATGCGGCAACATGGTTTAATGTTGCTTTGAACCAATACACCAAAGAAATTCAATTCAAGTAATTTTGCTTTATCCAAAGCATACGGCTGGGATATGAAAAGAAATGCGCGCCAGACCGAAAGGTCAGCGCGCATTTTCTGCCGTAAAGCGATACCACCCATTTTGCAAACAGTATTTTGAAGCGGAAAAGAAATTTTGGTGAAATAGGGATAGCAATTCCCTGTATCTTGTGGTATAGTAATAACAGCGATTTTACCAAGGGGGAAAGGAGGTATTTCATTGATGCAGCAAATACAGCCGCGCAATATTGCGATTAGCATTATTTTAAGCATTGTGACCTGTGGTATTTACTCGATTTATTGGTTTGTCTGCATGACCAACGAAGTCAACGCGCTGGCGAACCCGCCAAAGCAGACTTCAGGCGGTATTGCATTCCTGCTTACTGTTATTACCTGTAATATATATGGGTTATACTGGGCATATAACATGGGGCAAAACCTTGACATTGCAGCATCCCAACGTGGGCAAATGGTGCAGAACCGAGGGGTTTTATACTTAATTTTGCAGCTTGTGATCCCGATTGTCGCATATGCGCTGATGCAGGACACAATCAACCAACTGATAGACGCAAAAACATATTAACCGCGAAAGCAGTTTCCTTTTCCGATGGATAGGAGGCTGTTTTTTTATTACCAAACAAACTGGCATGATAAAAAGTTATGGAACTGGCAATTTACGCAATGCCATAAGGCTGGTACAATAAGGGCGTTCCCAAAAAAATGATGAAAGCAGGCGATTATTTTGACAAAGCAAAATACACGGACGCTTGTGCTTGCCGCGCTGCTGGCGGCGTTCACAACGGTCGCAACAATGATGATCCGTATCCCAACCCCAACAATGGGTTATATCCATTTAGGCGATGGTCTGGTGCTCTTATGCGGCATTTTAGCAGGCCCTGGCATTGGCGCCATTGCGGCAGGCATTGGCTCAATGCTGGCGGATGTTTTTTCTGGCTATATGGCATGGGCACCAGCAACATTTATCATCAAGGCGGCAACCGCTTTCATTGGCGGTATGATTTTTCATAAACTGCATACAGTTCCTGTACCAGTGCGCACAGTGCTGGCAGGCATCCCGGCAGAAGCCGTGATGGTGCTGGGGTATTATGCTTATGAAGTGGGCTTAGCCATGGCTGGCGGCAGTGCTTTGCAGGCTGCTGCCATTGCAACAGCAGCAGGTGTGCCATTTAACATTGTGCAGGGAGCGGCTGGGCTGATTGTTTCTGTGGTGCTGCTGCCGGTTCTGTCCAAAGCAAGCCGGGAACTGGATCACCGTATCCAAGCATAAAGAAAATGATTGGACATCCGGCTGTGTATGTGGTATGCTTTTGAGGCAGAAAGGATTTGATTCATCATGCACAGCCGGCTTCCACCGACACAAATGTCTGAATCCTTCCGGATGGGGGCATTGCTTGCTGTTACAGGCGGTTTTTTTGATGTTTATACTTATTTATGCCGCGGCAAGGTATTTGCAAATGCACAAACTGGCAATATGGTGCTGCTAGGCATCAGCGTGTCCCAAGGGCAATGGCTTGCCGCGCTGCAATATCTTTTGCCAATTACTGCATTTGCGATTGGTATTGCCATGGCGGAATGGCTGAAAGCAAAGCCGCATGGAAGGTATATCCATTGGCGGCAAACGGTACTTTTACTTGAAATGCTGCTGGTTATCGTAGCAGCATTCTTGCCGCAGCGTGCGAATGTCGCTGTGAATATTTTGGTATCGTTTATCTGTGCCTTGCAGGTGGAAGCATTCCGCAAGGTGCGGGGCAGCGCATTTGCAACAACTATGTGTACAGGCAATTTGCGTTCTGCCACAGAACAGATGATGCGGTGGCATTTTGACAAAGACCCTGCGGCGCTGTCACGGGCATTGCGATATTTTGCAGTGATTGCTTATTTTATCCTGGGGGCAGCCCTTGGCACGGCATTTTCCTTATGGCTTCATGAAAAAGCAATTTTATTGTCATGTTTACCACTCGGCACAGCATTTTTACTGATGTTCCATGAAAAAACAAAATAAAAAATGGAGGGTCTTGAACCCTCCATTTTTTTGCGCATATTTATGCGGATTTTAATCTGTTTCTTCGTCAGCCCCGCCGCGTTCGAGTGCAAGTTTCATCAGGGCAAATTGGCAGTCTGCTGGCGGTTCGCCTTCTGCGCGTTCCGGGCGTTCCAGTTCGCCATGTTTATCATGCACCCGTGATTTTGTATTATCCTCCAGTGCCAGCCGCAATATTTCATGAATCCGCTGAGTGACCGCCTTATCCCGCACAGGGCAGGCAACTTCAATCCGTTTTTCAGTATTCCGCGTCATTAAATCAGCAGAACCAATATAAACTTGTTCTTCCTCGCCGACACCAAAACATAAAATACGGGAATGCTCTAAAAACCGTCCAACAATAGAACGTATCCGGATATTCTCGGTTTTGCCTTTGATGCCAGGCATCAGGCAGCAAATCCCACGAATGACCAATTCAATTGGCACACCGGCACAGGATGCCGCAGAAAGCCGGTCGATAAAATCACGGTCGGTCAGTGAATTAAATTTCATCACAATGCGGCAAGGCAAGCCTTGCTGTGCCTTGGCAATTTCGCCATCAATCAGCCGCAGTACAGCAGGTTTGAAAATATTTGGCGAAATCAGCAGGCATTTGCTGTCCATTGGCGCAACGCCCAATGCCATGTCATGGAAAAATTCCGCGGCATCTTCGCCAATTTCCGTATCAGCTGTGAGTAAAGATAAATCGGTGTATAAAGCAGCTGTTTTTTCATTATAATTGCCAGTGCCAATTTGGGTAATATATTGAACGCCCGCATCGGTTGCTTTTGTGATGAGGCACAGCTTGGAATGGACTTTTAAATCTTCAAACCCATAAATAACTTTACATCCTGATTCTTCTAACCGTTCCGCCCAGTCGATATTATTTTGTTCATCAAACCGCGCACGCAGTTCCACCAATACAGTGACATCTTTGCCGTTTTCAGCCGCTTCACAAAGATATGCAATCAGTTTAGATTTACGGGCAACCCGATAAATCGTAATCTTTACAGAAACAACCTGTGGGTCACGTGCCGCCTCACGCATCATATTCAGGAATGGCTGCATACTTTCATAGGGGTAATGCAGCAAAATATCATGTTCTGCCACTTGTGGCAGGATTGGCTTACTGCTGTCAACCATCGGGGAATTTTGCGGCATCCAAGGGTCATATTCCAGCCCTGGCGCCTGCGGCAGGTTATCCTCCAGCGCGAAAACATAACCAAGGTTCAAAGGCATATCATGGGCATAAACCTGATCCATATCCAGCCCTAACCGGACGCACAACTGATGCAGCACAGGCGAAGGCAGCTTGCCTTGATATTCCAGCCGCACAGGCGCAAGCAGGTTGCGTTTTTTTAGCAGTTTCTGCATATGCTGCCGGAAATCTGCGTCAATATCAAAGGCTTCGTCATCCGGGCTGATATCCGCATTGCGGGTGACTTTAATCACCGCTTTAGACTGCACATGGAAACCCGTAAACAGTGATGATACTTTGCCCAAAAGGATGTCTTCTGTGAGGATATACCGCAGCCCATCGCCGGGCAGAACCAGGAACGGCGGCAAAGATGGCGGCACAGGCAATAAGCCTAATAAAACCCGTTCTTCAAAGCGCAAACGCACCAGTACGTGCAGCCTGCCATTCGGGATATGTGGGAATGGATGGTGCTGGTCAATGACCTGCGGGGATAAGATGGGTTTTGCCGCATTGCGATACCATTTATCAACAAAACGTTTATCTTCCGCTTTGAGGTCTTTGCGTGTCAGCCGTTTGACGCCTAATGCGTCTAAATCTTTTTCAATTTGTGCCAGCACTTTATCCCGCCGTTTGGATAAAGGACCGCAGACTTTGAAAATATGTTCAAGCTGTTCAGCAGCCGTCCAACCGCATTTGTTATCTGGGAAATCGCTGATAGCAGCAATATCTGTTAGTGAACCCACCCGGATCATAAAAAATTCATCCAGGTTTGAAGTGAAAATGGAAACAAATTTCAGCCGTTCAAATAATGGCACAGCGGCATCTTCGGCTTCTTCTAAAACCCGCCGGTTAAATTGCAGCCATGACAGTTCACGGTTTTGAGTATAGCTTGTGTCACGGTCTATTTTGATGTGTAATTTCTTTTTTTTCTTCCCCATGGTGTTCCACTCCTGAAACCAAATTTTTTTGGAGGAGCGTAAAAGCTCCTCTTTAGTTTAGCAAATCTTCGTCCATATGACCAGTATAAACATAAAAATTTTACACAGATTTTTCATTGGGCATGGAAATGCCGCAGAAAGCGGCTTAGGCGTTCCTGCGGCGGGATTTGTTTTATAATTCGCGCAGCTGCACCGCCGAAAAAACGGCGCGGCTGGATATTTGACAAAATCAGACCCGTCAAAAAGGGTTCAAAAAAACCACGCGGCGGCGTGGTGACGTCTGCGCCGGCTTACCATTTACTTTACATGGCCGCCGTTTATTTGTCGCTGTGATTGCCTTCGTCTTCAAAGATGAAATCGTCGATATCGGGCGGATCTGGCAGCTGCGGCCGGATAGATACTGAAAAATTCAAGCGCATTTTGAAACACCTCCTTTTTCTAAAAAACTGAATTTTGGGGATATGCACCATTGCCCTGCTCTCCTGCGGGCAGATTGCCATTTTTAAAATGATGAACCAAGTTCATCCGGTGCATTTATATTGTGGTTATATTATAGCACAGATTTGGGTCGAATCCAAGTAAAATTTCTGTGAAATATATATAAATTTTATCTGCATTTTTTATGCTTTATGCAAAAAAACTGTTTATAATGTGTGACATATATCTGTCTGCCTGCGGGCAAAACCGTCTGTCAAAAGGGTATAAAATACCCCCGCCGCTGCCGATGCAACCCGATTGCGAACCTGCACATAAAGGCAGGTGGGTTTCCTATCGCCGGTTTCTGTGCTTCCAACTTCCGCTTTTGATTCGCGGGAGGCCTGCGCTCCGCCGGAGAAGATTTTTCGGAATCCCGTATAAGAGATGTGGGTTGAAAAAGGGTTGCTGTCGAACAGGGCAGGGGGATTATGCTTAGTTTTCGCCTTTGGGCGGCTCGTCATCCTCGAACATATCTTCCACCCGTTCCATCACGATGTCAAAGATACGGTCGGCTTCGGATTCGTCCTCGACGGTTGCCAAAATTTCCTCGCCATCTTCTTCGATGACTTTGAGGATTACCACTTCGGCTTCATCCTCAACGGCAAGGTCAGCCGGGATGAACGCCATATAGGTTTCGCCGTCGACGTCAACGGTGTCAATATGCTGAAATTCTACTTCATTGCCTTCCTCATCGGTCAGCACAACGTAATCGTTTCCAAATTCTTCACTCATAATTCAGGGAACCTTTCATGCAGCAAGTTTCTTTACCCTTTAAGGATAGTATATTTCCGCAAGGTTTTCAAGCTATTTCTGGTGAAATAAACCGTTTTGTAATCTTTCCGGCGGATACCGTCCGCTTTTGCTTCCCTCATCACGATACACTATGTTATGCACTTTTGTCAAGCGGCATACCACCAGTTTTTTACATTTGTTTTCGTGCAATTTTTTTTGCAATTTGGGATTGACAAGCAGCGTTTCCCATGGTATAGTAAATCGGTAAAACAAAGCAGGGCAATTCTGCCCTCACCCGCCGCAGCCGCAAACGGGTCAACACTTCCGCGCTAAATGGCAAAGTTTTGCCATTGCTTGCGCCCATGTGCTGACGGACGGCTTTGCGCCTGCCCGTTTTTTTGTGCCCCGGTGGGCTAAACAAACCCATATATTACCATTACAGGAGGTGCTTTCGCATTAGCAGCATGGAACATCAGATCAATGAAGAAATCCGCGACAAAGAAGTCCGCCTGATTGCAGATAATGGCGAACAACTCGGCATTGTATCGGCAAAAGAGGCGCTTGATATCGCTATCCAAAAAGGGATGGACTTGGTAAAAATCGCGCCGCAGGCGCAGCCGCCAGTCTGCCGTATTATGGATTATGGCAAATTCCGCTTCGAGCAGGCAAAGCGTGAGAAAGAAGCCCGCAAAAACCAGCGCGTCGTGGAAATCAAAGAGATCCGCTTAACCCCGGGCATTGACGTGGGCGACCTGAACACAAAGGTAAAAAATGCCTGCAAATTCCTGAAAGGCGGCGATAAGGTCAAGGTTTCTGTCCGTTTCCGCGGGCGTGAAGTGACCCATTCTTCTCTCGGTCTGGATCTGCTCCAGCGCTTTGCGGAAATGTGCGCCGAGGTAGGTACGGTAGAGAAGAACCCCAAGCTGGAAGGTCGTCAGATGCATATGTTCCTGGCGCCCCGCAAGGATAAGTAACACAACCACCAAATGATAAAGCGTGCCCAGAGGCCTTCGGTCTTTTGGGCAGATGAGAGGAGTCAACCCAACTATGCCTAAGATTAAAACGCACAGCGGTGCGAAAAAAAGGTTTTCTGTTTCTAAAACTGGCAAAATCAAGCGCGCCCATGTTGGACGCCGCCATATCCTGACCAAAAAGAATACCAAGCGCCTGCGCCATCTCCGCAAGGAAGGCTTTGCCGACAGCACCAATGTCGCACAGGTAAAGCGCCTGATCCCTTATATGTAAATTGAAGTTTTGGAGGTTTTGACAGATGGCAAGAGTTAAAGGCGCAATGATGACGCGCAAAAGAAGAAAGAAGATCCTGAAACGCGCCAAGGGTTATTTTGGCGCAAAATCCACCCATTTTAGAACTGCCAATCAGGCGGTTATGAAATCGCTCAAATATGCTTACATTGGCCGTAAACATAGAAAACGTGATTTCCGCCGCCTGTGGATTACTCGTATTTCGGCAGCCTGCAAACTCAACGGCATGAATTACAGCCGTTTTATGAACGGTCTGAAAAAAGCAGGCATTGAAATCAACCGCAAAATGCTGGCAGAGCTTGCTGTGAGCGATGCTGCTGCATTTACAGCCCTCACCGAAAAGGCAAAGGCAGCCCTTTAAGGCAAAAAGAGAGGCTGTAAAAAACTCAAAAATCTTAAAATCCCGCAGAAGGTTTTGGAAACTTGACCTTCCGCGGGATTTTTTTCAGCTTTTGATAAAAGTGCTTTCCGTATTGAAATATTACACTTAGGCGGGCTGGCTTGCCGCGGGCAGGGTAATCCGATATAATAAAAAAAGAAACCCAAAAGAATCACCGATAAGGGGGATTTTATTATGAAAAAATACCTTTTGTCGCTCATATTCGCAGCATTTATTGCAATTCTGCCCGCTGCCGCAGTTGATCTTTTCCCAATTAATGATATCTCAGCAGATGGGAATACAAGTTGGGGTTATATGAATGAAGATGGTCAGCAGGTCATCCCCTTCCAATTCGCGTTGGCTGACCCATTCACAGAAGAAGGGCTTGCAGCAGTGACCAACAGCCGCGGGGAAATGGCTGTCATCGACGAAAATGGCAGGCGGATTATTGGATTCCGTGCTGCACCACAGCAGATAGAATATGGCGACCATGAAATTGCATTCCGCTATGAAACCGAAACCACCTACTTTACCAAACAGGGTCAATTGCTTTGTACTATCCCTGGTGCGCAAGGCTTTTTCTCGGAAGAAGGACTTGTCGCGGTCAAACGCGGCAATCGCTGGGGATATGCCAACCGCGAAAATACCCTAGTCTTGCCTGCAAGATACCGTCAGGCAGGTAACTTCCAGCAAGGTTATGCCGTGGTGCAGCAGGAGGGGAATGGCTATGCAGTCATTGATACCGCTGGCAATGCGATCCCATTGCCCAGCGATGGCACCCCGAAATATATGGAAGTCTATGGCGGCAAAGCTGTCATTTTGTCCAACGGCAACCGTATGTCCCTTTATTCCCTGGAAACCCAAACGCCAGTCGTTGAGTATATGTATCAGGAGATTTCTCCATTTGAAAATGGTTATGCAATGCTGCGTGTCAATGGGAACTGGGGCATTATCAACCTAAACGGCAATATCACCTTGCCAATACAATATCATTACTTATCGTATATGGGCGAGGGTGTTTATGCCGCACGTGACGCGGATGGCTATGTATCTGCGATTGATGCCAATGGCAACCTCATTTACCGCACCTATGTCTATGCTGGTGGGTTTGAATCCATTGAACATGGGCTTTCCTGGCACGGCACCATGGATAATGGCATTATCTTTTTTTCACGGGTCGGCGGTTACGTTTCCAAACTGCCCAATGCCGAAAACCCCAAAATTTTAACCGAAGATGTCGCACTTGTCACCATGAACGGCAAACAACAGTATGTCCGGCTGCATGACGTCCACCCGTTATATTCCCCGGAACGGGAATATGATATGGAATTTTTCAAAGTAACGACCGCATCCTATGAAAAATATCTCGGCAAACGCAATGGGCAGGAATATGGCTGGTCACTCACCTATCCTGTGCTTTCCGGCATGAATGACCGTACCATTCAATCCAAATTAAACGGCATGATTGAATCTTTTTTCCTTAGCGGACCATCAGCTGAGGCGCGCAGCCGTAAACTGGAAGGCTCTTATGGTTTAATGGTGCATGGGCGTGTGCTTACCGTTTGGGCAGACTGCACTTGCGGCGAAGGTGAAGGTGCTTTCATCTGGAACGACAGCCTCATGCTGGATCTGGTCACAGGCAAACGGTATAACCTTATGGATGATTTATTTCAAACCGGATATGAACCTGCACTGGGCGAATTGCTTTGGGAAGGTTTTTCCTTAGAAGAAATCACTTGTCCCAGGATGACTTACAGCGGCGTTGCCTTTTACCTGAACCAGCCGCAGGGTAGGGCGCAGCGCGCTCCAGCCGTCCAGGAATGCACATTATCCTTTAATCAGCTCAAAGATATCATTGATACCGAAGGGGAGCTGTGGCAGGCGCTGGGCGGCTCTGCGGTGGGTGTGCTGCTGACCTATCAAGGTTATGATGATGTCCCAGAAGGGCATTGGGCATATGATTCGATTAAAGCCATTTCCGAAGCCGATATCATGCAGGGCAATGGCAGCCTGTTCCGCCCGGATGACCTGATTACTGTAGCAGAAGTATGCGCTATAATGGTGCGGGTATTTGGGCTGGATACCACAAGTATTACCCCGCCGGATGGTGCGGCATGGTACTATACCGAAGCGACTGCTGCAAAAAAAGCAGGGCTGACAAATGGTCTGGGCGAGCAAATCAATTATACCGCAGCCATGACACGGGTAGACGCCATGCAGGTGATTGCCAATATGCTGGTGCAGCAAGGAGAACCCGCCCTAACAAATCAAAGTGAAATTGAATCTTACTTATCCCAGTTTTCAGATAACGGGCTTGTCCCGGAAAACCGCAGGGCAGCAGCGGCATTATGTGTGAAAACAGGGGCAATTGTTGGTTCAGACGGCAAATTAGGCACACAGGATGTTTTCACTCGTGCCCAGTTTGCACAAATCCTGAACGGGTTGTTTATCACACCCGAACAGCTGGAAACAGAAGAACCCATAGAAGAAAGCGCTGACTGATTGTCCAATTGGCAGAAAGCGGCTGTCAAAAAACATGAAACCTCAGAAATCCAAATATAATAAAATCCCGCAGGAGGTTTGATAAACCTTTTGCGGGATTTCTTTCACTTTTGATAAAAGCGCTTTCAGCAAACAGGGTGTTTTTGACAACCCTGCTTTTGTTCCATGTTTAACGGTAAATCGGGAAACGGGAACACATCTCTGTGACATTGGCACGGATTTCATCTGCTTTTGCTTCAAAAGCAGTCGCGGTCTGCCATACAAATTCTGCAATCCGCAGCATTTCCGGTGCGCCAAAACCGCGTGTTGTCACTGCTGGCGTGCCAATGCGCATACCAGAAGTGACAAAAGGACTCTCCGGGTCATTCGGGATGGTGTTCTTATTTGCTGTGATATAAACTTCGTCCAAACGGGCTTGCAGCAGCTTGCCAGTAACGCCCGCTTTGCGCAGGTCAACCAGCATCAAATGGTTATCTGTACCGCCGGAAACAAGGTCAAACCCTTGTTTTATCAGGGCGTCAGCTAACATACGCGCATTTTGTGCCACATTGGTCTGGTAAGCGCGGAATTCGGGCTGGAGCGCCTCGCCAAAGCAGACTGCCTTCGCCGCAATCACGTGCATTAACGGGCCGCCTTGTGTGCCCGGGAAAATTGCCTTGTTCATCTTCTTGGCAATTTCTTCATCATTGGTCAGGATAACGCCGCCACGTGGACCGCGCAATGTCTTATGAGTTGTTGTTGTCACAACGTCTGCATAAGGCAGCGGGTTCATGTGCAGACCTGCTGCAACTAAACCTGCAATATGTGCCATATCCACAAACAGGTATGCACCGACAGAATGGGCAATCTGTGCAAACTTTTCAAAATCAATGGCACGCGGATAAGCAGACGCGCCCGCGATAATCATTTTAGGCTGTTCTTTCTTTGCCAGCGCTTCCACTTCATTGTAGTCAATATAACCATTTTCGTCCACACCATAAGCAACCATGTGGTATAGAAGCCCGGACTGGTTGACAGGGGAACCATGGGTCAAATGTCCGCCATTATCAAGGCTCATGCCCATAACGGTGTCGCCTGGCTTGACAAGCGCCTGATATACTGCCATATTGGCTTGTGCGCCGGAATGCGGCTGTACATTGGCAAACTTTGCACCAAACAATTCACATACCCGGGCGATTGCAAGACGTTCCACCTCATCGACGCATTCGCAGCCGCCATAGTAGCGTTTTCCTGGATAACCTTCTGCGTATTTGTTGGTAAGCACCGAACCCATTGCCATCATAACAGCTTCACTGACAATGTTTTCAGATGCGATAAGTTCAATATTACGGCACTGACGATCATATTCTTTTCGGATCAGTGCGCCCACCTCTGGATCAAAGCGGCTGACAAAGCCCATTGATTCTTCGACAATCATGCAAAAACCTCCCAATAACCAAAAAATATCAACTTTGCAGTATCTCTGCGATTTTACAGTGTGCCTGCATAAAAGCCTACATATTAAATTAAAGCACATTCTCGCAAATTTGCAACTGGTGAAGTGATAGATTTTATTTTTTCGGCATACTACACCTTTATTCTCAATTTTTATTTGATTTTTTTATCAATTATGATATAGTAGATTCATCAGGAAAGTACAAATCAGGGGGATTGTCCATGACCAAGAAAGAACGAATGGCTGCAGTTGTGAATTTATTAAAAGAAGGATATCCGGATGCAACCTGCGCCTTGCAATACCAGCATGATTATGAATTATTATTTGCCACCCGGCTTTCTGCCCAATGCACAGATGCGCGGGTCAATATTGTGACCCAAACCTTGTTCCGCGATTTCCCGACTCTGCAAAGTTTTGCAGAAGCGCCCATTGAAGCCCTGGAACAAGGCATCAAGACTTGTGGGCTGTTCCGCACCAAAGCGCGGGATATCAAAGCGTGCGCACAAATGCTGCTTGCTGACTTTGGCGGCAAAGTGCCGGATAATATGCCAGATTTATTGAAGCTGCCGGGCATTGGGCGGAAAACTGCGAATTTAATCCTCGGGGATATTTATGGGCAGCCTGCTATTGTGACAGATACCCATTGCATTCGCCTGTCCAACCGGCTTGGCTTTGTGAAAGATATAAAAGAGCCAGCAAAAGTAGAAGCGGCACTGCGTAAGCTCGTACCGCCAAAAGAATCATCTGATTTTTGCCACAGGCTGGTGCTGCATGGACGGGAAGTCTGTACTGCCCGTGCCCCAAAATGCGAAAATTGCTGCCTTGCAGCAGTATGCCCATCTTACCCATTGGGATAAGACATTTCCAGTTGTGAGGCAGGTAATTGCTTCAAATATTTTTCCAGTGCCAAGTGTAAAAATTGTTCCCGGTCGATGCGGGCCGCCAAGCATCGCGCATGATGGTGACTGGTAATATATGTAGGGTCGCCGGTCAACAGATATCCCACAATCTGGTCTACTGGCGAATACCCTTGCTGCTGCAAAGCCTCATAAACGGCTTGCAAATACCAATCCATCCGGGCTGTCATCGTTTTTGTGTTTTCGTCCACCGTATTCACCACCTCTCTCTTGTAAAGTAGTATAACAGAGAGAAATGGAGAATTGGTGAACATAACATGAATAATTCGCGGGAAATGTTTGAATCTGGCGCAATGAAGCGCCAGATTACCAAAGCAGGGGAAAACGCAGGCGTCCCCCTGCTTTTTTGCATATCGTTTATTTTTTCTGACGGTCTAAATCCAGCGCACGCGATAATTTACTGCGGGTTTCCGGTTTGAGCGCGAAACGCCGCGCAAGGATTTGGCAAGCTTCTTCAAATGCGCTTTCCTCGCCGCCTTTTTGTTCGCATTCGACCTCTTGCACAGGGACACTGCGCCCTGAGGCGGACAGTGTCCCCTCATCAAAGGACAATTCCGCAGTAAACATGGGGTCTTTCCAAATGGCGCGCCGACGGATAAAATTGGTTTCCGCGACCACATCCAGCGACGCGGTACGCAGTGCTTTGCATAATTCAGCGGGCGCACCCTCTTCTGGCAGGAATTTCAAACCAAGTTCCAAATTATCCGCTGGACATTCATATTCTTCATGCACGTGCAGCCCATCATTGGAAATATCCCGCAATTTTAAGCAGCAGACCTGTTCGCCGCTTTCTGTGCGCATCCGTAATGCGATTTTCCGCGAACGCAATAAACGGTCGGCAGTATCATAATACTGTGCAAACATGGAAACCGGTTCGGTTTCTGTTAATGCAAGATAAGTCAGAATGTCATCAAAATCCTGTGCTGTTGATTTCCATTTATACTCCCGTTCCATTATCTCACCTGTCCATTTCCATAAATGATATATTTTTGACTGGTCAATGCTTCTAAGCCCATAGGGCCGCGGGCATGGAGTTTTTGGGTGGAAATCCCAATCTCCGCGCCAAAACCAAACACAAACCCGTCGGTAAACCGGGTGGAAGCATTCACATAAACAGCCGCCGCATCAATTTCTTCTAAAAATTTCTGGGAGCTGGCATAGCTTTCGGTCACAATACATTCGGAATGCCCAGTATTATACTTGTTGATATGGGCAATCGCTTCATCCAAATTATCCACAACTTTGACCGAAATTTCATAATCCAAATATTCACGCGCATAATCGGATTCATCCGCGGGCAATATGGTGTCGCCTAAAATCTGTCGGGTGCGCGGACAGCCATGCAGTTTTACATGGTCAGGTGCAAGCGCCTTTGCTGCCATGGGCAAAAACTGCGCCGCAATATCCTGGTGTACCAGCAGGCTTTCAGCGGCATTGCAGACAGAAATCCGCTGGCATTTCGCGTTGACCAAAATTTTTGCCGCCATATTCAAATCGGCAGAAGCATCCACATACACATGGCAGTTGCCTGTACCAGTTTCAATCACCGGGACGGTTGCATTTTTGACAACCGCTTGAATCAGTCCCGCGCCGCCGCGTGGGATCAGCACATCTAAAAATCCATTGAGCCGCATCATTTCATTGGCGGAATCCCGGCTGGTATCCTCAACCAGGTTGATGGCGTTTTCCGGAAGCCCTTGCTGCTGGAGTGCCTGCCGCATCAGCTGAGTTAGGCACATGGAAGAATGGAACGCTTCCTTGCCGCCGCGCAGGATGCAGGCGGAACCCGCTTTGAAACAAAGCGACGCCGCATCCACCGTCACATTGGGGCGGGCTTCATAAATAATGCCAATGACGCCCATTGGCACCCGTTTTAGTCCAATTTTTAGCCCATTGGGGCGGGTTTTCTGCCATAAAAGTTCGCCGATGGGGTCGGGCAGCGCGGCGACTTGGCGGCAGCCTTCCGCAATATCCGCAATGCGAGCTTCAGTCAGTGTCAGCCGGTCAATCAACCCCTCATTCAGCCCATTGGCACGCCCTGCTTCAATGTCCGCTGCATTTGCGGCAAGGATTTCCGCGGTGTGCGCTTCCAGCGCACACGCAATCGCTTCCAGCCCACGGTTTTTATCATCTGTGCCCAGGCGGGCTACATCTGCTTTTGCAGCCTTTGCCGCCCAGGCAATGCTCATTAAATCTCTCATGGTATTTATACTCCCTCGTTTTCGGTTTTTTGAATCTGTCCCAGCAGGATTTCCCGAAATTTTTCCGGCTGGTCAAACATTGGGCAGTGTCCACAGTCTTCCATCACAATAAGCTGTTTTTCTGCCGCTGCCATTTGTTCAAAATAGTGCTGTACCGGCAGCAGTGGCGTGATATAGTCACAACCTCCTGTGATAAACGTCACAGGAACCCGCCATGCCGCAGGGAAAGCAGCCAGGTCAAATGTGTTTGCCATAGCGCATAAAAACGGCATATTATGCTGTGCGCCGCGCTCCCCGTCTAAATAATCACGCAGGGTGAATGTTGGGCTGTGGCGCATTACAGGCGCCATAGGCACAGGGTTGGGTTCCCGCAGTCCATATTTATGGCAAAGTGCCTGCACCAGCATGGCGTGTTCAAGCGATGGCCTGTCCCAATGGGCAGGCGGATAAGGCAGCAGTGCATTGAACCGCGCACGGTCATGCGGGGAGGCACAGACATTCAGCACTTTGCGCAGTGCTGCGCACGCCACACGGGCGCTCTCTGCCATGGAAACGACCTGGCCCATCCCAATATACCGGGCAATGCTTTCCGGGTGCTGGAGGGCATATAAAGCGCCAGGGACAGTCCCCCAGGAATGCCCCATCAAAATAAAAGGGGAATCCGGATAGCGGGATTGCAGCAAATGGATTAGTGCATCCAAATCATCCAGGATAAGCCCTAGGGAAACCGGCGCGTGGGGGTTGCGGCGCAAGGTGCGCCCAGCACCGCGCTGGTCATAAAATATCAGTGTGCAGGCATCGCCAAGCAGTTCATGGTAAGCATATGCCGCATAGCACTCACTGACGCCAGGCCCGCCATGCAGGAACAATAAAACAGGTTTGCCTTGTGCTGCCGGATAGGTCAGCAGATACGTTTGGATATCGCCAACTGGCGTATATTCTTCACGATAGCTATGCTTCATGCACAATACTCCTTTCATGAAAAGCTGCCAGCGCCTTGGCGCGGGCGCTTAAACAAAGTGCCAACCGGCTTACCTTCCACAATATCATAAAGCCGTTCGGCTTCGCCGCGGGTAATCAGCATGGAAATGCCCGCGTCCATACACAGTTCGGCTGCACCGAGCTTGGTTGCCATGCCGCCTGTGCCATGCGTCGAGCCAGGCCCGCCAGCCGCCGCCCACAAAGAAGCGTCAATTTTTTCAACACGGTTAATCAGATGTGCATTTGGGTTTTCCCGTGGGTTTGCGTCATACAGCCCCTCAATGTCGGTGAAAAGCACCAACAGATCCGCGCTGCAAACTCGTGCAACAACTGCCGAAAGGGTGTCGTTGTCGCCGAATGTTTCAATACATTCCAGTTCTGCGGTTGCAACTGTGTCATTTTCGTTGACAATCGGCACAACATTGGTATCCAGCAGGATGTCAAATGTCGCATGGATATTAGCGCGTTGTTCTTCATTGGTGATATTTTCGCGGGTGAGCAGCACTTGCGCTGATTTGATGCCATATTCCAAAAAGATTTTATCATAAATGTGCATCAGTTCACATTGCCCAACCGCGGCTGCGGCTTGCTTCATCCGGATATCCCGGGGGCGTTCTGCCCAGCCGAGTTTTGCTGTGCCGACAGCAACCGCACCAGAAGATACCAAAACCATTTGGTAGCCACGGTTTTGCAAATCCGAAATGACACGGACTAATTTTTCCAGGCAGCCAATATTTAGCTTGCCATTTGGATAAGTTAGGCTCGATGAGCCGACTTTTACAACGATGCGTTGCATCGCGTGGTTTTGTGACATGGGTTATCGCTCCGCTTTCTGCCCAGATGGGCATATGTTATATAAAAATAGTAACATACACGGCAAAATGATACAAGGGAAAATCACAAGATAATCGGTGCCGGGGCATTTTTTTTCAAATCATGCTTGACAAATGCAGATGGGTGTGATAAAGTATCCTCGTAAGTTAGCCAAGGCTAACAGAAAGCGGCGGTGGGTTTTGCCGCAAAAATTTTTCATTGCGGGTTAGCATTAGCTAACAGGAGGGTTCCATGCAAAAGCATTTGTTAGAACGGGAATTTGCACAGCATTGTGCGCCAGCCCTTTGTGGGCTGAAACCAGCCAACCTTGTCAGCCTGTCCCGGCAGATGTTCCCCACGCTGGACAGCCTGCTGGCGGGCTGCCAAGCCGCCTTGCAGCGGCTGGGGCTTTGCCTGGAGGTAGTTTGCAGCTGTGCTGGATGGGATTTGGTATTGGTTTATCAGCCGCGCCTGCTTGCATGGCAGCTTGGGCAAAAGCCCGTGCGCAGGTTGCTGCAAAAACAGGGATATCCAGCGGCTGGCAGCATACAGCAGCAAATTAGCCATTTGGGGCAGCGTCTTGCCATGCAGCAGGGCTTCCCACATGAAATTGGTTTGTTCCTTGGCTATCCGGTTGGCGATGTGCTGGCATTCCAGCGCAATCACGGCAAAGGCTGCAAATTATGCGGCTATTGGAAAGTTTATGGCGATGTGGAGGCTGCACAAGCGTGTTTCGCGCAGTTTGACGCATGCCGCGCAGCCCTTTTGCAGGGCCTGCGCAGCGGCAAGCCGCTGGCACAGGTTGTGGAAACATACTGCACCCATACCGCATAAAATATTTTTACTTATTGGAGGTTATTAAACCATGCAGAAAATCGCAGTTATTTATTGGTCGGGTACAGGCAATACCGAAATGATGGCGCAGTCTATTGCCGATGGCATCAAAGAAGCAGGCGCGGAACCAGTGCTTATGCCCGTTGCCAGCACCAGCGCGGCAGAAGCCGCAGGATTTGCCCGTCTTGCGTTAGGTTGCCCAGCCATGGGCGCTGAAGTGCTTGAAGAGATGGAGTTTGAGCCATTTTTCACCGAACTTGAACCCAGCCTGGGCGGCAAGCGGGTTGCTTTATTTGGTTCTTATGGCTGGGGCGATGGGCAATGGATGCGTGATTGGCAGGCACGCACCGAAGAAGCAGGCGCATACCTGACCGGTGACGCAGGGCTGATGGCGCATGAACTGCCAACTTCTGATGTGCTGGAAGCATGCAAAGCACTGGGCAAACAACTTGCCAGCTAAAATTTAGACCATATCCTATCATTTCATTCACTGCCTCTTTGGTAGCAGGCAGGTACTTCATTCCTCATTTAATCTGCTTAATGCGTACCATTTTGGTACGCATTAACGCATTTTCCGGATATTTTATCCGTCTGCCGCATATGGTAACAATAGAGCAGCAAAAAAATGCGGGAGGCGGAAACAATGACAACATCAAATATGGGCAGGGCAAGCACCAATAGGTCAGGCACAGCAAATCAAATCACCCATGGGGATATCCGGCTTTTGCTGTCAGCAGCCCTTTTTTTAGGGGCAGTGCTGGTGAAAACATCCGGCGCGGCATGGGCGGCAGAAGCACGGGTGCAGGCAGCAGCTTTGCTGCATGGCGGCGTGTCTGCGGATGAGGTGTTACAGGTAGCGGGACAGATGCTGGATGGCGGCGGGCTAAGTGCGGTAACACAGGTATTTGCGGGACTGGAAAATCAGGAGACATCAGATACGGGTCAATCCGAACCAGGGGCAGATCAATCTGGCGGGCAGGATGCCGCCTTGGAAGCAACATCGCTTTATGCAGAATCCGGTTATGGCGAAGATGATTTGGCAAACAGGGTGCAGTCCAACTTCCCAAAAGAAAGTGATACCATGGCATATGTCTTAAATTTTGATACCCAAGCCCCAGTGGAAGGCGTAAAAACATCAGCGTTTGGCACACGGGTACATCCGATTTCCGGCAAGGAAAGTTTCCATTATGGGCTGGATATCGGCGCGGCTGAAGGCACGCCGATTTATGCGTTTGCGGCAGGCACCGTCCGCGAAGCAGGCACCAGTAAAAGCTATGGCAATTATGCGGTCATTGACCATGCCGATGGGTTTTCAACATTATATGCCCATTGCAGCAAAGTCGACACGCAGGCAGGTGATACCGTTGCTGCTGGGGACAAAATTGCAGAAGTCGGCGCAACCGGCAATGCGACTGGAAACCATTTGCATTTGGAAATTTGGCGGGATGGCAAGGCGCTTGACCCCGCACAATATGTAAACGTGTGAGCGGGCGGCTGCAAATTGGGGATTCCTTTATCCTGATGGCAGCAGTTGCTGGCTTTTTGGATACTACAGGCATTGCACCGCTATTTTTTATCGCGGCAGCATTACATGAAGCTGGTCATGCTTTAGCGGTGCGGGTGGCAGGCGGGCAGGTGGTTTGCCTGCGTCTGACGGCGCTTGGCGGCGTGATGCGTTACCGGCTAAGCTGCCCAAACCCAAAGGCAGATGCCTGGATTGCCCTTGCTGGCCCGCTTGCGGGGCTGTTTGCCGCATGGATTGCAGCAGGGCTGGGCAGTTTTCGGTTTGCCGGGGCAAATTTGCTGCTTAGCCTGCTAAATTTATTGCCGGTACGCCCACTGGATGGCGGGCAGGTGCTGGAAACCATTTCACATGGAAGGGCATGGCAGCTTTATTTGGAGATTGCCTGTTGTTTGCTGCTGGCGGCAGTTTCCATCTACATTCTTTCCTATGGCGGTGGGGCAAGCCTTTTCCTGCTTGCCGTTGCACTCTCTGCCGGTTTGCAAAAAAACTTGCAAAAGTACGTAAATGGGTATAAAATATAAGCGTACACAAGTGCATATCGGGATTGGAGGGAAGCATGTTTTCTGTTGGCGACAAAATTGTGCACCCATTGCATGGTGCAGGCGTTGTTTGTGGGGTATCCGAAAAGGAAATTAACGGTAATACAGAACTGTATTATTCCCTGGAGTTTATTTTAGACAGCGTCCATATCTTTTTGCCTGTGAAAATGTGCGAAACCAATGGCATCCGCCCACCCTGCTCCCCCGAACAGGCGCGGGAAATATTAGAATTGCTGCCGCAGATGCAGGCGGAGGAAGAATCGGGCTGGAACCGGCGCTATCGGGATAATATGCTGCATATCCGGTCGGGCAACTTGGCAGAAGTTGCGCAGGCGGCAAAAAATTTATGGCACCGTGATCAGACGCATGGGTTATCCGCCGGGGAAAAACGGATGCTGCAATCCGCGCGGAAAATTTTATTTTCCGAACTTTCCCTTGTGCTGCAATGTGACCCAAAACAGATTGAACAATATCTGAAAAAATAAAAAAGCAGGCGGCTTTGCGGTAAGCATCAGGCAAAGCCGTTTTTTCGTATCAGGAGGGCATTTCATGTGGTGGAAAAAAGAAAAGAAGGAAAAACCGTTCATTTCCGCAGTCATCCCCGCTGCCGGTTCTTCCTCACGCATGGGGGAGGGTACCAATAAATTACTCATGGAAATCGCTGGCATCCCGTTGCTGGCACGCACATTATTGGTATTTGAACGCTGCCCGTTGGTGGATGAAATTATAATCCCATGCCGGGAACAGGATATCCTGCCATATGCCCGTTTGTGTGAAACTTTTGGCGTAACGAAAGCAAGCCAAATTATCCGCGGCGGCAATTCCAGAATGGCTTCTGTGTTGTGTGGCGTCAAAGCCTGTGCCAAACAGGCGGCTTTTGTGGCAATCCATGATGCGGCGCGCCCATTGCTGCGCCCAGAGCACCTCGAAGCGGTACTGGGACAGGCGATGGTGCATGGGGCGGCGTGTTTGGTTGTGCCGATGAAAGACAGTGTCAAAAAACTGAAGGATGGGTTTATTGCAGCCGATGTGCCAAGGGCATCGCTGGCAGCAGCCCAAACGCCGCAGGTGTTTGCACGGGCTAAAATCCGGCACGCGCTGGAAACCGCAATGGCACGCGGTTTTGACACAACCGATGACTGTGCGGCAGCCGAGTTGATTGGCATCCCTGTTTTTGCGGTGCAGGGGGATTATACCAATATTAAGGTGACAACGCCTGAAGATATCATCATTGCACAAGCGTTTTTACAGGAGATGGAAGAATGAACGTCAGGATTGGACATGGTTATGATGTACACCGATTGGTAGCAGGGCGTAAATGTATCATTGGCGGCATGGATATCCCACATGAAACCGGGCTGCTGGGACATAGTGACGCAGATGTGCTAACCCATGCGGTGATGGATGCGCTGTTGGGCGCGGCTGGGATGGCGGATATTGGGCATTTGTTCCCGGATACTGACCCACAATATGCTGGGGCAGACAGTTTACAGCTTTTGCGGGAAGTCGGCAGGCGGTTGACACAGGCTGGCTGGACGCCGGGCAATATTGATGCAACAATCATTGCGCAGGCGCCGCGCATGGCGCCCTATCTGGATGGGATGCGGCAAAATATTGCGCAGGCATTGGGCATTGCGGAAGATGCAGTCAATATCAAAGCAACCACTGAGGAACATCTTGGGTTTACAGGCGCAAAAGAAGGCATTGCCGCCCATGCGGTATGCCTGATTGAAAAAACAGGATAGCAAAGGCGGCACCTGCAAAACAGGTGCCGCCTTTATTACCAGGGAAAGGATAAGAACGGTTATTAATAGCCAAAGAAGAATTGGAATGGGTCAAATTCATCATAGCCGCCATTGTAATATTCACGGGCATCGCGCTGCTGCTGTTGTTGCTGTTCTTCCGCTGGGTCAGTGCCCTCTAAATCATGGGAATCGGTCAGCGTGATTTTCAAATCCAGGGATTTTTGTGCGGTTGGGCGGTAAACGGTTAAAGTAAGCTGTTCACCAGCTTTCATTCCTTCTTTGATTTCGTTGACTTCATTCATTGAGGAAATTGCTTTCCCATTGACCGCCGTAATAATATCACCGATTTCCAGCCCTTCAGATGCTGCCTTGGCGCGGGAATCAATAGATGCAATCTGTACACCTGCGGGCAGGTTATAAAAACGCTGCTGCTGTTCAGAAACATCCTGTCCGCGGATGCCGATTGAAGGTCTGCCGGAAATATAACCGGTTTGGATTAGTTCATCCACAATTTCCTTTGCAGAATTAATCGGGATGGCAAAACCAAGCCCTTCATAATAACTGATGCCAAGTTTTGCAGAAGTGATGCCGACAACCTGCCCATATTTGTTAATCAGCGCACCACCGGAGTTGCCGGGGTTGACGGTAACATTGGTTTGAATCAGGTTCATTACACGGTCATTGACCGTAATGTTGCGGTTGATGGCGGAAATAATGCCGCTGGTCATAGAGTTTGCAAGCTGCACGCCGCCAGGGGAGCCGATAGCATATGCGGTTTCACCGACTTGCAGCGCGTCTGAATCGCCAAATTCAGCCGGGGTAAGCGGGGATTTCGGCTCAACTTTCAGCACAGCCAAATCGGTCTGTTCATCATAACCTTTGACCTCGGCATCAAGCTGCTGGCTGTCTGCAAGCAGCACGGAAACATTTTGCATGGGCTGGCTGGTATTTTCATCAAGCACAACATGGGCATTGGTGATAATATAACCATCTTTCGACATAATAACGCCAGACCCGGAAGAAGCTGCCTGATTCCCACCCGCCTGAATTGCGACAATGGAGGTATTCAGTTTTTTATAGATATCCTCGCCAGCCATTTCGCCGCCGGCATTTTGTTTTTTGCTGTCGCTGGTAGGCGTATTGGAAATGCTAAGCACAGGCAGATTGCCGCTGGAAGAAGCGGAAGGAACTTCATTTGAACCGCGGAACCCGCCGCCAAATGCAACGCCGCCTAAAAACAGCACGGCTGCGGCAGCAACACTGCCAATGGCAATGAGTGGTTTGCGGGAATGAGGTTTCTTTTCTTTTTTACGATGTTTTTTCGCCTCTGCGGCTTGCCACTGCTGATAAGTCGCATAACTTTGCGTACCTGCGGCAAACGGTTGAGGTTCTGCCTGCTGCTGGATGGATTCATCCTGCGGCACAGGCTGCTGTACAAGGGGTTGGGACTGGGCGACAGGTTCCGTCACCTGCGGCACAGACTGCTGTACAGGGGGTTGGGACTGGGTGACAGGTTCCATCGCCTGCGGTGCAGGCTGACCGTCCTGTGGCTTGTTGGCAGGCTGCCAAAAATCATTGTTTTTATGTTCAAAATCCATCATGATAAACTCCTTTCAAATGCGGTCTTTCTGTTTAACATGGTTTTATTTTAGCGTGACCATGTGCAGGTTTATTGTCCGCCCTGTGAAGAATTGATGAAATTCGCAACTGCTTTTTTATCCATTAACGGCAGGGTGAGGGAAAATTCTGTACGCCCGCCATCCGACCGGACAGAAATATCCCCGCCATGTAGGTTAATGATGTTTTTTACAATATATAAGCCAAGCCCTGCGCCTGTCCTGTCCTGACTGCGGGAACGGTCTGTTTTATAGAATCGGTCAAAAACATGGGAAATATCCTCTGGGGAAATGCCTGCGCCTGTATTTTCAATTGAAAATGCGCAAAAATTCCCTTCCGCATGGGCACGCAGCCGTAATTGTCCGCCCTCATCAATAAATTTCACTGCATTATCCACCAGATTATAAACTGCCCGAAAAACATGGTCGCGGTCGCCATTGACCATCAAACGGTCATTAAAATCAATATCGACCTCTAGTTTTTTGGAAAGGATTTTCTGTTCAAAGGATAAAATAATTTGGCTGGACATTTCTGTGAAATCAAATGGCGCGGTATTCAGAATCAGTTCGCCGGATTGGATTTTCGCGGCATCCAGCATCCGGACAACCATACGGCTAAGCCGCTGCACTTCTTCCGAAATAATATGCAGGTATTTTTCGTGTTGCTGCGGCGGGATTGTGCCATCCAACATTCCATTGACAAACCCGCCAATGGTGGTCATTGGCGTTTTAAATTCATGGCTGACATTGCCAATAAATCCGCGCGTGAGTTCATCCAATTGGGCAAGGTCACGCGCCATATTGTTAAATGAGGCAGCAAGTTCATCAATTTCCTGGCAGCGGTTGTCCTCCGGAACACGTACATCAAAATTACCTGCTGCATATTCCCGGGAAGCGGCAGCCATGATTTTCAGCGGATGGGTCATACGTGCCGAAATAAACCAGGAGATAATCAGTGCGCTAATCAATGTAATCAGCAGAATCACGACAAAAATCTGTGAAACTTTGTGCAGCAGCCCATTGACACGGCTTGCCGTGGCAGATACCACAATATAAGCAACCAGTTCATGGCTGCTGCTCAGGCAGGGCGCACCAATGACATAACTGGTTTCCGGCAGAATGCCGCCCAATGTGCCCGTGGAGGAAAATGGGGCGTTTTCATGCAGCGTTTGCAGAGTTTGCGCATCAACCGCATTTTTACGCAAAGCAGCCTGCCCTTCTGGCACAGCGGAAAATTCCACTTCGCCTGTGGGTGTAATGACCAAAATGGTGGATTGGTCTGTGTTTGCAATCTGTTCCAGATAGGCTTCATATAATTCCCGCAGCAAAGAGTTGTCGCTTTCAGAAGCGGCAACTGTGGTTTGATCCACAATAGAACGTGCGGTAATGTCAAGCTGACTTAGGTTTTCATTGCGGGCATAAATGCCAAGCTGACGGGAAAATAAACTGCCAGCTACCAAAAAAGTAAACAGAATCAGCAGACTGTGGGATACATAAATTTTGAAGAAAAAACTTTGCTTTCCCATAGATTACCCCCGTGTTTCAAATTTATAACCAACACCCCAAACGGTTTTTAATTCCCATTTATCCGAAACGCCTTCCAGTTTTTCGCGCAGGCGTTTAACATGGACATCAATGGTGCGGGTATCGCCATAATAATCAAACCCCCACACATCATCCAGCAGCTGTACACGGGTAAAAACCCGGTTGGGGCTTTGTGCCAAATAATAGAGCAGTTCAATTTCTTTGGGTGGGGCGTCAACCCGTTTGCCATCAATGACAAGGTCATAAGCTTGCTTATCAATGGTGAGTTTGTCAAAAACCAGCTTGCCGGAGTCATCACCAGCAAAACGGCGGAACACAGCACGCACCCTGGCAATCACCTCACGCATTTCCAGCGGCTTGACAATATAATCATCCGCGCCAAGTTCCAGCCCGGAAACTTTATCCATCGTTTCGCCTTTGGCGGTAATCATAATAATTGGCATGGACTGGTCAGCGGCACGGACTTCTTTACACACCTGCCAGCCATCCATCACAGGCATCATGACATCCAGCAGCATCATATCAGGGTCTTCGGCTTTCCATTTGGAAAGCCCGGCTGCACCATTTTCCGCCTCCGAAACCTGGTAGCCTTCCCGCTCCAGATAAAGGCGCAAAAGCTCCCGGATATTGTCGTCATCCTCCACAATCAAAATCTTTTTCATAATGCGGTTCCTCATTTGTCATTTTGTTTATCTTGGCAGCGCTGCTGCCAGCAATCTTATTATATACCAGCGCAGGTGCGATTGGGTGAATTTTTTGTGAACCCGGGTAAAATTCCGCTTGACTTTCACGCTTTATCATGATAAAATCACAGGGAAATAAAAAATCATTTTGAGGTGGTCCGCAATGAACAAACCTTGGCAGGATAAACTGCGCCAAATTGAACCATATGTCCCCGGTGAACAGCCAAAAGTCGCAGATATCGTCAAATTAAACGCAAATGAAAACCCATATCCGCCATCCCCACGTGTGATGGAGATACTGCATAAATTTGACGCGGCACGCCTGCGCAAATATCCGGATGCAAATGCTGGTTGCCTGCGCACCGCGCTGGCAAAGTATTTTGGGCTGGAGGGCAGCCAAATATTTATGGGCAATGGGTCGGATGATGTGCTGGCATTATGTTTCCAGGCGTTTTTCTGTTCAGAAAAGCCGATTTTCTTCCCGGATTTGACCTATTCATTTTATCCGGTTTGGTGTTCACTGTTCCGGGTTCCATATGAAACCATCCCGCTGGATGAGAATTACCGGATTCATCCATCAGATTATGTCCGTGAAAATGGCGGCGTAGTGCTGCCAAACCCGAACGCCCCAACCGGCATTGGCGAAGGGCTGGATTTTATCCGGCAGATGCTTGACGCAAACCCGGATGCGGTGGTTATCATTGATGAGGCATATATTGATTTTGGTGGCATATCGGCAGTGCCGCTGCTAAAAGAATATGAAAACTTAGTGATTGTACAGACCATGAGTAAATCTCGTTCGTTGGCAGGGCTGCGCGTTGGTTATGCGCTTGCCAGCCCAGCGCTGATTGCCACGCTGGAAGCTGTGAAAAATTCGTATAATTCATACACCATGGATATGGTGACATTGGAAGCCGCCGCCGCCGCGGTGGAAGATGATACTTATTTTCAGCAAACGTGCAGTAAAATCATAGAAACCCGCACGCGAACAACAGAAACTCTGCGCAAACTGGGTTTTACCGTGTTGGACAGCCAGGCGAATTTTGTGCTTGCCAGCCATCCAGTGATGGCGGCAAAGGCTATTTTTGAAGCGCTGAAAGCACAAGGGGTTTTTGTGCGGTATTTTAGCCTGCCGCGTGTGGACAATCATTTGCGTATTACCATTGGGACAGACGCGGAAATGGACAAACTGTTTGCAGCATTGCAAAAGATACTATGAAAAACAGGGGAGGGATAAAAAATCCCTCCCCTTTACATTTGTTTGAACAGAAATTACGCATTGCGCACAGCATTTTTCATGGATTTCACATAATCAGCGACATAAGGCACACAATTCGCGCCATATTTCGCGCAAATTTGCATAACAGAGGAACCGACAATCGCGCCGTCAGATACTGATGCCATTTTTGCGGCTTGTTCGGGTGTGGAAATGCCAAACCCAACCGCGCAGGGGATTTCTTTCGTCTGCTTGACAAGCTGCACCATCATGCTGACATCGGTTTTAATATCCTTACGCACGCCAGTTACGCCAAGCGAGGAAACACAGTACACAAACCCTTCAGCTTCTTTTGCAATCATTGTTGCCCGCTGCTGGGAAGTCGGCGCAATCAAAGAGATAAAATCCAAACCATACCTGCGGCAAATGGGGTCAAATTCCTCTTTTTCTTCATAGGGCACATCGGGAAGAATTAACCCATCCATGCCCACTTCTGCTGCGGTTTTGATAAACCGTTCAGTGCCATAAGAAAAAACGACATTGGCATAAGTCATAAAAACCAAAGGGATTTGCGTATTTTGACGGATACGCCGCACCAAATCAAACACTTTATCGGTGGTTACGCCGCCAGCAAGTGCCCGCAGATTGGCAGACTGAATCACGGGGCCTTCTGCGGTTGGGTCAGAAAATGGGATGCCAAGTTCGATTAAATCCGCGCCCGCTTCCGCCATGGCATAAACAATTTGTTCGGTCACATCCAGCGATGGGTCGCCACAGGTCAAAAATGGGATGAATGCTTTGCCGTCAGCAAAGGCGTTTTGTATTTTACTCATGGATATCCTCCCCGCGGTAACGCGCAATCGCCGCACAGTCTTTATCGCCGCGGCCAGAAATATTGATGACAATGATTTTATCTTTCGGCATGGTTGGCGCCAGTTTTAAAGCATAAGCAACCGCATGAGCAGATTCAATGGCTGGGATAATCCCTTCAATGCGGCTGAGATATTCAAACGCATTGACTGCTTCATCGTCAGTAATGGCAACATATTCCGCCCGCCCAGTGTCATATAAATTCGCGTGTTCGGGACCAACGCCGGGATAATCCAGCCCAGCGGAAATCGAATAAACCGGGGCAATCTGCCCATATTCATCCTGGCAGAAATATGACTTCATACCATGGAAAATGCCCAATTTCCCTGTAGAAATGGTTGCGGCAGTTTCAAAGGTATGGATGCCGCGCCCTGCCGCTTCACAGCCAATCAGCCGGACGGAAGCATCTTCAATGAAATGATAAAATGCGCCGATGGCATTGGAGCCGCCACCCACACAGGCTAAAACCGCGTCAGGCAGCCGCCCTTCTTTTTGAAGGATTTGGGATTTTATTTCCTGTGAAATGACTGCCTGGAAATCACGCACAATCGTTGGGAATGGATGGGGCCCCATGACAGAACCAAGGACATAATGGGTATCTGCAATGCGGTTTGTCCATTCACGCATGGTTTCCGAAACAGCATCTTTTAAGGTTGCGGTACCACTTTCTACTGCATGGACTTTTGCGCCCAGCAGTTTCATCCGGTAAACATTTAACGCTTGCCGTTCGGTATCTTCGCGCCCCATAAAAATTTCGCATTCCATATCCATCAAAGCGGCAACGGTTGCGGTTGCAACACCATGCTGTCCCGCGCCGGTTTCCGCAATGACACGGGTTTTGCCCATTTTCTTTGCCAGCAGCACTTGGCCAAGGACATTGTTGATTTTATGTGAACCGGTATGGTTTAAATCTTCACGTTTCAAATAGATTTTTGCGCCGCCAAGGTCACGGGTCATCCGCGCCGCATGATATAATTCCGAGGGCCGGCCTGCATAATTGTTTAATAAATCGGTTAGTTCTGCTTGGAACGCTGGGTCATTTTTATAGTGATTATAAGCTGTTTCTAATTCTATCACGGCATTCATCAAAATTTCCGGGATATATTGCCCGCCATGAATGCCAAACCGTCCTTTTGACATAATTGTTCATCCTCCTTGTATGGTGGTTACTATCGACATAATCTTATCAAAATCTTTTTTGCCATTGGTTTCCGCTCCACTGGAAATATCCAGCATCTGTGCGCCGGTTTGCATGGCTTGCGGCAAATTTTCCAGTGTAACCCCGCCAGCTAACGCAAATGGACGGCGAACCTCGTTCAGCAAATCCCAAGGGAAGGCTTTGCCTTGTCCCTGTCCTGCGTCAAGCAGGATAAAATCAGCCGTGCTTTGTTCAGCACGTATGATATCTTGTGTACCATGGACTTGGAATGCCTGCCAAATGGGCTTATCCGTCAGGCGGCGTAGCGCGGAAAGATAGGTTTCGTCTTCATGCCCATGAAGCTGGGCAATGGAAATTAGGTTTTGTGCCAGCAAATTCGCAATGGTTTGGGGTGGCTGGTCAACAAAGACACCAACCGGGATTACCGCGTCTGACAACCCTGCGCGCAGGGCGTGTAAAGTATCAATGGAGATATTCCGACGGCTTTTGGGGAAATGCAGGATAAATCCGCAGTAATCCGGTTTCGCTTCATTCACAGTATGGATGTCTTCCGAGCGGCTTAAACCGCATATTTTTACTTGCATTTCACACCCCACGCAATGCGTCAAGCGCGGCTTTTTTGTCTGGGGCACGCATAAAGGTTTCACCAATCAGCACCGCGTTGGTGCCATTTTCATGCAGGCGGGCAATATCCGCCGCAGTGCGGATACCGCTTTCGGATACAAAAACGCAGTCCGATGGTACCAGCGCACGCAGGCGTATGCTGTTTTCCACATCTACAGAAAATGTTTTCAGATTGCGGTTGTTTACCCCAATGATATTGGCGCCAGCTTGCACCGCACGTTTGATTTCATCCGCGTCATGGGCTTCCACCAAGGCGTCCAGCCCTAACGAATGGGCAAGATGCAGCCAGGTTTGCAGCTGCTCATCAGTCAGGATGGCACAAATCAGCAGGATAGCTGAAGCACCATAGATTTTTGCTTCATAAACCATATACGGGTCAATGGTAAAATCTTTGCGCAGCACTGGGATATGGACAGTCTGCGCAATCTGCTGCAAATACGAATCGCTGCCCTGAAACCAATAGGGTTCGGTCAGGCAGGAAATCGCGGATGCGCCAGCCGCTTCATAATCCCGTGCAATCTCCAGATAAGGGAAATCGGCTGCAATTACGCCCTTGGATGGGCTGGCTTTTTTGATTTCACAGATAAAGGAAAGCCCTTTTGCCTGCAGGGCGCGGGCAAAGGGGAATCCTGTATTCGCATCCATGACTTCCGCCTGCGCCTGAACCGCAAACAGCGGCAGGGATTGTTTGGCGGCGTCAATGCGCTGACGTGTTTTTGCCGCGATTTGTTCCAGAATATTCATCCGAAAATGCTCCTTAATCATGATGACAGGTCAGCAGTTGCTTTGCTGGATGAATAATGCAAGCTGCTTTTGTGCGGCGCCAGAATCAATGAGGTTTTCCGCAAGGCGGACGCCTTGTTCCAAATTGTCCGCTTTGCCTGCCAGATATAGTGCTGCGCCAGCATTCAGGCAAACTGCCTGCCGTTTTGCGCCCTGCTCCGCGCCGGATAGAATTGCACGAGTAATGGAAGCATTTTCTTCCGGTGTGCCGCCTGTCAGCGCCGATTTATCACACCGTGTGTAGCCAAACTGTTCGGGTGTAATGGTATAAGTTTGGAAATTACAGCCCGGCAGGATTTCACAAACAGAAGTCGGAGCACTCATTGAAATTTCATCCAGTTTATCCTGCCCATAGACAACCATACCACGGGTGACACCCAGCCGGTGCATCACCTGCGCAAGCGGCTCGACCAGGGCTGCATCATAAACGCCCATCAGTTCCATATTTGCGCCCGCAGGATTGGAAAGCGGCCCTAAAATATTAAATACCGTGCGGATACCAAGTTCCCGGCGTATTGGGGCAACATATTTCATTGCAATATGATAGTTTTGAGCAAACAGGAAACAGATATTGATTTTTTTCAGCAGTGCGGCACTGCGTTCAGGGGAAAGGGTGATTTTTACACCAAGAGCTTCCAGCACATCTGCCGCGCCGCATTTGGAGGAAGCGGCGCGGTTGCCATGTTTGGCAACTGGTACGCCTGCCGCAGAAATGACCAGCGAAGAAGTGGTTGAAATGTTAAATGAATTGGAACCATCGCCGCCAGTGCCGACGATTTCAAGCACGTCCATATCATGCAGCAGCTTGATACAGTGGGCACGCATCCCGGCAGCAGAACCAGTAATTTCATCAATGGTTTCACCCTTCATGGCAAGGGCGGTTAAGTAAGCGGACATTTGGACAGGTGTGGTACTGCCTGACATAATCTCATCCATGACAGCTTGTGCGTCTGTATAGCTAAGGTTTTCTTTGCGGCTGAGCATATGGATTGCTTCTTTAATCATGGGTATATCCCTCCAAGAAATTTTTGATAATTTGTAAGCCATCCGGCGTCATCACAGATTCCGGATGGAATTGCACGCCGCAAATGGGATAGCGGGTATGTTCAACTGCCATAATTTCGCCATCATCGGTTTGCGCGGTAACGCGCAGACAATCGGGCAGAGTATCCCGTATGGCGGCAAGGGAATGGTACCGCGCAACTTGTATACTTTCGGGCAGCCCGGCAAACAGGCGGCAGGCAGTATCAAGCTGGGCAGCGGAAGTTTTGCCGTGCATTAAACGGGAGGCATGGGAAACCACACCGCCAAAGGCTTCACAAATCGCCTGATGTCCAAGGCACACGCCAAAGATAGGTACTTTGCCGGCAAGGAACTGGATAACAGCTTCACAAATGCCGGCATCAGCAGGTTTGCCCGGCCCTGGAGAAAGGAAAATGGCTTGTGGGTGTAGCGCTTCAATTTCAGGGACAGTCATTTCATCATTGCGAATCACTTTGATATCCGGCTGGACAGCGCCGATAAGCTGGTAAAGATTATAAGAAAAACTGTCATAATTATCAATCAGCAAAATCATAAATCAATGCCCTCCTGTGCTGTTTCAATGGCACGGATCACAGCCTTGGCTTTATTCAGGCATTCCTGATATTCCAGGTCAGGCACGCTGTCCGCGACAATGCCAGCACCTGACCGGACACAAACTTTACCGTTTTTCTGGTATGCCAGTCGGATGGCAATGCAGGTATCTAGGTTGCCGGTAAAGTCCAGATAACCGATTGCGCCGCCATAAATGCCGCGTTCATGCCCTTCTAATTCATCAATGATTTGACAGGCGCGCAGTTTTGGCGCACCGGAAAGTGTGCCTGCGGGCAAGATAGAATCCACTGCGTCCACAGCATCTTTATCCGGACGGATTTGCCCGGTTACGGTTGAACCGATATGCATCACATGGGAAAACCGTTCAATTCCTAAGTATTTTTCAACCTTTACTGTGCCAAGCTGGCTGATACGTCCAATGTCATTACGCCCAAGATCAACCAGCATATTGTGTTCGGCAAGTTCTTTTTCATCGGCAAGAAGTTCCTGTTCCAGCGCAAAATCCTCGGCATCGGTGCGCCCGCGTGGGCGGGTGCCCGCAAGCGGGAATGTGAACAATTTTCCATCTTCAAGCCGTGCGAGGGTTTCTGGGGAAGCGCCTGCAATTTCAATATCATCGCTGGAAAAATAGAACATATACGGGGACGGGTTTGTGGTGCGCAGCACCCGGTAAACATCAAATAAACTGCCTTCCATTTCAGCTTCCAGCGGGTTGGACAGCACCACCTGGAAGATATCCCCTTCATGGATATAATGCTGTGCGCGGCGTATTTTTTCGCCATATGCCTCACGGGAAAACAGCGGTGTTAAAGGTGTTTTTAGGTGGGGTGGCTTAGGTTCATGCTTTACGCCAGTGCGGATAAGGTTTGCAAGCTGTTCCAGCTCATAAGACGCTTTATGGTAATTGGTTTCGATATCATCCGCACGCGCTCCGGCAATCAGAATAATTTTTTGGCGCAGGTGATCAAACGCAATCACTTTATCAAATAGCATCAAATCAACATCTTGAAATTCAGCGTCCGCACGGGTAAGATGTAGGGAGGGTTCCGCATAACCGATATAAGAATAAGAAAAATAACCGACCAGTCCGCCAGTAAAAGGCGGTAAGCCTTTGATTTTTGGGCTGTGGTTTTCTGCCAACAGGCGGCGGATTGCATCACCGGGATGGGTTACTTTTTCAGAAAACCCCGCGCCGCCAGTGCGGATATGCAGCATACCCGCTTTGCAGGTGAGTTCAGCAGTCGGGTCAAAGCCCAAAAAGGTATAACGTCCCCATTGACGGGCATCCTCAGCGCTTTCCAGCATATAACAGTGACGGCTGATATGTTTTAACGTGCGCATCACTTCGGTTGGCGTGAAGCGGTCAGCATAGATTTCCCGGCTGACAGGGATACGGCGATAACCTTGCGCCGCCAAATTTTTAGCTTCATCCAGTGTAGGGAACATAAAAAAATTGACCTCCTTTTTGGGGAAAAACAAAAAACCCGTCCCAGACATAGGGGTAACAATACCCTTTTGTCAAGGACGGGTTGAAATCATTTCAAAACACCCGCGGTGCCACCTTGATTCACAGGAAAATGCCTGTGCGCTTTTGGAGGATACAAACATATCCCAGGCAACTAACGTATGCCTTTTTCACGTCGCAGAATACTGCGGGGGATAAAGAAATCATCCACCGGTTCACTGCGCCCTCCGCGGCCCATTTAACAGCTTGCGTTCGGCTTGGTTCTCAGCAATCCAAACTCTCTGTGCGTGCACGGCTGTCTTGACTCCCGCATCAACGGTTTCATTGCATTTTATTGTAGCACTGCGGGGCAGTGTTGTCAATAGTGGATTTTTTGTGGGATGCGCATACAGAAAGCAACCGTCCGCTCTGCCAAAAGTTGACGGTTTCATTTTTCATAAAATAAACAAAACAAGGCAGCACCCCTTTTGCAAAATCAGGTGCTGCCTTTATTTTTGTTATGCGAAATGAGAGAATAAACCCTTAGCCGCCAAAAACTTTAATCATAAACCCGGCTGCAACAGCGGAACCAATAACACCTGCAACATTCGGACCCATTGCGTGCATCAACAGGAAGTTAGCAGGATTTGCCTTTTGACCTTCAACTTGTGCGACACGTGCCGCCATTGGGACAGCAGATACACCAGCAGAACCAATCAGTGGGTTTACCTTGCCGCCGGTCAGCTTGCACATAATCTTGCCAAAGATAAGCCCGCCCAAGGTAGACAGCATAAAGGCAAGCAAGCCAAGGACAATAATTTTAATGGTTTCCCAAGTCAGGAAGTGGTCAGCCGTAGCTTTACAGCCGACAGACAGCCCAAGGAAAATGGTAACAATATTACACAGTGCATTTTGTACGGTGTCAGACAAACGGTCGGTTACACCGCATTCACGGAACAGGTTGCCCAGCATCAGCATACCAATCAGCGGCGCGGTATCCGGCAATAAACCAATAACAATAATCGCAACCGCAATCGGGAATACAATCTTTTCGGTTTTGGATACAATACGGAGCTGTTCCATTTTGATTTCGCGTTCTTTTTGGGTGGTCATCAGACGCATAAGCGGCGGCTGAATCAGTGGAATCAGTGCCATGTAAGAATATGCCGCAACTGCAATTGCAGGCAGATAAGCCGGCGCCAGTTTGGAAGCGGTTAAGATAGCGGTTGGGCCATCCGCGCCGCCGATAACGCCGATTGCGGCAGCAACAAAGTCTGGGAAGCCAAGTGCCAACGCCAACAGGAAAGCAGAGAAAATACCAAACTGTGCCGCAGCGCCAAGCAGCAGTGAACTGGGGCGGGCAATCAGCGGGCCAAAATCAGTCATTGCGCCAATGCCCATAAAAATAATGGATGGATAAATGGCGTGTTCTACGCCCTGATAAATTACCCACAAAAACCCTGGACTTTTGGTCGCGCCATCCACCACCATCGGTTCGTTCAGCAAGCCTGTAAGTGGGAAATTACATAGCAAAATGCCAAACGCAATCGGGACAAGCAGGAGCGGCTCGAATTTTTTGCCGATGCCGAGGTATAAAAGCACACAGGCAATCAAAATCATGGCAAGGTTGCGCGGATCTTGAGCAAAGGCAGCAAAGCCGGACTCTGACAGGATTTTTTGCAAAGTGCCGATAAAGGAGAAGTCACTCATTTTGATGCCCTCCTTATTAAGATAATGTGCACAGGGTTGCGCCAGTATCTACCGATGCGCCTTTGCTGGTGCAGACAGAAGTCACAGTGCCGTCTTTGGGCGCAAAAATTTCGTTTTCCATCTTCATAGCTTCCAGAATAAACAGCACATCCCCTTTTTTCACCGCCTGCCCATTGGAGCAGCGTACCGCGAGGATAGTGCCAGGCATAGGCGAAGTGACAGGGGCGCCAGCGCCTGCCGGCGCTGCTGGCGCTGCCGCTGCCGCAGGTGCGGCAGCCGGTGCCGGAGCAGCCGCAGGCGCTGCCGCTGCTTCCCCAGCATAAACCGCAGTGGCTTGCCCTTTTTCTACTTCAACCTCATATTTTTTACCGTTTAATGTGACGATATACTTCATAATTTAAACTCCCCCTGTGTTAAATTGCTTTGATGGCTTTGAAAATCAGTTCTGAAAGCGGGATGCCGGTTTCATGGCTGACAATTGCCATAATGCACGCCGCGGTTTTCTCATCCACATCAAACAGTGCGACATCACCAGTCACAGCCGCTGGCGCAGGCGCTGCCGCAGGTGCAGCGGGCGCCACATTGCGCGGACCTGGGGAGGAACGCTGGCTGACAGACGGTTTTTGCAGCGACTGCACTGCTTTGGAGATGATTGGGATGACAATGCACAGCACAGCCAGCATGATAAACACGATGACAATGCCAGACAAGGCAACGAGGAAAGATCCGCCGGAAAGGTTGCCCATATCACTTTACCTCCTCAATGGTATATTTGGCAACAAGCGCTTTTTTCAGTTCGCGCAGTTCAAAATATTGTTCCGCCTGCTGTGGGAAGCAGATATAGGAAAGGACATCAAGGTCAGATTCCGCACGATCGCCAAGGGCAGCTTTTGCCGCTGGAAATTCAGGTTTAATGGTTTCGGCAAAACGCCCTCTGATTGGCAGGTCATCGCCCAAAACTTTTTGGGCAAGCGCTGGATCAATTGGGCCAGGTGCGCGCCCATATTCCCCTTTGATATAAGCTTTGATTTCTTTGCCGATGTTTTTATACCGTTCCCCAACCAGCACATTGACAGTTGCTTGTACGCCAACCATCTGGCTCAGTGGCGTAACCAGTGGGGGATAGCCGAGGTCTGCACGCACACGCGGGGTTTCGGCAAGCACTTCATCCAACCGGTCAATGGCGCCTTGGGCTTTTAGCTGTGCCATCAGGTTGGACAGCATACCGCCTGGGATCTGGTAAACCAAGGCATCCGCCTTGACGGCAAGCACTGTTGGGTCGAAAATACCATCTTGAATGAATTTGCGTTCTTCCGGCAGGAAGAAATCGTTAATTTTTTTCAATGTGCCTGAATCCACACCGCAGTCATAGCCCATTTGTGAAAGTGTATAGACCATGGTTTCAGTTGCGGGCTGGCTGGTGCCGCCTGCGAAAGAGGAGATTGCACAGTCAATGCCATCTGCACCGGCTTCCGCTGCTTTCAGGTAAGTCATAAACCCAAGCCCGGTGGTCTGATGGGTATGGACATAAATCGGCAGTTTAATTGCCTCTTTCAGCGCGGTCACAAGGTCAAAGCATTCTTTTGGACTCATAATGCCAGCCATGTCCTTGATACACAGGCTTTGACAGCCCATTTTTTCAATTTGTTTACCCAGCCCAACATACATTTCAAGGTTATGGATGGGGGAAAGGGTATAACAGATGGTGCCTTGTGCATGACCGCCCGCCTTCAGACATTCGTCCACAGCGGTTTCGATATTGCGCAAATCATTCAGCGCATCAAAAATGCGGATGATATCCATACCATTTTCAATGGAAGCGCGCACGAACCGGCGCACCATATCATCAGAATAATGGTGATAGCCAAGCAGGTTCTGGCCGCGCAGCAGCATTTGCAGCTTGGTGTGTTTCATATGCTTGCGGATTGTGCGCAGGCGTTCCCAGGGATCTTCCCCAAGATAGCGCAGGCAGGAATCAAAAGTGGCGCCGCCCCAGCATTCAATCGAATGATAGCCAGCGTTGTCGATGGTATCCAATATGCCAATGAAATCATCAATGGGCAAGCGGGTTGCCATCAGCGACTGGTTCGCATCGCGCAGGACGGTTTCTGTAATATGAATTTTCATAGCTGTTCACTTCCCTTTTACAGCGTACAATAATTTGCGGCAGTGCCAGCCTCTTGATTCGATAAGAGGGAAAATGACGCTGCCGTTGCATGGCATTTTGCAGCCAAAACAAACTGATACTATCATAACACATTTTAGCCGCAGATGGAAATAAGTAAATGACTTTTTTTATGGTTTCTTTACAACAATCTTGCGGATGATGATTAAAAATGGGGGAAAATGCCGAAAATATCCCAGAAAAATGTCAAAAATAAAGTAAAAAGGAATGCTGCGCGGGCAGCAAATGCAGCAATTTGCCTGATGAAAAGAAAAGAATCACCGCTTTTCTTTTTTTACCAAAACAGCAGACTGATAAGTTGGAAGTTGTAATTTTCATAAAACTATATAAAAGAGGAACCATTCTGCTTATACGCAACCCACTGCCCATCTTTGAGCGTTTCCAGCGTTCCATACGCGGGTTTTTCAATATTGCGTCATTTCACGCGGAGCGGTATCAACGCATCGTGTTGACAATCCGGCAATGGATCGTCAATCTCATCATTCCAATCCTCATATACATCTTCTATATCTTGTGTAATAAGCATCAAACGAGCACTGTATGGCATCTATGCTGCAATATTGGAAAAGGAAAATTTCCCCTGCTTTTGCTTGGTAAAGCATGATTTTATAAATATAATCCTTGCGATTGCATTTAATTGGATTTTTTAGAAAAGCATACTTTCTCAAAGCGTCACAACCTATCATGGTATACGAATATATGACTTTTGCTAATTTTGATTTGCTGGTTTGATTTTATCATATCTGTCAGCATGGTACAAGGTGTAAATTGGTGAATTGCCATTATCAAATGCCGATGGATCAACATGATTTGGATTTTAATATATAGTTGACTTTTTGCCACAGATACGCTATGATAAATAAGCTGTTACAGGCATTTGCCATGCCCTGATAGCTCAGTTGTATAGAGCGACCGCCTCCTAAAAATCGAATCGTTCGAATCCTGGAGCCCTGTAAAACTGAATATTTTCTGTATAAGCCCCCGTAGCTCAGTTGGATAGAGCGGTCGCCTCCTAAGCGACAGGCCACTGGTTCGAACCCAGCCGGGGGTGCCAAAAATGACCGTTGTAAGCCGTTTTTTGATGGTTTACAGCGGTTTTTTGTTATCGCTTTTCGGGAGCGTTCTTGCCGCTCCGCCGGAACGATTTTATACATTTTCCGCTGCATGCCTGCTAATTGGCTTCGAACTATTTTTCCGGCCTTGCTAATAAAAAACGCCGATTTGCTAATACGATTTTCCCGCCCTATTTTTCGGATGGGGCCGATGCCAGCAATGCGGCCAGTGTGTTGGCCAGTTCTGGCGACTTGCGAAGCTGTTCTACCAGGGCCTCCAAATCCAAGGTGGCGGGCGCCGGTTCCTTTGGTTCCTCCGGGGGACGAACCGAACGCAGGTCAGGATTGGCATAGAAGGCGCTCTCAAACTTCTGGGCGTTTATCTTGCGGTCCTCGTCCAGAATGTGCGCATACACGCTGGTGATCATGTCGATCTGAGCGTGGCCCGTATCACCCTGGGTGGCCTTCAGGTCGCCGTGGTTGAGCTTCAGCTTATAGGTGGTACTGGAATGGCGCAGGGAGTGAAAGACCACTTTAGGAAGCCCTGCCTTCTCCCGCAGCTTCTCAAACGACTTCAGGATGATGCGATCTTCACAGGGGCGGCCATTGGCCAGCGCCACCACCAGATCGTAGTCCTGATACTCGTCGCGGAGCAGCGCCCGCAGCTCGTCTTGCGCTGATTTCCATTCCCGCAGGATATAAGCAAGAGTCTTGGGCAGCCATACCTTGCGGATACTGGAATCGGTCTTGGGCTTCTTCAAAATGATCCTGGTGCTGGTGTTGGGAAACAGGGGCGTGAACACATGGTAGATGTCCTTTTGCCCCAGCATCTCAATGGCCCGCTTGGAGGCCCGCGCCAGCTCCTTGTCGATGTAGACATAGGCGTTGTCATCAGCGATTTCTTCATCGGAGATGTGGACATTGCTCCAGGTCAGTCCCAGAATCTCACCCATGCGCAGCGAACAGGCAAAGGCCAGATTCATTGCCACATAGAGCTTGCTGTCCGTACACTGGTCCAGGGCGGTGCGGATCATATCGGCGGTCCAGATGTCCCGCTTCTTGTATTCCACTTTGGGCAGCACCACATTGTCAAAGGGATTCTTGGCAACCAGTTCCCACCGTACCGCCTGCTTGAAGGCACAGCGGAGGAGCTTAATAATCTTCTCAATAGTGGCGTTGGTGACAAACTCCGTTTTGGCGTGGTGTGTTCTGGTGTTCACCGCAGGGGTTTTCTGCAAAGTCTGGATGTACTTGTCCACCACTCGCGTAGTGATGTCCTGCACCTTCATATCTCCGATGATGGGGTTGATGTAGTTGGCGATCAGCGAGTTTTGGCTGTCATACATGGACACGCCCCACCGCTTCTCACCGTAGAGGGAAACGAAGTCCGACAGGAACTCCGCAATATTCTGGTTGGTGGGCGGAAGGAAGGAATTGGAGCTTTTCTGACTCTCAATCTCTGCCTTGCGCTTCAATGCCTCCTGATAGGAAGTGCGGGTTTCCCATTTCTGCTTGGTCTCGCCGTTCTCGTCCACATAGGTATAAACAATAGAATAGTTTTTCTTTCTTTTAATGATGGATGCCATAACGAACCTTCCTTTCTGATGTCACAGATCAAGCGGCTCCAGCCACTTGTCAAACGATCGTTTGGGAATTCGTATGGCGTTACCAATTCGTACGCTTTTGAAAAGGTTCTCCTGCACAAGACGGTATGCTTGTGCCCGGCTGACACCTAGTATACGGGCAATCTCATTGACCGTATAGGTGCGGCACTCCAAAGACCTTTTCTCCGTACCGTTCTGAATTTCTGACACAGCAGCCTCCTTTCCAGTCAGAAACGGCACGCAAAAGGGGGTTCATTCATAACTTCCACCCTCATTGTACCGCGCCGTTTCGGGTTTGTCTGCTGCTAATGGAAAGTTTACGAATTATCCGTAAACAGAAAAGCAGAAGATTTATCTGAAAATAAAAGAGGCAGAAAACGGATGGCTGCTGGCCGCAGCTCCACGGGAATCTCACCCCGGCCCATGCTGATGGGTGCGCCGCGCAATGCTTTGAGGGCGTTCAACGCGGGAGTCTCATTATCCTGTCTGTGCATCCTCGCCCACAGGCTGCCACACCTGTTTCACGGCCTGGTTTTGTCGCTCACCTGTTTGGTAGGGGTCCCGTCCTGCGGACTTGCAACAGGGTCATGGCGCACCGGCCGACCGGCTCCACACAGACAGATCGTATCCGTCTGCCTTATGCTGCCCGAAGGCTTTCTTTGTCAAGGATCATGGACTCCGCTGCTGGATTGTTGGGGCAAGGAAAGGGAGCGAAACTTGCCCCAACAACTTTAGACCGGCAGCACCTTGAAGCTCGTCACGATGCTATGTATCAGCTTTGTTTCCAGCCTGAGCCGCATATCTTCGTCCACATACAGGTATTCGTTCCCATACTCGTCCTTCACCGGTCTGGTGGCAAGAGCCCGAATGTACTTCTGATAATGAGCGACGACAGCAGCAAGAGCATTCTCGTCACCATTCACGGCTGCCAGAATTACAGGCACCGGAATGGACTTTACATGTCCGGCCATTCAAATCCCTCCTTTACCAGATATTCGTACAGTTCTTTCAGCGTAACGAGCCGCCGCTTGGATACGGCCTGATGAACGATGTGCAGCTTTTCGCTGATTTCTCGATCCGTCATACCCAAGAAGTAGGACAGCAGGATTACATCCCGCTTGCCTTCCGGCAGCTGCGCTAACGCATCGGCCAAGGCTTTGCCGATTACGACTACCGGAAGTCCCAATACTTCAAAGACATGCTCGTCCATAAAGTAATCGTCCCACACGGCGGTCTGCTCCAGCTCGGAAGCTGTCAGCTCGTCCAAAGTTTTTTCCTGGTTCAGAAGGCTGGCATAGTCACGTTGGATATGCCGGGCCTCATTCTTCAAAACCCTGACGCAGAAGGCGCCAAACTGATTTTGAATGAGTTGCTCATGGGAGTCTTTCATATTCTCACCTCCCTTCGCGCCGCACAGGTGCGGGGTGGTGATTTCCTCCCTTTCGCCTCAGTAATCCAAGGCTTGCGATTTTGGCAACCTGGAAAGGAAAGAAATTTTTATGAAAGGCTCCGCTAGGTGACGAAGGCCTACATAAATGACAAAAAGCGCCCATCCGCAAAATGCGGACAGGCGCAAAGGAATTAACAGATATATTTACATGATTTATTTGTTCATCTTCATGGCTGGAATATCCCGATAATGAGAACAGACTTTTTTTGACAAGATGACTCTTGTCGTTTTATGTCGAAATACTTTGTAGTACACGGCGGCATCCTCCTGTTGCCGCCGTACCAAATTGCAAGGTATAGGGTCGTCGTTAACCTTTCGACAAAAAGAAGCGGCGGCTCTGAATCAAAGCCGCCGCAAAGTAAAATAGACGTGTCAATAGAGCTGCTGAACGACGGCTTTTTTTCTTTTGCCGTCGTCCGGCAGATAAATTGCATATGGATTTAGGTTATGATTGGTCTTGTAAGATGCTTTGTGCCTCACCCTCGCTTATGTAGCCGTATTGAACCATTCTCTGTACGACATACTCTTGGCGCTGTTCTGCCAGCTCCGGGTTAGCAGTCAGTGAATAAACCGAGGGCGCATTGGGAATTCCCGCCAAAAGAGTACATTCATAATTCGTCATATCAATGGGGGCTTTCCCAAAATATCCTTGACTTGCATCATAAATGCAGTAGTAGCCATCTCCGAAATAGATAGAATTGACATACAGCTCTAAAATCTCGTCTTTTGTATAGGAGTTTTCCAAACGGAAGGCCATAAACATCTCAGCAATCTTGCGGATAAAACTTTTTTCCTGCGTGAAATACAGATTTTTGGCAAGTTGCTGTGTTATGGTACTGCCACCCTCACTCAGACTCCAAGAGGTCAGATTGTTCCAGGCGGCTCGGCCTATGGCAATCAGGTCAATCCCAAAATGCTGTTCAAAACGGTGATCTTCCACTGCCACAACTGCGTCCAAATAAATCTCCGGGATTTCAGCCAGGGTAGTATAATCGGGATCAGCTTGAATCTCTGCGACCTTCTCAACAAGAGGCTGTTCAGCAAGTGCATCGTGATACATTTTATAACCCAATCCGCCCAGAACACTGCCAGCAATGAGCATAGCGAGTATCGCCAGAGCGAAAAAACGAATTATGAATTTTCTGACTCTTTTCATGTTCTACACCTGCCTTTCCGTTGAAAGTAACGTTTATGCAATAGGCCCCAGCTTACGAATTGCCGCCGTATCGTTCCTGCACAGCGGTGGGCATTTCCTCAAATTGAACTTCCGCCCAGGTCACGACACCACGGAATGGGGCTACCTTCAGACATAGGTAGGCATCGTCAGTGAGAATCCGGCTCGTTTCAAAGCTCAGTTCTTTTTCGGCCCCGGTTTCATCGTAGGCGCTTAATGTGTAGCGATAATTCATCGCTCCGTGTGGTGCGATCTCGGTTACACAGCCGTTGTCAATTTGCGTGTAGTAATCGGCGCTTTTCTGCGTGGCAAGAAAAGCAACTGCGATAAACGCTACTACCAGAACAGCTATAACAGCAATGATGATCGTTTTTTTCTTTGCGCTCATAATGTGTACTCCTTACTCAATTTCGATGGATACGGTTCCGTCTGTCTGGTCGCCCCACACACCGATATAAGTGCTTGTGCCATCCACTTCTACCGTGCCATCATACTCACCGCTCTCCGAGAGAAAAATGACTGGATCATCTGCCCCTGAGCGAAGAAAAACTGCTGCTTCGCCGCTTTCGAGGGAAAGAGAACAGGCAATATGGATCATATTTCCTGCTTCTCGCTCCAGCGTAGTACCGCCAAACAAAATCTCTGTGCCCGCAAACTCGGAATACGTTGCTTCATAGGACCCCGTGTAATCATCTGCCCCGTTTTCTTTGTGCCCCTGTAATTTACTTTGGGGCGTAAGGGCCGCATTTCCCGCATCGCCAACAAGTTCGCCAAAGGCTTTCACGATACTGTCCTTTGCCTGGCCATCGTCAGCCTCTGATAGACCGCCAAGAGCCTGGTCGGCTCCTTCCGCTAAGCCATTCAACACAATATCTGTACCGTCCGCCAAACCGTTCAACACGGCATCCGCACCATCAGTCAAAGACTGCATGGCCGTTGAACATCCAGACAGGCTGACGACACAAAGAAGCGCGCAAAGAAAAACGCAGATTTTACCTTTATAGTTTGATTTTCGCATGAACTCGCTCCTTTCATCCGGCGCGACGCCTGCCGCGTCCTTTTTTGACTTTTTTCTTTTTGTTATTGCCTGCTTTTTTGCTGGGGCGGGAAAGCAGTAAAACCGCCATCGTCAGAACCAGCACCGCCGCAATGCCTACCACTGCCAGCAAAACGCTGGGAGCCTGCGTAGCGCCGTTATACGCTTGCATATCAAAACCGGCAAGGATCAACGCCGCCGAAAACGGGTAGGCAGAGAGCAGGAAGCCGCTCTTGAAGAACAAAATGCAATACCCCAGAAAGAATGTCAGAAGCGACCCGCCCAGGTAGGCTCCCCGCATCTGGCCGAAAATTAGAATCATCGGCATACAGACCAGGCTGGTATTGAAAGCGGCCGCGACCACCTGCACGCCCTGCTGAAGCAGAACGGCGGCAGAAAGACCATCCAGGCCGGCAATCAAGCCTGTCAGAACCGTTATAGCTACACTGTAAATTCCGAACAGCAGTGACAGAAAAATCGTGACGATTAGTTTTCCGCCCAGCAGCTTGGGGTATGATACCGGCACCGTCAATAGATTTTTCATAGTGTCATTCGTGTTCTCACGGTCGATCAGCCAACCGCCGATCATCACAAGCGAGATCGGCAGGAAAATCTGCGTGTTTCCCCAAATGACATTGGCAAACAGTTTGACAAAATCAAAGTTCTGGTCCCGCATTTCCGGGTTGATAATCAGCTGGGTGCCATATTGCACGACAGGACACAGTGCCAGAGCCACAATACCAACCAGCAGGATCTGGCAGCGTCGCAGCTTGCGCCATTCCCCTTTTAGAATACTCCACATAACGCACACCTCCTTAACAGCTCTGGCGCTTATAGACCAGTGCGATCAATGTCAGGAATACCGCCGATTCCAGGATAACGACCAGAAACGCTTGGGGCGTTGTCACAAAGTAAGGACTGATCCGCTCCATCAATTCCGTCATCTGTGTGCCGGATGTGTCCAGATACTGAAAGAACCAGCGGAAGGTCAGTGGTCCGGGTAACAGCGTACCTGGGTTGAACCCAAAGGGCTGCATGATGAAATAGTCGTTGGTGCCAAAAATATAATTGACCGCCGTGTAGAAGAACGTGATGATTACGGAGATAATGTAACTGCGGTTCAAAAGCACTACCAGGAGGACGCAGGGCAGCGCCCCGGCCCACATCATGATTCCTTGTCCGATGCCTACAAAAAACAGTTTCCAAAAGCCGACCGGCTCCAGCCCGGATGCCAGCACAATAGCCAGATTGACCAGGCCGCCGACAGCCATGAACGCAACGGAAAACAAAAACAGCAGCGTCATCTTTGCCAGGACCAGCGCAGGTTTGCTCACAGGAACGGTCATGAGATTCTTTAATGTGTCGTTATCCTGTTCTTCAAAGATCAGATTCGATGCCAGCACCACCACGGCAGGCATCAGGAGCAGATAGGCGCTCAGCTGAAACAGAGTAGACATCAGGCGGTCCACCGCTTCTGCACCGCTTGAAAATTCTTGCATCTCCGGCAGAAACAGCGCACACCCCAAGGGAATCAAAGCCGAAATGGCCGCAGCCGCAAAGAACAGGGGTTTTCGTTTCAGCTTGGCAAACTCACAGCGCAAAAGTTTAAGCAATGCCCTCACCCCCTGTAACCTGCTTGAAGTAATCTTCCAGGGTGTCCTCATAGAGATGGGCATCGGACACAGATAATCCTGCGTCCACAAACAGGCGGACCGCCGCGCCAGTGACCAACCGAAGGTCGCGGACAGTCAGCTCATTGGCACTATCCACTTGGACATTCTGAATACCCAGTTTGCTTTGAAGCAGATTGGCAGCCAGTGCCGCATTGGAAACAGTAAAACGGAAATATTTCCCGTTCTTTGCTTCCAGCTCTTCCAGGCTTTCTTCTTCCAGCAATACGCCGTGGTCAATGATTCCGATGTCATCGGCCAGCAGGGAGATCTCCGACAGGATATGGCTGGAGATTAAGATGGTTTTCCCTGTGGCGTCGCACAGTTCCCGGATGAAGCCGCGAACCTCTGCGATGCCGATAGGGTCAAGGCCATTGATCGGCTCGTCAAGAATCAGCAGTTCCGGGTTGTGCATGACGGCCAGTGCGATGGCAAGACGTTGCTTCATGCCCAGCGAATACTGGGAAAACAGCTTTTTGTCCCGGTACGGCAGGTTGACGACTTCCAACGCTCCCTTGATGTATTTGGGGCTTTTGAGTCCTCGCAGATCGGCAAAAATCTGAAGATTTTCCGTCCCTGTAAGGTTCGGGTAAAATCCCGGCGCTTCAATCAGGGAGCCGATGCGAGGCAGAATGCTTTTTTCGTTGCCGCGAAGCGGTTTGCCGAAAATTTTCACATCGCCGGAAGAAGGAGCGGTAAGACCCAGCAGCATCCGCATGGTGGTGGTTTTTCCGGCACCGTTCCGGCCCAGCAGGCCATAGATACGCCCTTTCCTCACATGAATGGATAGATTGGATACGCTGTTCTGCTCTCCGTATGTTTTGGTAAGACCACGGGTTTCGATAACATAATCGCTCATGTGCGAATACCTCCTTTTCGTGATGGTCTAAGCATACCATCCCAACCTTGAGATAACGCTGAGCCAACCTTGAATTATCTCTGAGATTTTTGACACAGAATAGGCAGCCAACATCCTTTGCGGTATAATGGAAACAAAGATAGGTGGTGAAATTTGCTTATGACAAATCACAAGATACTTTTGGTCGATGATGACCATGATGTGTTGGAGATGCTTCTCTCTATTTTCCAACGGGCGGGATATACGAACCTACGAACTGCCGTATCCGGCGCCGAGGCGCTGCGGACATGGCAGGAAGAACATCCAAGTTTGATCGTGCTGGATGTGATGATGCCGGGCATGGACGGATTTTCAGTTTTGAAAGAGATACGCCGCACAAGCCGGGTCCCCGTTCTGATGCTTACCGCCCGTGGGGAAGCGGAGGATCGCATCGAGGGGTTAGAGATTGGAGCAGACGACTATCTCGCCAAGCCCTTTTTACCCAAAGAATTGCTGCTCAGGGTCGGCGCAATCTTAAACCGTGCTTACCCAAAGCAAAATGAAATGGTGGAACTCGACGGAGCCACCGTGGATATGGCCAACGCAGAAGTTTGGAAAAATGGCGAGAAACAAACATTGACAGCCAAAGAGATGCAACTCTTTGAAAAGCTGTATCAAAACGCAGGGCGGATCGTGACCACGGGTATCCTGTGTGAGACTATATGCGGAGAATTTTGGCAGGGATACGAAAGCACCCTTTCCACCCATATCCGGCACTTGCGGGAAAAAATTGAAGAAAATCCGTCGAAGCCGGTTTCCCTTGTTACTGTCAAGGGCCTTGGTTATCGCCTTAATCTCAAGGGGGTGTCGCCATGAATACAGTGCAGCGTTTTTTCCGACGATATATCTTTTCCACTATCGGGATCGTGATTTTATTTTTGGTCGTCAACATCGCTTTGCTTTTTGCAATCATCATTGCAGGGGGTATGAGCGGGGCGGACACCTCTTTTTCCGTCCGCGATTTCTCGGACCATGTTGTGCTGCGGGATGGAAAATGGGTCGCAGACGATACTGCTCTTTCCATGCTGCAAGAACAATCTGCCTGGGCGATGCTACTGAATGAAGCTGGCGATGTCGTCTGGCAGCAGGATCTGCCGGAAAAACTGCCGCGTTCTTATACCAGTACGGAAGTAGCTTCTTTCAGCCGATGGTATCTGGAGGACTATCCGGTTAAAATATGGACGCGTGCGGATGGCAACCTTATGGTTGTAGGCTATCAGCCCGGAACGCTGGTAAAATATTATTTTTCTCTAGAGTGGCCCTACATGGGGGTTTTACTCGGTGGAATTGCAGCGGTTTTTATCATCAATTTGTTGCTCATTGTTTTCTTGATTTTGCGGAATACGCGAAAAGTCGAAAAAGCTATGACCCCCATTCTACAAGGTATTCAAAATTTGAGTCATGGAAAAGCTCCGCATCTGGAGGAGCAAGGAGAACTGGCCGAAATCAACGCTGGGCTGAACCGGGCCGCAGACTATATGAGAAAAAAGGACAACACAAGAGCGGAGTGGATTCGCGGCGTATCCCACGACATTCGCACGCCTCTCTCGATGGTGCTGGGGTATGCCAGCGAGCTGGAAGATGACCGCAACCTTCCGCCGGAAGCAAGAAAGCAGGCAGGTATCATCCGTCGGGAAAGCGAAAAGATGAAACGGCTGATTGATGATTTAAACCTTACCACCAAGCTGGAATATGCGCTCCAGCCTGTTCATTTCAAGGATGTTGATTGGGTAGAGACCAGCCGCCAAGCTGTCAGCGAAGTGCTGAATAGTGGTCTGGACAGCCGGTATGAGATCGTATTTGCCGAGATGCGGCCAGGGCGCTCGATCCACCTTTTGGGGGACGATGGCCTGCTGCGGCGTATGCTGGATAATCTGATCCGCAACAGCATTACCCACAATCCGCAGGGATGCAGGATCGCCGTTTCTGTCGGAGAAGAAAACGGGCGCTGCCTTTGCACAGTTTTGGACGACGGAGTAGGAATCGCACCGGAACGTCTGAAAGCATTAAATCGCGGGGATGACATTGCCAGCACCCAGGGCAGCGATGAAAAAGCCGAGCATGGTCTGGGCTTAAAGCTAGTAGCGCAGATCGTAAAATCTCATCGCGGAATCGTCTCTTTTTCCGTCAACGCCCCGCATGGGTTAGAAGTTAGAATCTCGCTGCCGACCCAGCCGCTTATTTCATAAGCATAGAACAGAACCCGGAAAGGAAAACAGATGAGCCAATATCTTGAAGCACTGCGGCAGGCGATGGTCATTTATCCGATAATCGTTGTCCTGTTCACAGTGCCGTACATCGCATGGAGTTATCATAAATATGGATCAGTCCTCAGTTTACGGGTGCTGATTGTGTACAGCTTTATTCTGTACCTTCTTTGCGTCTACTGCCTTGTCATTCTACCGTTGCCTACGCCGGAAAAGGCCGCCACACTGCAAGGGCACAAGATGCAGCTTATCCCGTTTTCTTTTCTCGCCGATATAGTCAAGCAAGTAGAGATCCAGCCGGAACAGCCTGCCAGTTGGCTGCATATTTTCACAGGCAGTGCCTTCTGGACAACCGTGTTTAATCTATTTATGACGATGCCGTTTGGCGTCTATCTGCGATACTACTTTTGTTATCACTGGCGTAAAACATTGCGGCTGTCCTTTTTATTATCTTTGTTTTTTGAGCTGACCCAGCTCAGCGGTCTGTACTTTGTCTATCAGGGTAGCTACCGTTTGTTTGATGTGGACGACCTGATCGTCAACACTGCGGGCAGCATGATCGGATTTGCCTTGGCCGGATCGGTGAGCCGTCTGTTGCCTACCCGGCAAGAGTTGGATACCGTCAGCTTCCGGCGGGGTGCTTCCATATCCTTTACGCGGCGTGTTTTTGCCTTTCTGGCCGATATGGCTTGCCTGACCTTTGCATCGTGCATTCTGGCCGTGATCGTAGTCCCTTTTGGGATCACCCTTTCCATTCAGTGGATGCCGGTTCTGTTTCTTCTCTACTTTGGATTGCTTCCTGCTTTTTGTCACGGTCAGACCCCAGGTAAGCGCCTGACCCAAATGAAAATCGTGCAAGTAACTGGAAACACAGCGCATCGGTATCAATATTTCCTTCGCTATGGCCTGCTGATAGCTGGCCTGGTCGGGGTCCCGTACTGGTTAAACCGGTTGCTGTTTATTCTGATGAATGTATTGCACCTGGACAGCTTGGCATCTCTCGTACTTCATGGATTACTGATCGGCGGGTATCTGTTCTGGCTATTCTTTGCCGGGATTCGGATGGCCCTGCACAAGCCTTTGTTCTACGAGCGATGGTCGAAAACAAAGTTGATAAGCACAGTGAAACGCATATAAAATTGAATTTTGGCTTGATGCTCACCATTTATCGCGTTTGGTAAAACTTCTAAAAGCATCTATAATACACAAAAAGCAGGGATAAGACGAATGACTTTTAGCTATTCGTCTTATCCCTGCTTTTGTATCATACTATTTTTCTTGTCCTTGTTATATGAATTATATTAGCTATACAGAAGAACTGTATAGACATATTCAGAAAGAAAGGTGAACAGTAGAATGTAATAGGGTGAATCAATATGGCAAAAAGACCAGTACAAAAATATGATTTTACGCCTTTTGGAAAGGCAATCAAATCGGCAAGAAACGAGCAGAAGGAGTCCCGCAACAAAGTCGGGAATGAAATGTATCTGTCTCCCCGCTATCTTGCCAACATTGAAAACAAAGGGCAGCATCCGAGTCTCCAGATTTTCTTTGAACTAGTGACCCGTTATCATATCTCCGTAGATCAGCTTCTCTTTCGGGATACGACAGAGAGTAAGTCCACGGCACGCAGACAGCTTGATCCCTTGCTTGATGGAATGACCGAAGCTGAACTGAAAATTGTCATTGCCACCGCACAGGCTATCTTGGATGCCAGAGCGGAGGAAGAAAAATGATGTGGTTGATGCAACTGAATAATGATTAGAAAACGCTATGAACGGATGCCGTTTGTAGCGTTTTTCTTTGCTTTCATGGTTGCCAAAGGCAGGAGTTTCGGATTACTTAGGTACGGAGAGAGAAACGATAGCAAGCACAGCAAGTGAGTACCCACTTGCGATTTTTGGATTTAGGGAACCCTCCCCCTGAACCCGAAAAATGCTTGTTGGGAACATCCCAAACCCTAATACGAAAAGAGGCGAGATACCACGATGGCAAACAGGAAACGGAACATCCAGGTGAAGTTCTATGTTACCGCCGAGGAAAAGGAACTGATGGAACAGAAGATGGCCCAACTCCAGACAAAGCGGATTGGCGCCTACCTGCGGAAGATGGCGATTGACGGATATATCATCTATGTGGACACTAGGGATATTAAGGAGATGAACAAGCTCCTGTCCGCCATTGGCCGGAACATCAATCAGATTGCCAAGCGGGTCAACGCTGGAGGCCCAACCTATCAGGCCGACATGGAGGAAATCCGGGAAAGGCTGGATCAGATATGGCAGTTACAAAGACGCATCCTATTAAGTCAACGCTGAAAGCGGCCATTGACTATATCTGCAATCCCGACAAGACGGACGGAAAGCTGCTGGTGTCCTCCTTCGGCTGCGCCGCCGAGACCGCCGACATTGAATTTGAATGGACACGCCGCCATTCCATCGACAAGGGCACACACCTGGGCCGCCACCTGATCCAAGCCTTTGAGCCTGGGGAGGTTTCCGCCGAGGAAGCCCATGAGATCGGGATGCAGCTGGCAAAAGAAATATTGGGTGGCAAGTACGAGTTTGTACTTACCACCCATATTGACAAGGGGCATATTCACAACCATCTGATTTTTAATGCGGTCAGCTTCAACGACCACAAGCACTACCATTCCAACAAGCGCAGCTATCACGAGATACGTCGAGTCAGCGACCGGCTGTGTCGAGAACACGGCCTGTCCGTCATCGTTCCCAGCCGAGATAAGGGCAAGAGCTACATTGAGCATCAGGCCGCACAGAACGGCACCAGCTACAAGGCAAAGCTGAAAGCCGCCATTGACCGGCTGATCCCCGTGTCCTCCAGCCTGGAAGATTTGCTCACCCGATTGCAGCGGGAAGGCTACGAGATCAAGCGTGGGAAGTATATCTCGGCCAGAGCGCCAGACCAGGAGCGATTTACCCGGCTCAAGACCCTGGGCGCCGATTACACGGAAGAAGCCGTTGTCTCCCGGATTGCCGGAGGCCCCAGGCCATCCAGACAGCCCCAACAGCGTAGCGGGAAGGTCAGCCTGCTCATTGACATTCAGAACAACATCAAAGCCCAGCAGAGCGCCGGATACCAGAGGTGGGCAACCATTGAGAATCTGAAACGGGCGGCCGCCACCATGAACTTTCTCTCAGAACACGGCATCGGCAGCTATGAGGAATTGGTGGAACGGTGCGACGCCGTTGCCGCCGCATCCATCCGTACCAGGGAGGCCCTACGGGATACGGAGCAGCAGATCACCGACCTTGCCCTCCTGGGAAAGCAGATCGACACCTACCACAAACTAAAACCCGTCTATGACCGCTACAAGGCATCAAAGGACAAGGAAAAATTTCTGCGAGGCTTTGAGAGCGAGATCATCTTATTCGAGACGGCAACCAGGGAGATCAAGAAGGCCGGGCTCACCAAACTTCCTTCCGCCGAAAAGCTGAAAGCAGAACTGGGCGGCCTCTCCGCCCGCAAAACCGCCTTGCAAGCGGAACTTCGAAAGGTACAGCGGGAGGAAAAGGAGTATGACACCCTCCGCCAAAATGTGGATGCCCTGCTGGAAAGGCCGAAGGAACAGGAACAGCAGCGACAACGGAGCAACAACTTGGAATGAATATATCAGTTTCGACCTAATTGATAATTGTAAAGAAGTCGTTTGATCAAAATGTAAAAAAGATTGCCAAAGTGTTTTTTTGGCAGTATAATATATTATGAGTTTTTATATATTTTTGTCCACCTTGAGATTGCACGTTAAACTTACATGTGGAGGTGCTCAATATGGGGAAAATACAAAGCGGACAACTACTTTATCATCTGACCAAATTGTCTAATTTGGATTCAATCATTGAACACGGATTGGTATCTAGAGGCATTCTCGAGAGAAATGGTGCAGCATTTGCAGATGTTGCTGATCCTGAAATCATGCGTAAGCGTAAGGAATTTGGTCTAGATACTTATATACCATTTCACTTCCACCCATATTCATCATTTGATGTTGCTGTAAAAAACAGTTATGATGAAGAATTTATATACATTTGCATAACTAGACGTTTAGCCAGAGCGAATAATTTTTTGATTCTTCCGAAGCATCCGCTAAGCGCAGAAGAAGTCCAATTACTAGACTATGATACAGGAATAGCTGCAATTGACTGGGATGCTATGGAGTCTAGTTCTACGCTTTCAGACTATAATAAAAATGTTCGTATGGCCGAATGCCTTACTGAAAAGGTAGTCCCCGTGAATTGTTTCCACTCGATTGCCGTACGAGATGAATCAATTAAGAGAATCGTTGAACAGAAACTACAAATAGTCCACGGAACAAGGCCTTATGTTAACATCCAACCGTGGCTACGAAAATAACGATATGGGAGGTGAGAAGATGATTACCTATGTAACTGGAGATTTATTGCAATCAGAGGCGCAATGCCTTGTTAATACCGTTAATTGTGAAGGTTATATGGGTAAGGGAATTGCTTACCAATTTAAGTTGGCTTTTCCGGAAAACAACATTGATTACGTTAAAGCCTGTAAAGCCGGAAAACTCCATATTGGGACATTACACTACTATTATGAAAAAGGAAAAATTATAATTAATTTTCCCACAAAGGATAAGTGGCGAGCTAAATCTAAAATAGAATATATAGAAACTGGATTGGACCAGCTGATTATCTTGATAGACCGTCTGAAAATAAGTTCAATAGCGATTCCTCCACTAGGAAGTGGAAACGGTGGGCTTAGATGGGCAGGGGTAAAACAATTAATAGAGAAGAAACTTTCGTTGCTGCCCACTAATAGCCAGATTGATGTATATATATATGAACCTTCAAAAAATTATATTGCTACGCCTGCGTTGGAGCCTCAATTATCTTTATCTGCTCTAGTTTTAATGCAGATTAAGCTACATCTCCATAAATTTAACCGGCTTCGTTTACAAAAAACAGCATACTTTATGGATGTTTTTGGGCAGCAAGAGTATTTCCATTTTGAAAAGCACAAATTTGGTCCATATGATCATGCAATAGAAGTTATTAGCAAAAAAATTAAAGAATTTCAACAATATTATAATGTTAGTTCAACTTCTGAAGCATATGAAATAGCCTACAAAAAATTGACTAGTGAAACCGTTAATGCGAAACTGAACTCGTTAATTCCTTTTATAGAACAGGCAGCTAATTATGTGAATGAAATTACTTCGGATTCAAACTTAGAATGTGTTGCCACACTTCTATTCTTGCTCCAAATAAATGGTCCCACTACTGAGGATAAGTTGATAAAAGACTTTCAAGCTTGGTCTGATGATAAGGCAAAACGATTTTCAAAGGAATCTATTGCTAACGGGATTAACTATCTTTATGAAACGGGATTAATTGAAAAAACACTTATAGGGTATAGTCTTTCTTTGCAAAAATAAAAGGCAGGAGCGCCATCGCCGGACAACGATATCCGACGATAGCGCTCCCATTTTGTCTAAAGGTGAAAATCCGGCATTTTTCCTATGCAGAAACGCCTTGGCCGCCCCACATGGGAAATCATACTGCCCCTACACGGAAAAGCCGCCACAGGCGGTTTCTTCACCCATTTTAAACCCTAATTCCCGCGTTTTTTGGAACGGAGGGAAAGATAGTGCGGACAGGACAACACCACCGCCCGGAAACTCTGCTTGCAGGGATGGACACAGCCCTTGCATAGCTTGTTATACTGGCGTCTGCCGTTCTCACCCAGGAAGAACGCCCATTCCAGACGCCATTTCTTGCTGCGGCTCATAAGTCGCCCAGCTCCGGGGGCTTCTTCTGCGGGGCGGGCTTGTCCGGGCCTTTCCGTTCTACGCACTCCCGTTTCGCGTCCTCCAGCCGCTCCCGGATGGAGGGCTTTTTGTCCGGCGTGGTCCTGCGCACCTCGGCCTGGGCTTTCTCCAGTTCCTCCCCACGGCGGCCGTTGTTGATGATCCCATCGATCATCCCATAGTCGTCCTCCAGAGTCATTTCCGCTGTGCGCAGCGGGTTTTCCGGCTCCACGGGAACGGATACGATCTGCCCGTTGATGCTGGCGAACAGTTCCGGTCGCTTGAATTGCTCGGTGTACTTCTGGATCATGTCCGGGGGCAGGGATGCGAAACTCTCCGGCCCCAGGCCCACCACCAGGAAGGTGCCCGCCACAATGTCGTAAATCTCCCCATGCTCGTCCCGGAGGGAACGGTTCAGGTCCAGACCGATGAGCTTGCCTTCATCGTTCAGCACCAGCCCCACCGGATCGTCAAAGGGATAGGAGGCGGCAATATCGCCGCCCACCTCCGCTTGCAGTGCATGGAGGCCGGGGTCGATCTCCTTCACATAGGGCTCTTTCATGGGCTCCACCACCAGGACGGTCAGCTTCTCCGGCGCGGTATGTTCGGGGGCGGCTCCGCTGGGGATGGCAAAGGCGCGGCTGCCATTGGCCATGATAAGATACTTCCCATCCTCGGACTCGTGGTGGAAACCATATCCTGCCGCCTCCATCTGTTCCCGGCTCATATCCGTCACATGGAAGGTGCCCCTGGGGGTTCGCACCGTCTCGCTGGTCTCTCGGTCATCCGAGGTGGGCGCCGCTTGCTGCCCATACAACTCCGCCTCATACTCCCGGTTTGTCTGTTCCGCAAAGGCCAGCATCTCGTCCACATGGGACTGATCCGGGTTTTCAATGGCCTCCCGGATCACCTGCGGGTCCACATCCAAATATGCCTCGTAGCCCACAGCCTCCTTGAACTTCTCCAGCTCGGAGGGAAGGTAGTTCTCCGGGGTCTGGCCCAACGCCTTCAGCTTTTCTTCCAGAGAGGCGATGCGGCAATCGGAAAGGTTCTCGTAGATTTCTTCCTTTGCCGCGCGTTCCTCCGGGTGCTCGGCGGCATACTGCGGATCGTTCTGCCGGAAAAACTCGTCCATATCGTAGGCAAGGTCCATGGCCCATTCCGAAACTTCTTCTTCGGGGATGTCGTCCTGGAAGGTCATCACCCGGTATTCCTCCGGGATGCTGCCGCGCTCACCATCGTAATACTCATGGAAGCTGTCCCCGGTGTCCCGCACATAGCCCAGGTCGGTGAACTGGCCGCTTTCCTCCAGGGCGATGTCCCGCCCGTAGGCCTCATAGTCGATGTAGTTGCGCAGATGCTCCGGCACCTGCATGGCGTCCAGTTCCTCGATGTAATACCGTCCCAGATCGTCGTGGTCGTGGATGTCGGGGTAAACATCGTAGCAGTCCAGGTTTTCCGTCAGGTTGATAAGCTCCTGGATGCTGCCCGTGTGATCGCCGACCTCCATAGCCGCCTGGAACCGCTCATATTCGTCCTGGCTCATGTCATCCAGCTTGGAGGCCAGATAGTTCAGCTCGTCCAGGTTGGCATACTCGCCCAGCAGGTCATAGAGGCCGTCCACATAGCAGTCGTAGTCCGTGATAAACCATTCCTCATAGGTCTGCCCGAAGTCGTCCTTTGCGCCGATCCCGATGCGCTCAAAGACCTTTTTCAGTTCCTCCGCCGTGGTGGGGAACTTCACCCATTCACCTACAAGGGCGCCTTCGTTGTACTTGCCCAGGTTGGTGATGAAGGCGGCAAAGGGATAATCTTTGTCATAGTCATAATGGGGCATAGCGACACCTCCTTACAGTTCCGGCGCAGCCTTTTCCCGATGGGGCTGCACCTTGCTCTGATTGGCACATTCTTTCCGGCTCTGTTCCAGCCGCTCCTTGATGGAGGGCTTTTTCTCCGTTTGCTTCTCCCTCGGACGCTCGTGCTCCCACTCGTCGCCGGAGAGAGTGAGATAGCCTCGGCTCGTAAAACAGCCCTGTTCCTCCCGCATGGCGTGGTTACCGAAGGGAACGGGATCAATGGCGTCCAGCAGCTCCGGGGGCAGAAGGACGTCCAAATGCTGCGCTAGATAGCGCCAGCCCACATCCTCCACTTTGCGGATGTTGGGCTCCAGGACAAAATACTCGGTGTTGGCGGGAAACTCCAGGAACTGCTCCAGGGTAGTCAGGCGATAGGGCGACTCCTGGACAGCGGCCAGGAGGTCACGGTCCTCCGGGGAAAGTCCGGCAAGCACCTGGGCCGCCGCCTCAAGTTCGCTTGCGTCACCGCCTGCGGGGAGCAGCGGTTTCAACTGCTCCATGAAGTTGACCTCGGCTTTACTTTTTGCCATTCACACCATCCTTTCGTTTGGGAAACTCCAGTTTGAAATTGACATACTTGCCGCCGGTATCGTCCAGGATCACCACGGCGTCATAGGTGGAATCTTTCTTCTCCGACCACATCCCCTTGACGGAAGTGCGGCCTTTTTTCAGAAGGTCGGCTGCCATCTTCCGGGTCATTTCCTTGCGGCGGCTGGTCCAGAAACGGTCATTCTTCCACATGACAAACTGGCAGGCCCGATCCGAACAGGCGAAATTCTTCTTGCCCTCATAGACCGGCTTGCCGCAGCGGGGACAGATGCCCACCGTCTCCTTCTCCGGCTGAAACAGCTTTTGCCCATCCTCGGAAATGTGGGAGTATTTCCGCACCAGCTCCGCCGCCATTGCCTCGATCCCGCCCATGAAGTCCTCCGGCGACGCCTGACCCTTTGCCACCTCGTTCAACCGCTGCTCCCAATCCGCCGTGAGCTTGGGAGAGGTCAGCAGTTCCGGCAGTACCGTGACCAGGTTGACACCTACCTTTGTGGGGATCAGGTTCTTGCCCTTGCGCTCCACGAAACCGCCGGACACCAGCTTTTCAATGATGGCCGCCCTTGTCGCCGGGGTGCCCAGGCCCTTGCGTTCTGCCTCGTCCGGCATATCTTCTTTGCCCGCATTCTCCATGGCCGACAGAAGGGTGTCCTCCGTGTAGGGCTTGGGGGGCGAAGTGAAGTGTTCGGTGACGGAGGCGGAGACCGACTCAAAGACTTGCCCCTCGGTCAAGGCCGGAAGAACACCCTCGGCATCTTCATCCTCCGGCTTCTCCTTCAGGGAGGAACGGAACACCTCCTGGATGGCCCGCCAGCCCTGGGAAAGCACCTGCTTTCCCTTTGCCGTGAAGGTATGTCCGCCGCAATCAAAGGTGGCCGTGACCGCCTCATACACGAAAGGCTCCGCCGCCGCACACAGCAGCTTGCAGCAGACCAGCAGAAGGATATTGCGCTCGCCCACAGGCAGCGCAGGCACATCCGCCTTTTCCAGCTCCAGGGTGGGAATCAGGGCGTGGTGGTCAGATACCTCCTTGTCATTCACCAGCGCCAGAACATCGGGGAAAAACTCCGGGCAGGCGTCAAAGGGCGTCACCCGTGCTGCCAGATGCAGAATCACGGAGGCAGTCTCCGCCATGTCACCGGTCAGATACCGGCTGTCCGTGCGGGGATAGGTCAGCAGCTTCTTTTCATAGAGGGATTGGGCGCAGTCCAGGGTTTGCTTGGCCGTGTAGCCGAACACCCGGTTTGCCTCCCGCTGCAAGGTGGTCAGGTCGTACAGCTTGGGCGGCTTCTCCGTCTTTTTCTCCCGCACCAGGGATACACACACGGCCCGCTGCCCGTCACAGGTATCCCGGAGGGCCTGGGCGTCCTCCGTGGAAACAATACGGTCGCTGACCGCCTCGGCTCCCTCCAGCGCCAGCCGCACATGATGGTATTTCTCCTTGCGAAACAGGACGATCTTGCTGTCTCGGTCGGCCAGCATCGCCAGGGTGGGCGTCTGCACCCGCCCAATATTTAACGTTCGATGATACAACACCGAAAAGAGCCGTGAGGCATTGATACCAACAAGCCAGTCCGCCTTTTGGCGGCAAAGTGCCGATTGATACAGCGGGTCATAGTCCGCGCCGGGGCGCAGGTCGGCAAAGCCCTCCCGGATCGCCGCGTCCTCTATCGAAGAAACCCAGAGGCGGGAGAAAGGCTTGGAACATCCGGCAGCCTCATAGACCAGCCGGAAAATCAGCTCACCCTCGCGCCCCGCGTCGCAGGCGTTGACCAGCTCCGTCACATCAGGGCGTTCCATCAGGGAACGGAGAATGTGGAACTGGGCAGCCTTTTCCTCGGACACCACATAGCGGAAGGGGGCGGGCAGGATGGGAAGGTCCTCATACCTCCACTTCTTATAGCGGTCATCGTAGGCGGCCGCGTCCGCCAGTCCCACCAGATGACCAATGCACCAGGAAATGAGCCAGCCGCCGCCTTCAAAATAGCCGTCGGCCCTGGATGTGACACCCAGGGCCGACGCGATACTCTTTGCTACACTCGGTTTTTCACAGATCACCAATTTGCTCAATTCTGGTCCTCCTGTTCTCCCTGTTCAGGAACATCCTCGTTTTCGTATTCCTCGTCCTCGAACTCATAATCGTCCGGGTCGGCGCTGACCTTTGCGCCCTGCTTGGGCTTGATGAACTTGATGTAGGCGAAGGCTCCGCCGCCGCCCAGGGCCGCCAGCAGCAGGATCAACACCAGGGCGCCGCCGCTGCCAGACTCCTTCTTCGGCTCCGGTTCGGGCTCTGGCTCCACCTCCGGCGCTTTCCCGGCGCACTCGCTCATATTCACCGCACAGACCGGACAGGCGGTATTCACCGCACCGGCCTGGCATTTCTCGGCGCAGGTACAAGCAGCGGGCTTTTCCTCCGCCTGCCCGTCCTCCAGCAGCGCCATCAGGTCGGCTTCATCCACCTGGTTCAAGAAGTGAACGGCGGTCTCCTTGTCCTCGTTGGCCCGGTCGATCAGGATGTAGAAATAATTGCCTGCTTTCGTGGTCACGGTGATAAGCTGTTTGTCGCCGTAATAATCGTCCACCAGCGTAGCGTTGCCTTCCGGGGTAAGGGGCTGGCCTTCCGGCTCCATGCCCCCGGTGGCGGGTTCCTCGGTGGGTTCCGGCGTCGTCTCGGCGGGCTCCCCGGTGTAATAGTCGCCATCCCCGCCGCCCGCAAAGGCGGTGACGGAGAAAGCGGTCATGCACAGGACCACCGCCAGCATCGCCGTAAACAGCCGGATCACTTTCTTATTCTTCATGGTCGCTGTCCTCCATATCCTCGTCGTCAGGGTCCGCCGCTGCCTCCGCCTCCATCATCCCGTCGGGCAGGGTGATAAGGCCGCTGGCGTAGGCCTTCAGGAAAGCGGTCAGCTCCTTGTTGTCCATGCGCACCGCCTTGACCATGCGGACGATCTCCAGATTTTCTTCCTCGGTAAGCTGCGCCTCCAGTTCCCGAAGGCGCTTCTGCTGGGCGGAAATCTTCTCCTTCGTCTTTTCGATGTCCTTGCGAATCTTCTCAACCGTTGCCATGTGTGCAAAACTCCTTTCCAAATCGTTCTCTCCAGGAATAGTTCCGCCCCAGGCCCTTGACTGTTTTCAGGTTTTGCCGGGCGTTATCCTCCAGCGCCAGGGCGCGGCGGAACAAATCGGGATGCTGCTCCCGCAGGGCGGTTATCTCGTCGGGTTTCATGCTGGGGCAGAAAAAACAGGACGATTTTCCCGGCTGGGGCAGCCCCGCCGCCTCGATTTGCCGGATGCAATCGTCCCGTGTCCATCCCCATTCCATCAGGGGATACCACTTGCTGTATTTTCGGTCGGCCAGGTCTCCCAGCAGCACCTTGTCGCTGCGGTAGCCCTCGCCCGCGTCGTAGCCGATGAACTTGACCACCCGTTTGCCTGCCGCCCAGGTTCGACGGCATGGCGGGTAATGGTTGCAGAATTTTTCCTGCGGCCCGATCTTGTGTTTCAGTGAACACCGCTTGAAGCCGTAGGCGATGGACGGGAGGCTACAACTTTGCAGACATTCATCCTCCAGCGTCAGCCGTTTCCCGTCACGGGTGGTCTTATATACCCTGGTAATGGGCGGCATCCCGTGGTCCTTCAGCCAGGAATCCATCACATCCAGATAGGCGTAGGTGTGGGGATGCTCCGCTCCCGTATCCGCAAAGAGGATCAGGTCCACCGGGATACGGTGCTGGTGCAGCCCGATTAGAAGGGCGGTGCTGTTGGCGCCGCCCCCGTAGGAAACCATATTGATGCTTCATCACCTCCATCAGTTGTACGGCGGCCTGCCGTATGCGTAGAAATGGGACTGCCAGTAACTTGTGTTGAGGTTGGAATATTGGATGGGGTCCCCGCAATGCAGCATCATCCCGTCGCCTACATAGATGCCTACATGAGATACGCCGGTTGTATCGTAGGTCCTCACGAAGAACACCAGATCGCCGGGCTGAGGGTCGGATACCGGAGTGGAAATGTTGTAGAGCCCTTGGGCGCCCAGCCGCCCGGTATTGCACAAGCCGCTGTTGGTCAGCACATAACTGACAAAGCCGCTGCAATCGAAAGAAGTGCTGGGACTGCTGCCGCCCCACACATAGGGATAACCCAGGTATTTTTCCGCCTCGGTAATGAGGGTGTTGAACCGCTCGTCCGTCAAGTATTCAGCGGGAATCTCCCAGGCGGTGGGCGGGTTCTCGATGTACTTGTTCACATACCCGGAGGACGGGAATAGGTCGGGGCGGTTGCCCAGAGTGGACATATAGGTGGCGTACAAGGAAAGCTGTTCCTCGCCCATCATGTAGACCGGCACATGGGAGAGGTCGAAGTTCTCCAATGTCACGGTACAGATATACCATGTGTACGGAACCTCCACCTCGTACTCGTTGCCCTCGCTGTCCGTCCTTGTTTCCGTCCGATAGCGGGTCTCCGTGGTCACGGTTTCGGTGAGGATATATTGCTTGTCAAAGAGGGTTTGAAGGTCGCCCTGTACCTGGTCGATGGTGAACACCCCTTCATGGAGCGCCGACAGAATGGAGATCAGCACATAGGGGTCATGCTCGATCTCGTCCAGGTCGAAGTGATACTCGTCATAGTCGTGGGTGGTCTCGTAGGTATCCAGGTACTTCCGCAATTCATCCTCTTTGGCGCAGTAGGCTTCTTCCGCCGCCAGCATATCGGCATCCTCAGAGAGATAGGAAGATGCCATGATATTGGACACCCCGCCGCCGAACATGGAGGAACAGGATTGCAGGGAGCCCAGCAGCATCACCAGCAGAAGGCCGATGCCGCCCACGATCAACGCACCCTTCCAATGCCGTTTCAGGAAAAGGGCGGTGCGCTTGGACTCTTGGGCGGTTTTCTTGGCAGCCTTTGCCGCAGTCTCAGCTGTTTTCCCGGCCTGGGCGGTCTTTCCCGCTGCCCGGTATGCCGCCGCATATTGCTTTTGCAGCTTCCGTTTCTGCCACAGGCGGGAGACGGGATTGGATGCAAGCTGGGGGTTCTCCGCCATGGCTTTCCGATAGTAGAAATCCGCATTGGCCTTGACCGCCGCCTGCTCCGCCTTTGCCGCATCCCGCCAAGGTTTCAGCTTGCGTTCCGTCCGCCAGTTCTGGACACGGCGGTTTCCGTAGCCCACAGCCTTCTCAAAGCTGCGTTCCCCCAGGTGGCCCGACTGGACGCCGGAATTTTCCTGCTCCACCTCCCGGACCTTGCCGTGGATGGCTGCGCCCGCCTCCTGGATGGGGCGGGACAGCGGATTGGTGTGGGGCTTTCCCGGATTCTTATTGGGGATCGCGTCCCTGGCGGCATCCAGCCGGTCCGCCGCCTTGTCCGACTTTCGGATGGCCCCTTGCAGTTCCGGCTTGGCCTGGTCTGCCTCGGAAAACTGCAATCGGGAGGATGGGCGGCCCGCTGCCGCCTCGCCCTCCTGATAAGCTCTGCGCTGTTTCCGACGCTTCTTTTTGGCTGCTGTCTGTTCCTGGTGCAGTTCAACACGGTCCACCACTTTCCCAGCGGCGCCCGCCGTATCGCCGAATACAGAATGGTCCTGCTCCGGTTCCCGGTCAGAGGGATAGGTAGTCTCACCCGTGACCAAATTGACGGATACCGCCCCGTCACGGGTCATCTTCTGCGCCTCCTTTTCGGGGGCTTTCCATTCTTTCAAGGTGCGTCACCTCCTGTTCCATAGGGGCAGATGTTGACACAGGCCCCGGTTTCGATCATGGCGATGTACTGGAAAATGGGATACGCCTGGGGCGGGCAGACCGCGTTCCCCAAGGTTTTCAGCCGCAGGGCCCGATCCTTCGTGTCCTCGGTGATCCGTGGGACGCCCTCCGGCTCGGCACGCCATAGGATGCGTCCGTCCATTTCGGGGGGAATCCCATAAGCCATTCCACCCAATCCGGGTTCATCGCCGCTTTCTCGGAACGGGGCTGCTCCTGCCGAATCACCTGAGCCGACAGGTTGGAGGACGGAGATTTGTCCCGAAAGGCCGCCGGTTTCAAAGTGGAGCGGTAACCCTCCGACGCCGCCGGGGTCAGATAGAACACCGCCGCCGACAGGGACAGGCTCCAGATCGACCCGTCCTTGTTCCGTTTGCGGAATATCCCATTGTCCGACAGGAACACATCCAGGTTGGCAGCGTCCCGTCCCGTGGATTTGTCGGAGGCAAGGGGCGTGGGAAACATCAGCCGCGACGATAAAAGTTCGCTGGCGCTCATGCCATGCGCCGACACCGCAAGCCGGAAATACGAATGGGAGAACAGCGTATCCCGCTTTTGCCAGGTCAAAGATCGTTTTGTCGAGCCCCATATTGATGAAGCCAGCAACATTTTCCCCAAGCACCCAACGGGGCCGCAGTTCGGTAATAATGCGGCACATCTCCGGCCACAGGTAGCGTTCATCCGCAAAGCCACGCCGCTTTCCTGCGGTGGAGAAGGGCTGGCACGGGAATCCGCCGGAGAGAATCGTGATGGTTTCAAGTCCTGTTTTCTCAAAAAACGCCTCCTTCGTGAATGTGGTGATGTCCCGGAACTTCGGCACATCCGGCCAATGCTTTTTCAGGATGGAATAGGGATAGTCCGCCCACTCGCATTGACAGACCGTTTCAAAGCCCGCCGCCTCCGCCGCAAGGTCCAGCCCGCCGATGCCGGAAAAGAGGCTGACATGGGTAAGGCGGTCAGGCATGAGGCTGATCCTCGTCATCCTCGCAGTCCACATAGAAGGCGTCCAGCTCGCACAGCTCCAGGGCCTTCAGCCGGGCAAGGTCGGCCTTGTCGCCGAACACCAGGTAGCGGCCGGGGATGCTCCAGCGGTCAAACATCTGGTCGGCGATCTCGCCGTACCGCCGGGCGGTGTCGATCAGGTTCTCCATGTCCCGGCGATCCTTGATCTTCCCGGCAAGGAAGGCCAGTTGATGCAGCAGCCCGTAGAGGTGAACTTCCTCGTCGATGTGGGCCTGGTAGGTCTTTTCCTCGATGACATACAGCTTTTCCTGTTCCATATCCTTATCCCATCCTTTCCTCATGTTCCACCTCGCTGGGCTTGGTGGTGAGCAGTTTGTAGAGTTCGGTATCCTTTGGGAAGTCATCCGCAAAGGGCAGGATGACATTGTTGAAAAACAGCAGCCCGTGGCCCGGCTCGGAGTTGGTCACATAGGCAAGCTGTTCGGAAGAAATATTCAGCCGCTCCGCCAGGATCTTCCGGTCGCCCGCCGCCTGGTTGAGCATATAGATGAAGTCGCTGTTCTCCAGGATATTTTCGATCTCCGGGGAGGAAAGCAGGTCTTTGGGGTTCTGGGTCGCCCCGGTTGGCTAACAATGATTAGTACAAAACAAAAAAGGGCGGATAAAACCGTCCTTTTGTTATATTCTATACCTTTTTGCAACTGTGTAAATAGTCATATAAATAAAAAAACCCTGCCCCTCTTGGCGGAGGACAGGGCTTTTTTAGGAATGTCCTGTGGCGGCTGAATGCCTTAGGACAATTACAGTATACCACAGACTTCGACCTTTGCGTGTCGAACGGGAAAATAATTTTTTATTCTTTAACTGTTATGCCTGTAGTCAGCAAATTTAGGCACGGCATAGAATATCCGCTTGTTGTTCACCCAGCGCTGAAGCTGGCGGGTGATTTTCGGTGCGGTGGGGCGGTCGTAGACCATCACATAGGGGTCATACCCCATACCGCGCAGGGTTTCTACCCGGTACAAGTCCTGCTCATGGGTGCTGCCGTAGTTAGTCAGGACATAAACACGCCGCCTGCGGCTGCTCTTAATTGCTGTCAATTCCAGAAAACGCCGGAAGTACCCGGTCAAGTCCTCGTTTGGATTGTCCCATGCAAAATGCACCGCCTTGGTGCGTACCTGATTCAGCAGCGCCACATTGTTCGGTGTAATCAGCCGGATATCCAGCCCTTGCGAGAAATCCACCCATGCACGGCTTTCGGCAAGCTGCAAAATCAGTGTTTCATGATCAGGACAGGCAAGCAGGTTTGCATCCAGCAGCTTAATTTCCCTCTGCCCGTCCCAAAATTCGGATAGATCAGCGACCTTGCGGCTTTGCCGTCCCTCCTTGCCGCTAACAATGCAAAATCCGCAATTTCGCGGACAGCCACGGGTCAAAAAACCATAGGCGGTATCGGAAAACTGCGGATATAAAGAATAGTCCGGATAGGTATGTTCTATTTCATCCGGAAGGTTATGACCTGGTCCATATCCTGTGCCGCCGCGGATCACCTTGCCAGCGTTGGTGACAGCAATCGTATCTTTGGAGTAAGTATCTGTGAATACCCGGCTCTTGTAAACAAGGTCATAATGACTTTGAGGATCCCACCACTCAACCTGGTCACCCCGCGCCTTATGATATGCGGATAACTTCATCAGGCACAGATTAGGAAAGTTGTGGGAATCCACATCAATCAGTCCGATTTTAATGGTCATATTATTCCCCATACAACCCAGCGCGGTCATTGACCACAAAGACTTTCAGCGCATCCTCACTAAGGTTATGCGCACCATCACAATCGCCTTTCAGCAAACCTTTCCGCACCAGCTTGGCAATAGTCGGCTTTGCCCAATCGGGCATATCATCATAATATTTGTACCGCATTTCGGTTTCCTCCTTCAGTTGCATCGCGTCTTTTATGCGCGGCAATAGATTTTTCAGGAAAGCATCTCTGGTATTCCCGCCAAAGAAAGCCGTCCCAGGGCAGGTTTTGGCGCTTTTGGCTGGATGATAATCGCCCAATGCTTGCCCGTTTGCTGTCCACCAAGCGTGGTAAGTAATTGACGTTTCCGGCTCCAGCACAAATACTTTGCACAATGTCGCCACAAGGGTAATAATAGCATCTGCCTGTTCAGCGGTCATCTTATCATATCCAGCATCGAAATTCCCGAAATTTTCAATACAGACAGCACCTTTATTTGCACCAACAACCCCAGCAGGGTCTTTCTCAAGGCTTCTGCCGGTCAGGATTAGCCCATCTGGGAATACAGTAAAATGCTGTGCAATATCAGCGAAACCACGTGCCAAATGGCTTTGCCGCATGGCTGCCTGTCGGGTAAAATGATTTCTGCCGTCAAAATGCTTATATTCCGGCGACCAGGTATGATGCAGCTGCACGAGTCGGATTTTCCGTTTTGGCATATGCCCTGTCAGAAAAGATTCTGCTTCGTTTGACTGGAACATCAAAAAGCCGTTATTTTTCATCATCATGTCCACCGCCCAATTGCTTTGCCACCTGATGCACACCCGTTGCAGCCAGTCCGGACACAATCCCAACCGCCACAGCAGAAATATAATCTGTCGCGGCAAAATCGGGCATGATATACATTGCGGCAACACCCAGCACTGCACCTGCAATGCCGCATACAATCGGCAGCCACTTATTGTCCACCGCAGTTGCTTTTACAATCTGCGCAATCAGGTAACAGATAACCGTAATTGCCGGGATTGCTGTAAAACCTAAATTCTCCATATGTATAATCGTTCCTTTCATTCATCTTCATGTGCTGCCAGATTCAAATGCTTTTCCAGCTTGTCCAGCGCATCTGTCACCGGACCATTACAGCCCTGTTCTTTCAGCCCTTTCAGGCAAGCCGAAATGCCATAACAAATCAGTGTCTGTTCCCTGCGGATCGCGGCAAGCTCCTTTTCCTGCTGCTTAATGCGTGCCACAAACTTGATGCCCCAAAGCACTGCGCCGCCAATAACGCTGAGTGCAGTCAGCAAGGAAGCTGCTTTGATGATGGTATCCGCACTGATGGTTGCTTGCATAATTTTTCATCACCTCCTATTTGGTGAGCGGGAAGCGGGGGAAATTGCCCTGAAAAGGGCAAGGCAAAATAAATTTGTTTGCCATATGATTTTGTTAGGGGTGATAAAGAAGACGAGTAGAGATAATTGAGCTTGTTTCTGTTGCTGTAGTCTGGGTTATGAATTCAAATAATCCTCCATCCGTTTTGGCGTTCCATCCACCCCCGACCCATAAAACAGCTTGGGTTATAGTATACGGCTGATCAGTATACTTATCTGGAATAGGGGCGTCTTCTTTTGTCACAGCATGAGGGTAAAATGCCCATGATGCGTTATCTGATAACCCTATCATCTGGATTTTACCACCATATTCCCTAATTCTTTCTCCTATGAGGATATAATTGTTTTGAGTATCATCTGCGTAGCTCAAATTATCATAGCAAATATAAATTGATGCGCCTTTGAAATTTATTCCATCAATCCATTCACCTACATTGCCCCATGGGTTTTCGATATGGCGATATTGTACCGCTGTTTGTCCATCTGTCCCCGCAGCCCTGCCGGTATGGTATACCACGGTGTCTATGCCACCTGTCTTCTGTGTCGCACTTACGTTCACAATACCTTGTCCTATTTTTGACTGGCTGTCCCAACTTGCAAATTCCACAAGATAAAGCAGCCAAACAGCGCACCATGTAACATAATCATATTGTCCCCATTTGCTGCCTTTTTTTTGAGAACCTGTTCTTGCTGCTGCCCGAGTAATTTTCACCAACGGTGCAGCACCAGTTTTAGAAGCGTACCCCGAAATTGTATTATACCGCCCAACATACTTATTTGACCCCGGATGCTTTTCAAATCCGTCTATTTCTGCATCGCTAATATAGAAGTACCGCTTGCCACTGTTATCAAAAATCCTGTAATAAAAAGTCGGGATGTAAACCATGGTGTCATAGCTTGTCCGCGAAAATCCCGCATCCCCACGCTTATGCGACACAACATTATTGATGATATTGTATTCCTCCATGTCTTTCCATGGGGAATAGTTGTCAAATGGCGAACTGCCTGCGCCTGTACCAACAGCGGGAACAGGGTTTGTGGTAATATCAACGGTACACAAACCATTCGGGTCATTGCTTTTTGTCAAGCGGGTGAGTGCGGTAGAACTACTGCTCATATTCCAGCAAACACCAAACACATTTGCTGCTGGCGCTGTTTCCACAGTAACACTTACCGCCTTATCCGCTGGCGCTGTGTAGTTTGTGCCTTCGGCAACCGCAATAGTAATAACAGCATCGCCGCTATCCACAGATGTGATAGTTACTGTTGTACCGGATACCGAAACTGTAACAACATTTGTATCACTGGATACGGCTGTAATTGCGCCATCACCTGAGCGGGTAACAGTGATCGTATCTGTTTCATTCGCTGCGCTAAAACTAAGGCTTGTTTGATCCAAAGACAGGCTGCCTGCCGCTTTGGCAATCGCCCATGTTACATTCTTAGGTGTAATACTGCCATCTGACCAACAATAACCTGGTTTCGGCTCAAACACAACCGAAATCGCCCCTGCATCTATGCTGCTTGTTGTACCAGTTATCGTTGCTTTATCGCTGTCATAGTTTTGCCATACAGGACTTTGCATATTGCCATTATAAATTAGGCTGCCTTGCTGCATCGGTACAGGAATTGCAACTTTCCGCCTATATTTGCGATTTAAAATCATATGTTTAGGCCTCCTGTACAGAGATATAAACAGTTATCGGTTTGGTTAAATCCCTGTCCACAGAATATGTAAATCCTGTTGGGCTAATTGTCCTTAACCGAAATCCGCAATTATAAAACGCATCAATTGAACTGACAGCAGGTGCAGCATCCACAATACAAGCTGTTTCGTTTGCGGTACACGCTGGGAAAGCTCCAGAAGCTGCACCATTTGCGCCTGCATTTGTTGCTGGGATTGTCACAACAACAACTTTTGGCTTGTACTTATTTACCAGTTCCCGGATATCATTATGGGCATTTATATCTGTTTGATGCTCATTCAGGGCGGTTTTCACAATCGCAGCCAGCGCGCTTAATGTGTTATTGCCTGCATATTTTTTCATACTTGCCCCTTACTGTGCAGCATCCCAGATTGCCTGCACTTCTGTATTACTGATTTCGACCATATCGGAAGATGTAATCGCAACATATGTGCTTCCACCATAACGATAAGAAATATCCGTCTGCAAATCTACATAAATTTTTCCGGCTTCCCCTGGAATCAGTTCGGTATATGTATCATCAACATAGAAAAAACCATCATGATAATACCCTTCAAGTACATCATCCACATAGGAGGGTAGATAAATCGAATTGATTTTCTTATCTGCTTCTAATGGCACAATACCGCCTGCCTGTCCTTTTTGCCCGGTTACATAACTGGAAATACTATCCGCTGTGGCAAAATAATCTGCCGAATGCCCGCCCAATGCTGCCGCGTTATCTACAATGCCATCACTATCTTTATCATAGATGGATGCCTGCATATCCCCATCACCTTTGCTGGCAATTTGTTCTGCCAACACTTTACCTTGTGCTGCTGCCAGCGGTTTATTGGAATCCATGCTGTCCAACGCATTCACGATATCATCTGTTGCCACTGCGCCAATTGATGTTGGTGTAATCGGATCTGTGCCATTTACGCCATGGGTTTCGGCATGCTGTGTTGGTGTACGTGCATCAATAAGGCGCTTATCTGTGGTATCCACCTTGCCGCCTAATACAGTTTTAATCAGCGTTACCAAATACGCCAATGTATTTTCACCAGAAAATTTCTTTGACATAATCATTCCCCATTCCAAATTTTAAGAAGTTCTAAATTGCTGATTTCTTCCAAACCGCTGATGGCTTCTATCGGATGCTGATCCGCAGCGTCCCGGTGCTCAAGGATACGGTGATCCATTGTGCCTTCTGTCACACTTCCGCCAATAATCGGGACAGCGGAAAGCAGCTTATTTCCAGATAACAAAGATAAAAATGTACCATCGTAATCCAAACCATCGGCTTTCTTTTGAAGCTGCTTCAATAGCTGTTCATAAATGCCCAGGGTAGGCGGCTGTGATAATGCACCAGCAGTTGCGCCAGGCAGGACAGTGCCACAGTTTGCCCATATGGTTGGTAATGCGATATCATCCCCACAAGTGCCATAAACCCCAATAGACAGCCGCTGCCCAGGCGTTTGCAGAACTTCCCATGGGATCTTGCATTCACCAGCTTCATCCAACAAAATAGATGCAGATAATACGCCGGATTGGAAACACGCAGTGCAGGTCAGATTATCCCAATCGCTGCTAAATTCAAATCGGACTGGATAAACATTCACTGAACCGCTTGTCACAGGTTCACGCTGCTGAACAGTTAGTTTGTTTTTGTTGGCATGTAAAAGAAACATGGGTATCGACCTCCTGTTTATATTCTATTACATTATCAATATCCGAATATGCGTGTCATCTAATCTTGCCATTACACGGTAACGTGTTCTGGTTTCGGATTTTATTGCAATACCACCCGTACCGACTTGGCACCAGCCATTGACTTCACAACTTCCATCATCAAGAGCAACCAGCTTGCCCATCATACCAACCGCATCCCATTCAGGGCGCTCAGAACGTGGAGCATATTTTTCCTCACGATTATAATTGGAGTTTAGCTTTGGAATATTTCTCGTTTGTGCAGGTGTAATCTCTATGTTTTCTTCTGTTCCATCTGGACGTAAAATCGTCCTGATTTCAGCAGGAAATTCCCGCATCTCAAAAATAGGGCGACCAAAAATATCGGTTTCGTGCATACCTTTCCATTGATCGTCATACACATCACCAACGACAGATGGATTTCCAGAAATGATTCCTAAAATAAAATCATCGTCTGGCTTAGCAATCCGAATTTTTTCACCATCCAGCGTAACAAACATCCCCGTACGATCTTGATTTTCCGGGTTTCCGTCCAGCCATTCAAACATTTCCGCATAATCGGCACCACTGGTGTTATATGCAGAAATACTGTAAATTCCATAAGGACCAGCCCGAAAACAGTTCTTGCGTTGCGCTGCTTCTACACCACATCCAATAATAAATGGGTTGCGATCGTCTGTATTTTCCACATTCCAAAAACCAATTACAGTTTGGCATTCTGCTCCTGCAATCGTGCCTTTTCCGGCAGCATGAGAAAAATTCCCAGAAGCTGTTGTATCTGCGCCCTCCGCATGGGCTGAATATCCGGATGCTGTTGTATTATCTCCCTCTGCATGTGCTGCTGTGTTAGATGCTCTTGTCCTATAACCCAGTGCAAATGTCCAACCATCAGAGGCTTTCACATCTTCCCCAATTGCTATGCAGCAACGACCTGTGGCTTCCGCATTTATTCCAACTGCTAAAGAATTTTTCCCAGTCGTTGATCCGGTTTTTCGTCCTAATGAGATGGAGCCTGTAAATTCAGGAGAATCCTTCGGTGCCGCGCCCGTTACTTGAGATACGTTATAATCCCCCGAAGATGGCGTTACAGCACCACTTCTTCCATTAAAAGCGGTTACACCCGAAGCCGGAGGGTTCATAGCTCCTACAACATTATCTTGCGAAAAGCCGAGTATTTGACCAGCTTTCCCATTTTGCCTGGGGATTGCCCGCAAATCATCGGCGGTTAAAGTTCCTGCGGCAACTGCGTCTTTTACTTTTCCACTAACTGATGCGCTTTCTACATTTGATAAATCTTTTGCTGCTGCATTTAAATCAGTTGCAGTTAGTTTTCCAGCAATAACTGCTTCTTTCACCTTGCCGCCCACTGATGCGCTTTCTACATTTGATAATGTTATTGCAGCTACGTTTAAATCAGTTGCGGTGAGTTCCCCGTCCCCGACTGCATCTTTTACTTTTCCGCTAACTGCTGCACTTTCTACATTCGATAAATCTTTTGCTGCTGCGTCCAAATCAGCCGCAGCCAGCTCCCCAGCCGTAACAGCTTCCTTTATCTTTTCCCCAATTGAAACACTTTCTACATTGGACAAATCTACCGCCGCATAATTTGCCTTATCATCAATAACAGCAGTGATAGATGCTGATTCAGACACCAAAACTGTCAGATTGATGCTTTTTGCGGTTGCAGTAATACCGCTGGTAATCCAGTCACCTTTATTCCCGGCATTGCCATAGCAATATAAAACATCACAGTCTGTGTCTGGGTCTGACGCAATCAAGCCAACTTCTTTCCATTGGAAATCTTCTGTAATCGCGGTATAATCCAAAACCGCTTTAATATTCGCTTTTGCGCCTATATGAATCACACTGCGGATGGGAAGCGTTTTTCTGGGTGATATCAGCGCTGTCATATCTTGAAAAGAATCTGGTGTATCACCGTCTCCAAGCTGCACCCCAGTGAAAACCAATTGCTTTCCAGCCGTTGCTTTTGCTAATAATTCCAGTCCTGCACTGGTTAATGTAATTCTGTAATCTGCCATATTTCCACTCCCTTACAGATAAATTTCATCGTAAGTTTGCATCCAGCAGGTATGATACTGCCCCACCATATATTGTGAAGAAATATAGGTTTCCAGTTCCATATTTGCCGGAATACTTGCCCGCAAGTCATCATACAGCGCCACAAGTACAGATTCAAACTGCACATCAGTTTCCACGGCTAAATAGCGTTTGCGGATATCACGGGTAATCTGGTAATTCCCAGCGCCAAACAGCGTATCCAGCTTGCGCCGCAGCCAGCCCATACTATATGGAAGCCGGTTGTTTAACTTAGCAAGGATCTGAAAGCGCCGTTCCTCTGCTGGAAGCCCAGTGCCTATGGGAATGCTAAACATTAACTCATACCGCTTCAAGGCACTATCGCTTGCGGTCATAACGAACTGATCATCTAACAACTGTTTTTGTGCTGTTGACAGCCTTGTAAACGCTGGTGTTTCTGCTTGTACAATTGCCCGCAGTTCCCGTATCTGTTTGAGATGTTCCGGCAGGTAAAATATCAAATCAGCCATCTGTAATCCTCCCCAGAACAGGTACAGCATCTGCATCAATCTGAAGGTTTTCTGCCAGACCACCTAATGTCGTATCCCGCAAATCGACAATCCCAGCGACTTCTAATAACCGGGTTTCAATCTGTGAAATACGTACAACAACAGTTTCTGTTTCCCATTCCTGCCGCAGCAAAGCAAAGTAATTTTCAACCGCTGACATAACACTATCTTGTACACTGTTCCAGCTGTATCCTGACGCATAAGTTAAATGCAGCCCAATATCTACAGCCTGTCCCACGGCGCCTGCAACTGTCACTGTATGGTCAATTGGTGCAAGTCCAATGCCTTGTCCAGGATTTTCTTCTGGGTCAATGACAGTCTGCACACTGTCCACCAGTTCTTGTGAAGGCGGTTTGTATTCGCTGGACAGAATAACCAGTTTCACAGTGCCGCCACCTTTCCAAACAGGATGTACTTTTACTGCCCCAACACCTTGCAAAGCATTTACTTTTTCCCGATAATCCGCAATATTCCCGCCAAATGCCTGACTGTCAAAACTACGAAAATATCGTTCCCGTAAAGCGTCAGTTTCTTCTTCATCTTCACCTGGAATCAATACTTCTGTCAATGCCGCGCTCTCCAGCCCATCAATATATTCTATCGGGATTAGTGCGCCTAAATATCCATTCCCAGCCGCGCCGGTTTCTTCACACTGCACACGATAAACCGTATCTTCTAATTGTTCTAGTACAATATAATTACGGTCATCCGCATTAAAACGGCTGCCAATCGGCACCGATGGCACAAAAATACCTTTTAATATCGCATTTGATGCAGCTTGTGGCACAATGCCGCGTTCTGCACAGCGTCGAATCAAAAATTCACGTTCCGCTGTATCCGCAAAGGCTTCATCCATACAATAATCTAATTCTATATAAGCATTTGCCAGTTCCGCAGCAGCAGGCGCAATTGCATCATAAAAAATAGAACCTTCCCGTGTATCCACATCTGCTGGCGCGTGTGACAATAAATCAGATAAGATTTTTTCATAGGTCATATGCTCATACATAGCGAACCTCCTGTGTCATTTGAGCAGTCCCAGCAATGGTTTCTACTGCAAAACTTACTTGCATGATATGTTTTTTCTGCTGAAAAGCAAAGCTGCCAACAGATAAAATACGCTCATCCTGCATAAGGGCATCTGTGATACGCCGTTCCAGTTCCGCTTCCACATAAAAGCGGTTCTGCCCCATCAGCCCCCAGATTTCCACACCATAATTCCAACTGTAAATGGGATAAACAAAGCGTTCCGTGCTTAAAATCAAATAAATTGCTTGCTTTATTGCTTCCAGCCCATGTGTCATACCAGAGATAATGCCGCGATCCAAATCCAAACGATATGTGCGTGTTGGGATAGTTTCAGCGGTCAGGACAGATAAATCCTGCTGTCCAATGTGCGGAATCATAACTGCCCTCCTTTGTCGATCACCAGAAATTCCTGTGCGCCTTGTTTTTGCAGCAAAATGGCTTTATCACCAACCTGCCATTTCCGTCTGGATGCAAGTCGTGTGAACACCAGAAAACTACCTGTATATTCTTGTTTCTGGTTTAGCTGTATGGTAAACGGGGATAGATTGGACACTGTGCCAACCACATAATCTGCTGGTTTGGAAGCCCGCACTGCTTCCATAGCAATGCGTTTAATTGTCCACATTAAATCAGCCAATAAATTCACCCCGTTCCCCACCAACCAATGTCAAGTCCATCGTATGCCGTCCACTTTCAAAGGTATGGACAGCTTTTTCAATAATCAAATATGATTTCAAGTTAATATCACCCAGTCCAAGATCAACCGCAACCCGCATACCAGCCCTTGCGCGGATGTCACCCAGGATTTTCTTTACCGTCAGATTGCGTGTTTTGCGGTTATAAAGCTTCAGCAAAGTATCTGTTTTGCTTTTCATGTCCACACCTTCATTGGAAACACTTTCGCAATACTGCAAAACACCCCATTGGTTCATGTCCGCGCCACTTTGGGCAATATAAATTTCACGTTTACCGGTTTCGCTGTTATCATGATACAATTTAACACGGTTAAATGTATCTTTATCAATGGATGTCGTATAATCAAAATTTTCAGTATTTTCACCGTTTATCAGAATATCCAGCGTCATAGTTTCCATATCCCGTAAACATATCTTTCCAAAATCATCATACAAAACATAGATTTTCTGTTTGCTGCGCAATGTGATGTCCAAAGCGGTTTGCAGGATGTCAAATAATGTTGCATCAGATTCGTTGCGCTTTTCAATTTTCCATCCGGTATCTTCAACTGTGCCAAGCTGCAAGCGGTTATCCGCTGCCAGCATTTTCAGCAGTTCCGATGCCGTTTTATTGTAATAAATGATAGTATCTTTGTTTTTGAAATAACGTAATTGGTCATATGCAGTTACTTTAATATGGTGTTCTTTATCGCGCTGTTTGGTGAAAACATAGCCGAAAAACACATCTTTTCCGTCATAGCGGAAACGTACCGCGTCACCCTCCTGAAAGCTAAGCCCCGGCGCTTTAATGCAAGTAAATGTCAGTTTCCCAGGACTGCCTTTCCGTTGGGTTTCCCACTGGATTTTGTCTTTGAGAATCGGCGCTTGTACACTGTCCCCGCAGACAATCAGCAGTTCTGCTTTAGCGCTGATATCCGTTGAAACCTGCAGGATTGACATATCCCGGTAAGCCGCTGCCGTGCCTGCTGTATTCATCAGGACAGATTGTGTAATGTCTTTTTTCTCCTGCTTTGCAGCATTCGCATCAGTGGTACTTCCTGCATTTTCAGTTGTTTTAACATCTGGCGAATAACCTGTCCCATACCGCAAAACTGCGCAGATTTTCCCATTATGCGCGGTTAATCCGTCACGCACAACACCACGTTTACTGTTTGCCGCGTGGGTAATACCACCTTGTTCATTGACGATGGCAACATGCGTGATTTTGTTGGCTCGCGTTGTGGACATCGTGTTGTAAAACACAATATCACCTGGCTTTACACCAAGTGTGCTGAGCAGCCCAGAAGGGCTGGGAAGGTTCTTCCCAATCTGCCCATATGAATCCGGATACAATAAAGTAAAGCCCTGCGCATAAACTTCCGCATTGGATGTTGTGACAGCACCACCTGTATCTTTATGCACCAGTTTTATACCTGCTGCTTGGAACGCACGATAAATTAAACTGGAACAGTCAAAGGAATTTGCACCGAAACGGTTTGCCTGACTGTATGCCTTGCCCACTTGCGCATCAACATAAGATAATACTTTTTTCAGCACCGCAGTGCTTTGATCTGGCTGTGCATTTGTTGTTTTTGCAGCTGGCTGTGCAGCGCTTGCCCCAATGATGGCTGTACCATTTTTGCGCCCCCAATTATTGCATTCCGCCTTGCTGGACATCAGCAAATCAAACTGGTATACATCGCCGCGCACTTTGATTGCACCGCCCCGGTCAGTAACGGTATACAGCATCCCATCAAGGCTTGTCCCTGTGCCCTGGATCTTAATCCGGGTGCCAAATGGGATGCTTTTCGGCGCGGCGCAAGTGTGTGCGGCGGGATTCAGACGGTTGCCTTGTGCGTCAAAGAAACCGCCTTCCATCTTATTATCCGCTGGATAATATGCCGTAAATAATGCTTTTACGGTCTGTGCCATACCTTCACCTTACCTTGATTGTTTGTCCTGGTTTGACGCCGCTGTTTGAAATGCCATTCATTGCGGCAAGGTCTTTGTACTTGCTGCCATCGCCTAAATATTTCTTGGCAATTGTCCACAAGGTTTGACCTGCCATGGCGGTTATCATGCTAGTTTGCAGCACAGGTGTACTTAGTGGGATTGTGCGTTGACGTTGTACTGATACTGCTGTACTGCCGTCTAGTGCCGCTTTCAGGGAAGCTGTGTAAGTGTTCTTTTGTGTATACTGCTTTAGCGACAATTTTAAGATAGTGTCAAACCCTTCTTTAGCATTGTCGGTAATGGTATAATCCTCAATGGATACCCGCACAGCAGTATTGTGCAGGGAGAATCCGTCTGGCAGCACACGCACAACCTGAAACAAAACCGGCTGTTTGGCAAGTGCCATCTGTTCCAGCTTTTGCAGGAAATAACCTGGCGGCTGAAAACTGTTTTCATATACAGCATAACTGCGCCCAGGCTGTCCAGGCAGTTCCACAGAAAAACTGATATCGCTGAGTTTGGGTGTTTTCAGGATGTTCATCTGTGCGCCATCAATCAGTGAAATTGTTGTATTGTTCGACTGGATTTTCACATCTATCTTTTCCGGTGCAACAGGGAACAGCATCCCACCCAGTAAAATCTGATATGCCATTTTTAGTCATGCACTCCCTCTGCCGCTGTTACCATCATTTCTTCCAGCCGCTGACCTAAATAATCCACAATGCCGTCAATATCATTCGTGCCGGAAATCGTATTATTGTTGTGCATTTCCAGCCGGATTTCCGCGGTTGTAAACCGGTTAATGACTTCCCGTTCAGCTAAATCTTTGAGGTACTTGAGGTCTTCTTCGGTGATTTCAAGTGATTTTGCCATTTTGCCGGTATTTTCTGCGGTATCGGCAATATCGCCCAAAGAAGGTTCTGGAATAGAAGAATAAATGTTTTCATCCAACCCGTTTTTTGCATCCTGAAGGATTTTATCCAGATTGAATGTATCGGATAATTTGGCTTCTACACGTTGCCCAAAATCATAGCCTGTTTGCGCCGCAATCCGGTAATCAATGAAATCCTTGCGCTGGACAATTTCTTTCCAACCAGACGCATCTTTGACCTGTTTGGAGGCACGTTCTATCCGTCCATACAGCGCATCTAAACCGGATGTGATATCCACCTGCATCCCTGGGATCATATTGATCAGTGCTTCAATTCCGGCGGCAACATTGCGGATATAGCCAATAATGGTCTGTGCCATATCAAAAAACAGCACTTTTACTGCTGCAATTGGATTATGAAATACATTTGCAATAAAGTTGGCAAGTGACGCGAACCAGTTCCATACTGGGACAATAAACATATTATAGAGATGTGCGCCCAACACGGCAAAAGCTGCCCCAACAATGCCGGTTGCGCTGACCGATGAATCTGTGAAATGGTTGAATGCTGCTACTGCTGCATAAAGTATGGAAATGAGCGCAATAATACCAACCACAATCCAGGTAATTGGGCAGGTAAGCAAGGCAGCGTTGAAACCATATTGTGCGGCTGTAGCGCGGGCAGCGGCAGCAGCTTCTGCATCCGTTCCGCGTGCGTGTGCATATGCCATTACTGCAGCAATCCCTTTTTGAATGCCGCTGATGCGTTCCGCAATGCTTACTGCGGTTAAGTATCCATGGTAAATCAGCAGCGCGGAAGCCACACCCAGAATAATGGGTGCAAGGACATCCCAATTTTCCCGCGCCCATGCTGCACCAGCCGCCATACGGTCAAAAACATCTATGACAATTTCGGATAGAATAACAACTGCGCC
>CAJUDU010000001.1 GCA_910584935.1 uncultured Butyricicoccus sp. | reverse complement strand
AGCGCCACCTTGCCAAGGTGGAGGTAGCGAGTTCGAGCCTCGTCATCCGCTCCAGCATTTTTTAAGCCACAGGTTGAAAAACCTGTGGCTTTTTGTTTCACCTCCGCAGAAACGGCAACGGAAAAGGGCGGCGGCGCCAAAATCTCTGTTACACGTATGCCCGCACAGGACATCTCATTGAGAAAAAATTTTTTTCTTAACTGGTGAACCATACCCTGGTTTACCTGCTCTTTTATACAGGTGCACCAAGAGAAAGGATGTGCGGTATGCAGGATGAATTATTAGTAAGGCGGTTGCAGCAAGGTGACCGCGCGGCATTTGATGAACTCTATACAAAATATCGGGATGAAGCTTTGCGCACCGCCTGCCTGATAACAGGCAGCCGCCCCGATGGCGAGGATGTGGTACAGGAAACCTTTATTCAATGCTACCAGATGATCTGCCAACTGCGTGACCCGTCACGCTTTAAATATTGGCTGTTCCGTTCATTGACACGCACAGCATGGAAATATTGCCAAAGGCACCGCAAAGAAGAACCTGTCGCCCAGTTCTTTGATGATGCCATGACTGCCTCTGAATCAGCCCTCTCCTCTGTGCTGCGTTCAGAAGAACATCATCAGCTCTATGAAGCTGTGCAAGCCCTTGAACCCAAACAACGAATGGTAGTCATTCTCTATTATTTTAATGACATGGCTGTCAAAGATATCGCCCAAACCATGAATTGCAGAGAAGGTACTGTGAAATCCCGTTTGTTCACAGCACGCCATAACCTGCAAAAAACCCTTCGCTACGATACTCCTAAGGAGGTACAATTATGAAAAATCTCGAAAACCAACTGCGGAATACTTTGCACGCCTGCGCAGACCATATTGTTGCCCCCGATACCCTCAAAACCCGTATCGATTTCGCAATTAACAACCAGCCTACCGCCCGCCGCAAAGTTTCCATGTGGAAACGCGCCGCTATCGGTATGGCTGCGGTCATCTGCTTCGCTACCATCAGCGCTTTCGCACGCGGCCCGATTTCTGGACTGGTCACTTCCCTCCACTTTACCCATGAACGTACCGATATCGCCGCTTTACAACAGGATATCAGCAAAACCTTTGCTGATACCGACATTGCCCTGCCTTCTGCCCTCGGCAGCCACGCCTTCACCAAAGGCAGCATCGATTATACCGATAAGCTGGACAGCGATGGCAACCGCTTTGGTACTTTCCCATCGGTTGATGCTTCCTATGGCACTGGGTTAACCTATTCCGCTCGCCTCTATGATGCGGAACTTGATTATGGTACGGATAAACTCTTTGATGAACAGCCATTTGAAGTGCGTGACATTGGGGACATCTCTGTCACCTATCGTTCGGATGATTATCTGTTCATTCCAGAAGGCTATACGCTGACCGCTGAAGAACAAGCTCTTATGGATGCAAATAAAATCCAGATTTCTGTTGGCAGCGATGCACGCGAGGAAGAAACTTACCAGCATATAACCTGGCAGACCAGTGGCATCGTTTATACCATCAGCAGTTTTGATACTGCCTTTTCTGCTGAAGACTTGTTCGCGTTTGCTGAAGAAATTATTAGCAATCAGTAATTTCTATGCTTTCATTATACAATTTGTATTTTCTCGAATGCAAAAGCCCCTGCCATTTTACGGCAGGGGCTGCTTTTTTAACAGCCAATGTTATTGTTACGTATGACAATCCCCCCTCCCTTGCTATTCCTTAATAATCCTCCATAAATCGATTGTACCATGTCCAATATGGCTCCCGCTTCCCACAATTTGGACATACCCCTGTGCCATATAATAATGGCACAATCCGTTTGATTTCTTCATCCCCTGCAAGCGCTAATAATCCATAAAACCATACCGCTTCATCTGTCAGCGATTTTCCATCCCATGTGCCAATTTCTATCGGTTCTAAACATTCCGGCTGATCGCTCAATGACAACGTTTCATCATTCCAGCCGCAAGTGCAAGCCGCACACCATTCTTCCCAACAAGAACCTGACATCAGATAAATCGCATAGGCGTGCTTCCGCTCCCCGAAAATGCTTAATGCGGATAAAGCAAATTCCTGCCCTAACCCAATATCACTTGTAAGGAAATTTTCCAGCTTTGTGTTTTGTATTAACGCTGTCAATTCGCTGCGTAATCCGGTTAACCCTTCCATAAATTGTTCATATGCTTCGGTTTGTGGCTCCAATGGAGTATAATTTTCCGCCGCAATTGCCGCTCCAATTTGCGCAATCAAAAATATTTTATCCTCTGTTGATAATTGTGCGCAAAATGCCGCCAAATGTGGCAAAACATATGCCGTTGCACTGTAATAACTTAACTGATGACTTAAATCTTCTGCCAGAATTGTGATGTTTTCACGGATATCTCCGTTTCCCTCCAGCAAGCAGCGAAGCCATTTATCTGCGTCATTGCCCGCAGCAGACAGTGTTTCCCAAACGGGCGCATTTAAATCAATCATATTGGTTTTATCCCTCCTGATGTCAAACGTATTGCTGTTTTGATTATATCATTTGTTTTGCGCTTTGTGAATACGTTCTGGAACAAAAAGGCTAATGGATATATCCAAAAGCCTTTTTTATTGAGCGTTATTATCATGCCGCGTTCATTCTATGCTTTATTTATGTTCCCTTATTTTTTCTTTTGACGATTTCCCTCCTTTATGCTATGATATCAATAGTAAATAATAATCCCTCGCATCCCCTTATTTCTACCATTTTTGTGAAGGAGCGTTTTATATGAAAAATAAGTTTTGCTTTGCCATTGGCGCTGCCGCTGGGCTGCTCGCCGCTGGATTCGTTTTCTCCGCTTCTGCTGACCGTTCTATCCGCGTCAGTGACCAAATCGCAATCTCCATTAACCAGGCCAGCTTTACCCCCCGTGACCCAAATGGCACTGTTGTTGATGCTTTTGTTTATAATGGCACAACTTATGTTCCAATGCGTGCCATTTGTGAAGCGGTTGGGCTTGATGTTCAATATGATGCTGTGACAAATACTGCCGCTATTTCTCAGAAAAATGCAAATGTGAATTATGTCGCTGAAAATGACGCAAAACAGGCTGCTTTCCGCCATGCTGGCGTCACTGAAGCAAATATTTCTGCCTGCAAAACCAAACTCGAATGGGAACATGGACGCGCTGTCTATGAGGTCGAATTCTATGTTGGTGCAAATGAATATGAATACGAAATTGATGCACTGACAGGTGACGTTTTGAAAACCGAATCCGAAACAAAACCTAATTCGCCTAACCAGCAAAACCCTTCTATCAGTGAAGATGCCGCAAAACAAACTGCCCTGTCAAATGCTGGTCTGTCCGCTGATGCTGTAACCTTTACCAAATGTAAACTCGATACAGACGATGGCGTGCTTGTGTATGAAATTGCGTTTGTCGCTTCTGGCGTTGCATATGAATACGAAATCAATGCGCAAACCGGTGCTGTGAGCAAATCGAAAACCGATACCGTATCACAGTCACCAAATCAGACAAACCCAAATGCTACTATTTCCCTTGATAAGGCAAAGCAAATTGCGTTGGATGATGCCGGGCTGCAAGCGAATGCTGTAAGATTTACAAAATCAAAACAAGATGCTGATGATGGCATACAGATTTATGAAATTGAGTTCATTGCCGCTGGAATGGAATATGAATATGAAATCAATGCGCAAACCGGCGCAATTTTGAAAAAAGAAATCTCCCGCGATTAAATTTCTCCGTGATTTTGAAATGAATATGAGAAATCCCTTGGCTGCGGCCCGTTTACGCTTTGCCAAGGGATTTTTTTTATTTGATTTGCGATAAACTCATACCTCGTGTGTGCGCTATCGCTTTCCATTCTGTTGTGCGGTGAATCAAACAATAGGTGTTAATTGGCAGCCATGTCATAATGAATACCCAATACGTGAGTATACTGCGCAGCATCGGACGAATTGGCTTGCCCTCTAAAGCTGTGACAGCAAATGCCATTGCCGCACTCACCGCATAAGATACAACGACAGATAAAAATAGACTCGTGAACACCGGTGTGCTTGGGAATAACTGATAATGAATTTGCAGCATCCGCATAAGCTGTCCCGCAAATAGCGAAATTAACCAGAAAATTTGGATCACTGGCGCAAATAAAAAGACAAGCTGATCAAACCGTGCCCGAAATCCCCATATGCCATGCGTGAATAACCCGCGCAGCAATGGCAAGGCATAATATGCTAAACATTGGTATAAGCCCGTCGACCAGCGGCATCGCTGCCGCCAAGACTGCCCAAATGTCAATGGCTGTTCATCATAGGTAATGGCTTGTGGTACCCATTCTACCCGTGTCTGATTTAAAATACATTTTGTGGTGAACTCAATGTCTTCGGTTAATGTTAAAGTATTCCATCCGCCCATTTGACGTAATAACGCTAAATCTGCCATGAAACCACTGCCATTGATAATCGCTGATAACCCAACCGCATTACGCGCATGGGAGTAAAATCGGTTGACCATCCAATAATAAATCGAATAGTTGCCTGATATGTTGGTATCATGTGGATTCTTGCTGTCACGGTAGCCCTGCGCTGCACGTGCCCCACCGCACCATGCATTATTCATTGCCTGCAAAAATCCTGGGTCTACCACATTATCTGCGTCAAAAACACAAATTGCATCGTGTTTGCCCGCTTTGTCTAACATCGCGACCACTTGACGCAAAACATCACCTTTGCTGTGAACCGGGAATGGACATGTTAAAATCTGTGCCCCAGCAGCCCGCGCTGCCTCCTCTGTGTTGTCTGTGCAGTTGTTCGGAATGACATATATGTCATACAATTCTTTGGGATAATCCTGTGCCAGCAGGCTTTCAACCAAATGCCCAATAACTGCTTGCTCGTTCCGCGCCGCAACCAATACCGCAAAACGGCATTTCGCTGGATGCGCCTGCCATATGCGCCGCCGCTTTAAGGCACATGGCAAAAATATTGCGTAATAGCACATATACAGGGTCAAACATACGCTGAGCAGCCATAAAACTGAGTCTAAAGCTGATATCATTCGCATGACCAAAACTCCTCCCGGGCTCCTTTGCCCCACATATTTTTTTCAAGCTGTACCACATCGCCTAATACAGTATAAAACCGCACGGAATGCTTGTCAATGTTCTATATGACTTCTTTTGAAATTCTTAAAGTAATGTTTACATTATGGTTTACCTTGAAAGCATGGAAATCTATTTTTACGTTATAAATTTCTATGTTTGTCTGACGGTTTTTGTATTCTCCCCATTTTCCCGCCTTTTTAGTGGGTAATTGTAAATCGAAAATTTTTTCGGCTTTTTTTTGAAAAAGGCTTGACAGAACGCTTTTTTTCGGCTATTATCATGGGCAACATGGAACGAACCACCGTTCGGAATGAAAGGGGAGATGCTTATCTATGACCAAACAACAAAAAGAATCAAAGCAGCTCTGTGGGCGCCTGCCTGGCCTGCTTGACAGACTCATCCAGTTGGCAGAACAAGAAGACGCTAAACCTGCTACTGTTGTTGCCGCAATGAAAGAAATCCGCGCCGCCGCAGAAGAATTGCAGGAAAATCAAAAAATAGAAATTGTGGTGAAACTTGTTGAACGTGCGTAAATTTATTTTTCAAGTGACACCCCGGCAGCGTGATTTTATTTGCTCGGATGCGGATGAAACCTTGTTTGGCGGCGCCGCAGGCGGCGGCAAAAGCTATGCACAGATGATTGATGCGTTAATCTTTGCGGGACGCTTCCCTGGCAGCAGACAACTTATCCTGCGCCGCACAATACGGGAGCTGGAACGCTCGCTTATCCCTGTCAGCAGTCAGATTTTCCCCCGCGCCGCTGGCAAGTTTCTGAAATCTGATTCGCTATGGCTGATGGGCAATGGTTCTGTGATTGAGTTCGGACACTGTCAATATGAAACCGATGTGACAAGATATCAATCCGCTGAATATGATGTGATTCGGTTTGATGAAGTAACCCATTTTACCGAATATCAATATACCTATCTGATTAGCCGGGTGCGCGGCGCGAATGATTTCCCCAAACAGATTAAATCCACAACAAACCCCGGTGGGATTGGACATGACTGGGTGAAAAAACGCTTTATTGATGTGTTAACCCCAAATACTGTCACGCAGTTTGATGGCGGCAGCCGATTATTCTTACCCGCTAAAGTGACGGATAATATTTTTTTAATGCAGCGTGACCCCAATTACCGCAAACGGCTGAAAAATTTGACGCCGCATGACCGCAAGGCTTTGCTTGATGGGGATTGGGATTTGCAGGAGGGGCGGTATTTCCCGGAGTTTTCCCGGGAAATACATATCGTGCAGCCGTTTGAAATCCCGGCACATTGGAAACGTTACCTTTCAGTTGACTATGGGCTGGATATGTTCGCGGCGCTTTGGATTGCTGCCGCGCCAGATGGACACAGTTATGTATATCGGGAAGTCTATGAGCCAGGGTTAATCCTTTCAGAGGCGGCAGAACGCATCAAACAGCTGGAAACTGAATCCGTTTATTTGCGGCTTGCACCGCCTGACCTTTTTAATCGCAGGCAGGAAACTGGCCGTTCTGCGATTGAAATATGGCAATCGCTTGGTCTTTATTTTGAGAAAAGCAGCAACCGCCGGATTGATGGCTGGTATGCAGTAAAAGAACTGCTGAAACCTATCCCAGATGGTATGGGCGGATTTACTGCAAAACTTCAGGTTTTTCCAGAATGCCGCAATTTAATTCGTACACTCGGCGCGCTGCGCCATGACAGCAAAAACCCAAATGATGCTGCAGATACGCCGCATGAATTAACCCATGCCCCTGACGCGCTGCGCGGGTATGCGCTGGCAATCTGTGACGCGGATTTGCCTGAACAGGCGGACTGCTATGGCGGGGATGTGGAAGCCTTTTTAGCTTACTGATTTTCTTTCGTTAAAGTTTTTCTGACGCCGGGTGTTTGAATTGAATGATACTTGTTTTTTTTAGGAGGTGTGTCTGATTTGATGGAATCCTTTGTTCTATATATCATTGGCTGTGTGGTGATGTTCCTTGCTGGCGCCGCTGTCAGCCGCGGCTTTGGCCGGCACAAACATCATGATACTGTGCAGCAGCAAGAAAGCCCGGAAGATGCTTATGCACGCGATTTCGCCGCGCTGATGGGCTATTCCGGTGAAGTAAATGAAACGGAGGGTCAAAATGAAACATGATTTATCCCCACACGCCGTTTGGCGTGAATATCTTCGCGGACAAGACTATAAACGTGCTACTGGGCTTTATGAACAAGTCCGGAAAAATGAAAATTTTGTGCAGGGCAAACAATGGGAAGGCTTACATGTCAGTACCCTTGACCCGCTAATCTTTAATGTGCTCCGCCGGTGTGTTAACCTTTTTGTTGCAATGCTTGTCAGCGATGATGTCGCTGTCAGCGCAACACCCTTTGGGCGCGGCAAACAGGATGACCAGCTGGAACATATCCTTGAACAGGCTTTTGACTGCGCGATAGAACGCAGTAATGTGAAAACACTTAACCGGCTGGCACTGCGCAATGCTTGTGTGGATGGCGATAGCTGCTTTTATATCCACTTTGACCCGGATACCGAAACCGGTCAGCCCGCCAAAGGCGATATCAAAGTGGAATGTATTGATAATACTAATGTTTATTTTGGGAACACCGCAAGCGATGAGGTCGAACGGCAACCCTTTATTATCATTGCCATGCGGCGCGATGTGGATGAAGTTAAACTGGAAGCGCTCAAAAATCGCCGCCCAAGTGATGATATCAATGCCATTTTACCCGATGGTGAAGACGAAAATATGACGCCAAATGAAAATCACCGGCGCGTTACCGTTTTGCTGCGGATGCGCAAAACCGAAAACGGTATCGCTTTCCTCAAAACAACTCAACACGCTACGATTATGGCAGAGAAAATATTGCCCTATACCCGGTACCCGGTCGCCTATATGAGCTGGGATCGTGTGAAAAATTCCTGCCATGGCGTTTCCCCTGTGACAGAAGCAATTCCAAACCAAATCGCTATCAATAAACTTTATTCCATGTATGTGCAGTGCATTAAACAGGTCGCTTTCCCAAAAATTATTTATGATGTGACGCGTTTCCCCAATGGGTATTCCAGCGAAATCGGTAAGGCAATCGGTATGCGCGGCAACCCAAATGACGCTTTTTTAAGCGCCTTTAAGGCGCCCGATATTTCTGGACAAGTGCTGGCGCTGCTCCGCCAAATGATGAGCGATACCATGGAACTGATGGGCGCAAGTGACGCCAGCTTAGGCAATGTGACACCGACAAATACTTCCGCTATTGTTGCTGTGCAGAAAGCTACCGCCGCCCCGCTTGAACTGGTGAAACTTGAGTTTTACCGCTTTATTGAAGATACTGCCCGCTCGTTCCTCGATATGATGGGCGCACATTATGGCGTGCGGCAATATGTCATTACTGATGAGGATGGGCAGGAACAACAGGTTTCTTTCGATTTCGGCACCATACGCGGCGGCGAAATGCGGCTGAAAGTTGATGTCGGCGAGGCAAGTTATTGGTCAGAAACCGTGCAGACTGTTACAAATGACCACCTCATTGAAACTGGACTGATTGCAGACCCGCTTCTGTATTTGCAGAACGTGCCTGATCAGCATATGAAAGGCAAGCGTGGGCTGATGCGTGCGCTTCAGAAACAAAAGGAGGAGAATAATGGAAAAGAACAAACAGCCGCAGAATCTTATGCAGGATAAGCTGCCGCTTGACCCATTTGATGCGGATGCAGCGCAGACACAGCCTGACCCGCAAAGTGAAATGGTTACAATTACCGTCGATGGGCAGGCGCTGACACTGACCATGGAACAGCTTGTACAGGCGGCAATCGCTGGGCTTTCAAAACGCGGTGAAATGCTCCGTCTGGCTGGCGCTTCCAGCCAAGTGCCTAATGGTCAGGTCTATGCAAACTTTATCTCCGCTTATCCAGATGTGAAACCTGGGGATATCCCACAGGAGGTTTGGCAGGATGCTCAGACAGAAGGCAGTTTGGTTTCCGCTTACCGCAAATATGAAATCGCACTGCTACGCGAAAAACTCCGCGCTCTGGAACAAAATGCTGATAACCGGAAACAGGCGGTCGGCTCCGCCGCTGGCGATGGGCAGCCCGTCCAGATTGACCCTGTGATTGCTGCGCTGCGGTCTTAAACATACCGCATGATTCCATTTTGTATTTTAAGGAGGTCTTTTTACTTATGGCTATCAATCTCGCAACCAAATATTCTGACGAAATCGCTTCCGCCTTTAGCCGCGGTTCCTTTATTAAAGGCAAAACCGCGACAACTTTTGATTTGACTGGCGTCAAAACACTCAAGGTTTATACGCCCATTACTGTCGATGAAGTCGATTATGTGCGTGAAGGCGCAAACCGTTATGGTACCCCTGCTGAAATGCAGGATATCGTACAGGAACTTACCATGACACAGGATAAGGCGTTTACGCTGACCATTGATAAGGGCAATAACCTTGACCAGAACCTTGTCAAACGCGCCGCTGATATGCTCCGCTTGCAGCTTAACGAAAAATCTGCCCCTGCCGCTGACCGGTATGCCCTGCGCCGCTTCGCTCATATGGCTGGGACAATTGCGGCAAGCGATAAGCCAACTACCAGCAATATCATTTCCTTGATTGCTGCCGGGATGCAGGCGCTGGATGATGGGCTTGTCCCAGCTGATGGGCGCTATCTGTATGTTTCTTCGGAAATCCATAAACTGATTTGTTTGTCTACTGAGTTTATTGCGGTTGATGCACTGGGCGCGAAATCTGTCGCAAAAGGCATTTGTGGACAAGTGCTCGGCATGGAAGTCGTCCGCGTGCCCGAACGCTATATGCCCGAAAATTGCTGGTTCCTCATTACCCATAAGGATTCTGTGCTGATGCCTTATAAAATCGCAGATGCAAAAGTCCATGAAGATCCTGTTGGCGTGTCTGGCGCACTGATTGAAGGACGGCATTATTATGACGCGTTCGTCCTCGGCGCAAAATGTGCCGGCGTTTATGCCTGCGTGAAAACAGGTTATATTACCGCTGCTCCTTCTAATGCAGGTGGTACGCTGAGCTGTACCGATACTGGCGCGGTAATCCGGTATACGCTTGATGGGTCTGACCCGCGGTATTCTGATTCTGCTCATGATTATACAAAACCGCTTACTGTACAATCCGGCGAAACTCTGAAAATATTTGCCTGCGCCGCTGGCAAATATCCGTCAGTTGTGGTTTAATTGCTTTTATCCGCCCGCGGGCAGGGAATTTTCATTTCCCTGCCCGATGCCCTATCTTTTTTTAGGAGGTTTGTTTTTCCTATGACCGGAAATGAATGCTTCGCTGCTGCTATGAATTTACTGAATGAACAGGAAGAAGGCTATCATTATTATCAGCAGTTTGCCCTCGGCTGCCTGAACCAGCTCCTTGCAAACTGTTTGCGCGAAATTAATGCTTTGCGTACTGCACAGCAGATGGAACCTTTACGTATCCCCCCAAAACTGGATTCGCTTGATGCGGAAATCCCTGCCGATGAGGCAATGCTTCGTGAATGCTTCCCTTATGGGCTTGCCGCATTGCTGATTTGTGATGAAGATAAAAACCGCTTTAACTGGCTTGGCTCGGAATTTGCCGCCCGCTTGGATTACCATTGCCCTGCCTCCCAGTTCGCAATTAAGGAGTTATATTAAAATGCGCCCTTATCAATTTGAAAATGCTGAACCTGAACGGCAAATTATGATTGAACACTTCAGTGGTGTTGATTTTTCTACCCATTCGACTAAGGCTGACCTTGCCCACTCCCCTGATGCCTGCAACATGATTTCACAGTCAACCGATTTCCTCGTCAAACGCACTGGCTATCACCGTATCGTAAAGCTGAACCGCCCAATTTATGGGCTGTATGCGCTGCCTGGAGATGAACATATCCTCGTCCATGCGGGGGACAGGCTGTATTGTATGAACCCTTCTGGGTCAATGTCCTCTATCGCCAGCGGGATGAATACCGACTTTTCTACCGCTTTCCTGATGAATGGGTGTTTATATCTGCTGGATGGCAAAAAATATCGCCGCATTGAGCAGGTCAGCAACGCTTGGCGGGTGCGTAATGTGACTGATATCGCTTTTGTGCCGACTACCACAATCGCCGCGCCCCCTGGCGGCGGCGGAACCAGTTTTGAAGCGGTCAACTTGCTGACACCCAAACGAATAAATACTTTCGTTGGCAACGGCAGTGCCGTGCAGTTCCAGCTTGATACAAAAAATATCGATACCACTGGCATTTCCGCTACGGTTGATGGCGTGGCGGTTTCTGTCGCTTCGGTCAATGCACAAACTGGTGTTGTCACCCTCGCCGCTGCGCCCCCTAACGCAAATGGACTTGCTAATGTTGCCATTACATTTAGCAAGTCCATCAGCGGCGCCGCTGATAAAATCAACCAGTGCCGCTTCGCTGGGCTTTATGGCGGCAAAAATGATACCCGTGTGTTCCTCTCCGGCAACCCTACTGCCCCAAACTGCGATTGGCAAAGCGGACTGTTTGACCCAACATATTTCCCCGATACCGGCTATACCCGCGTTGGGTCGGATGCTTCCGCTATTGTCGGTTATGTGCGCCAATATGAAAGCCAGCTCGTAATCAAGGAAGGCGGCAGCCAGGAGGCAACACAATATTTGCGCACCTTTTTACTCGACGCAAATAATCAGGCGGCGTATCCCCTCAAACAAGGTGCGCAAGGTCCTGGTGGGTATGCGTTCCGTACCTTCGCTTCCCTTGGCGATATGCCCTTGTTCCTTTCCGCAGATGGCGTGATGGGCGTATTTGGTACCGCTGTGACCGAACAGCGCTCAATCCAGCGGCAGTCCCGTGCCGTTGACCCCAGGCTGACCAAAGAGGAAAATCTTGATAAGGCTTGCGCAATCGTTTGGCGTGATAAATATTATCTCGCAGTCAATGGCAAATGCTATGTTGCCGATGGTCGCACTTACCGCGCTGACGGTTCGCCAGAATGGTATTACTGGGATAACTTCCCTGCTATTTCGTTCTGTATTTTTCAGGGACAGCTGCATTTTGGCACAGAAGATGGACGTATCCTGCGGCTGTGTGAAGAAGATGAACAAGACGCTTTTTTGGATGATGGTCAGCCCATTGACGCTTGGTGGTGTACCCCCGATATGCCGCTGGATGATTGGGGCCGCGAAAAATTTGTGCGGGAAGTGACACCCATTTTAATGCCCTATACTCGCTCCAGTGTGACGGTGACTTATGAAACCGCTGAAGGCGAAATCCTTGCCCTCAGCCGTAACCTTGACCTGTTTTCTTTTGTAACACTCGATTTTTCCCGCTTTACTTTCCATTGCCAGCCCGGCGCTTCCGCCATGCGCGTCAGGCGGCGGCTCCACCGCGCCCGCACGGTTCGCGTGCGCATCCGTAATGATAAACCTAGCGAACCCTTTGGCTTGCTCGCCCTTGGCGTGCGCTATACGCTTGGTAATCATGGCATTTGATTTATACTTTTTGTGAAACATATCCCTGAAAGGAGGACTCCACCATTATGTTAGCTTCTGTGATGGTCGCTGCCGCCGCCAAAGCTGCCCAAACCGCCGCGACTGCGAACCTGAAAAAAAATATCAGCTCTGGTTCCCGTTCTTCGTCCAGTTCTTCGTCCAGCCAGAAAAACACTGCTACATTTGATAAGGATTTCGATTACGCAAACGCGATTGCCAACACAACTGACGCCGCCGAACGCGCCCGCCTGCTTGCCGCACGGCAAGCCAAAATTGACGCCCTTGGGCTGGAAGGCAAGGTCGGCAGCAATGATGCTGTGGCAACCTGGCTCGGCGATTACCGCCCTTATCAGGTTGCTTCTTCAAAAACACCCGAAAACCAGGTGCAGCAAATCCCTACCGCCCCGCGGATTGATATCACTGGGCTGTATGACGCTGCCGCTAAAGCACGGCTGCAAGCCTTTGAAACCGCAAAACAGCAAATTGCACAGCAACTTCAAACCCAATATACCGATATTGACGCTGCTTATCAACAGGGTATGACTCAAATCGATGTCAACGCCCGCCGGTCGGCGCTTGGCAATGCCGAAAAGCTTGCCGCGCTTGGGCTTTCTTCTGGCAGTGCATATGCCGCGCCTACCTCCGGATATACCGAAACTAGCCGTATTGCGGTTGATAACGCTTATCGCGGCGACCTCAATGGGCTTGCACAAGCCCGCCTCGCTGCCCGCAGCAGCGCGGCACAAGCCGCCGCTGACCGCGAAACAAATCTCTCAATGGGCTTCCAGCAATCCGAATCTTCCGCTGCCCTCCAGCAGGCGCAGGCACAAGCTCAAATGCAGTTAAGTCAATATCAGGCTGACCGCGATTATTCCATTTCACTCGCTGGGCTGACTGGCTTCCTCAATGGCATCCCCACGCTTGCTTATCAGCAGATGCTCAGCGCCAACAACCAATGGCAAACCGAAAATAACCAGCAGCAGGCCCAAATCGCTTGGCAAAATGCCTGGCAAAAAGAAAAATTCGCACAGCAGCAAGCTGCTTCCCTCGCCAATTCTCAAGCCAGCCTGCAATCCGCAAATGAAAAAGCTGCTTACGAACGTGCCCTTGGACGTTGGAAAACTTATGGCTATGTACTGCCTGAAGATGCTTCTATCCTCGGTGTTGCTGCCGGTACCCCGACTTCTGACCAAAGTTACCGCTCCGCACAGCTCCACTTGAACCAGATCAAAACCAATTACCAAATTAGCAAATAATCTTTTTACTTACAGTTGATAGAAAATGATTGCAGGATGTTATCCCCAATCTTGCAAATCTCGCAAGATCCGCATTGACGCAAGGGTGATTTCGTAGTATAGTATAATAAGAGATAAATTGTGTGATCATCCCCACCAAATATCGGGATGACATATAGCGACGCCAGGGCCTGCAAAACCCTGGTTGCCCGCTGGAAGGAGGAGCTAGCTTTTATGAACCGACTGCTAAGAAAATTCACCTTTCCCCCGGAAATCATTGACGTGATCGAAAACTGTAAAGCCATTCTGATCCCCGTCAGCAAACATGAACTATATGACATGGTTTTTGGTACTGGACGGTCTGGCAAGTATGACGTCGTTTATGATGTGCCTGGCCAAGGGCAGGTGTCTGAAGCAACTGTCATCCGCGCAAAAAACGGCGTTGTTGTCAACTACGTTGAAGATTATATGCGCCGCCGTGACCCTGATTGTATGCGCATCGGCGATGATAAGCCTACCGATAAACCCCGCTTTGCTGATGTCTATGGTTACCCATTCTCAAAAATGCGGGACGAAACCTTGGAATGGCTTAAAACACAGGAACTCATCTTTATGCCCTTTAATTCAGGCGGTAATACCTATGGCTATGGCTCAATGCTGATTTGCCCCCGCAATGCCGCATTCTTTGCGTTTGCTATGGCAAACCTTCAGGGCTTTATCTCGGCTGAAGAATGTGAAGGTTTTGCCCCACGCGCAATTGTTTATGTCGCGCCGCCTTTCCGCCATACCCACTTTAAAGGCAAACAGGTTGTTGTTCATAACCGTTTGGATGAGTGCCATGAGGTATTTTCTTATAACCTTTATCCTGGCCCGTCCGCGAAAAAAGGCGTTTATTCCGTCCTGCTCGATATCGGTGAACAGGAAGGCTGGGTGACTGCTCACGCTTCCGCTGCCCGTATGACAACGCAATATGATAATGAACTTGTCATTATGCATGAAGGCGCTTCCGGCGGCGGCAAAAGCGAAATGTTACAGGACATTTCCCGCCGTGAAGATGGACGTGTACTGCTGTCTGTCAACACCGCAACCGGTGAAGAAACAGTACTGAACCTCGGGCAGACTTCCGCAATTGAACCGATTTGTGACGATATGGCGACTTGCTATCCCAAACTCCAAAATGACAGCGGCAAACTTGTGCTGGTGGATGGTGAAGCTGGCTGGTTCCTGCGCATGGATGGCGTTACCCATTATGGCTGTGACCCCATTTATGAACGCATTTGCACCGAACCAGATGAACCGCTTTGTTTCTTCAATATCCAAGGCATGGTCGGCGCGACCAGCCTGATTTGGGAACATACGCTGGATTCTAACGGCAAGCCCTGCCCAAACCCACGCGCTATCGTCCCGCGTGAAAAAGTGCCGCATATTCTCAGTGAACCTGTAGAAGTTGATGTGCGCTCTTTCGGCACCCGTATGCCCCCTTCTACCCGTGAAAATCCTAACTATGGCATTATGGGTATGCTGCATTTTATCCCGCCTTCACTTGCCTGGATGTGGCGCCTTGTTGCACCGCGTGGATTCAAAAACCCGTCTATCGTTGGCGGCGGTGAGCTGAAAAGTGAAGGCGTTGGCTCCTATTGGCCATTCGCAACCGGTCAGCGCGTAAAACAGGCAAATTTGCTGCTGCATCAGATTGTTGATAATCCGAATACCCGCTATGTACTCATTCCAAACCAGCATATCGGCATTTATCATGTTGGCTTTGCTGCTGAATGGATTAGCCGTGAATGGCTTAGCCGTCATAACGGTCATATCCGTCGGGATAAAGTTGTGCCCGCACGCTGCCCACTGCTTGGCTATGCAATGAAAGAAATGATTATGGAAGGCCAGACGATTCGTGCGAAATTCCTCCGCACCGAAACCCAAGACCGTATGGGTGAGGATGGTTATGACGCTGGCGCAAAAATCCTGACCGATTTCTTTGCAAAAGAACTTGATAAGTTCTATACCGATGACCTCGACCCGTTGGGCAAGCAGATTATTGACTGCTTCCGCAATAATGGCACCATTGAAGATTACTGCAAACTGACTCCAATCCGTTTGTAATTTTTATCCAAACACAAAATGCGCCGCTTTGCTGATGCGGCGCATTTGTGTTTGTTGTTTGTTTTATCGAGAAAATTTGTTGTTGTTTGTTTTTATGCCCGCTTTATTGCCTCGGATTATCCAAAGCTGCTTTCATTTGCTGTCGCGGACTGCCCGCCAAGCAGGCTGTTTGCTAAGGTAACACATTCTTCATATGTGTGGTGCGCTAAGTCGGATTTCGCTGCCAAAATGGATGACGCTGACATGGACAGGTTGGTGACGCCTAAGCCACATAATACGCTTGCCATGCCGCGGGAGCCTGCCATTTCACCACAGACACCGCATTCAATATTGTTCGCTTTGGCAGCATCTGCCGCCATTTTAATCAGACGCAATACCCCTGGATGCAATGGACGGTATAATGACGAAATCTTGTCATTGATACGGTCAACCGCACATGAATACTGAATTAAATCATTTGTGCCAATGGAGAAGAAATCCACTTCTTTTGCCAGAATATCCGCGCAAATCGCCGCAACTGGGATTTCAATCATAATGCCCAGTTTGATATTATCATTATATGCCATGCCTTCTGATTGCAATGCTTCTTTTGCTTTGGCAACCATCGCTTTTGCACTCATGACTTCTTCATAAGATGAAATCATGGGGAACATAATACGGATATCCCCATAAGCGGAAGCACGCAGCAATGCACGTAACTGAGTCATGAATAATTCTTCACGGTCAAGGCAGATACGGATTGCACGATAACCCAAAAATGGATTCTGTTCTTTTTCCAGCGCTAACGCTGGCACTTCCTTGTCGCCGCCAATGTCCAAAGTGCGGATAATGACAGGACGGTTTGACATGGTTTCTGCCGCCTGTTTATATGCTTCAAATTGTTCATCCTCACTTGGCAGGTCTGGACGATCCATAAACAGAAACTCTGAACGGAATAAGCCAACCCCTTCGCCGCCCATTTCATCCACACGGACGGCATCAGCTGGTGTGCCAATATTGCCTTCAATAATCACACGATGCCCGTCTGAGGTTGCACCCTGCTGATTGCGATAGGTTTCCAGCATACGGCGCTGTTCGTCAAATGTCGCTTTTTTGCGGTCAAATTCTTCTTCAACCTCTTTTTCCGGGTTGACAACAATTTCACCTGAACAGCCGTCTAACAGGATATAGTCCCCGTTTTCAATAATACGTGCCTGTTCGCCTGCGCCAGCTGCCGCTGGCAAACCCATGGAACGCGCCATAATCGCTGAATGGCTGGTACGTCCCCCAATTTGTGTGATAAACCCTTCAACCGGCTTTGTGCCCACTTTTGCGGTGTCTGACGGCGTCAGGTCGTTTGCCACAATAATACATGGCTCAATAATGGTGTCCAGCATATTGTCTGCAACACCTTTCAGCACTTTCAAAATGCGCATGGAAATGTCGCCAACATCTGCGGCACGTGCCTGCATATATTCGTCATCCATTGCCCGGAGCATATCCTGGAAATTATCACAGTTGATTTTGCACGCATATTCCGCGCATACGCTTTCCCCCGCGATGATTTCTTTCATACCATCGATATAATCTTCATCTTCCAACATCATTAAATGTGCTTCAAAAATTTCTGCCTTATCGCCAAGGGTTTCGCCAGCTTCTTCAATGATGCTTTGAATTTGTGCTTTCGCTGTTTGCACAGCTTCATCGACCCGCGCCTGTTCTGCCGCAATGTCTTCCACCTTTTGCTTGGTGACGCTGAGGTCTGGCTCACGCAAAACAAATGCTTTCGCCTTTACCAGCCCTTCGGATACACCTAATGCTTGAATCGTAATCAATGTGTTCCATCCTTCCTCTGTTGCTGCGGTGTTTGCACACATATACAGCAGTTGATATGGTTTCCACGCTCTCACGATCTCCCAAAAATGCCCTCTGTTTTCTGATGGGCAAGAAAAACTCTCACATATTTATTTTCCATGTTCTTTGGTCTTTTGTCAAGCCTGTACAAAAATTTTTTCTGATTCTTGCGTATGATATTTTATCACGCCCGATTATTTGTAAAATAATGCCTCTGACGCTGTTGGCATTACCGCGCCTTTGTGGGCGCAAGTATATGCGGAGCATTTGGAGGCATATTCTAAATACTCCTGTAGCTTTTCCGCACGCAGTGTATGCAAGATATCCGCTGTAATACCATCCCGCATGAGCTGATATAAAAATGCCCCCGCAAAACTATCCCCTGCCCCAGTGGTGTCGACAACCTCTGTTGGGCACGCCTGCGCAAATGCCTGCTCTGTTTGCGTGTATACCGCCGACCCGTCGCCGCCTTTGGTAATCAATACGATTTTACTGCCCAACGCAAATAACTTTTCTGCTGCCTGCCGTTCCGCTTTGCAGCCTGTGACAAACTCTATTTCGTTGTCACTGAGCTTTACCAAATCTGCTTCTGGTAAAAATTCTCGTATCGCCTGCTGGCACGCGGTTTCACTTTCCCATAATGCTAACCGTACATTCGGGTCGAATGAAATCAATGCCCCTGCCTGCCGCGCAAGCTGTATCGCTTTCCGGTGCGCTTCTTTTACCGGGTATGGCACCAGGTCAACAGAACAAAAATGCAATGCCCCTGCATCCGCAAACATTTCCGGCGTGATTTGGCTTTCCTCTAAATATAAATCCGCGGATGGGTTGCGGTAAAATGAAAATTCCCGGTTGCCTGACGCATCCAGCGAAACAAATGCCAATGCCGTTTTTGCCTGCGGATGCCGGAAAACATATTGTGTGTCAACACCCTTTTGCTGCAATGTGTGGATAATATAATCCCCAAACGCATCCTGCCCAACTTGTGATACCATGCACCCCGGCGCGCCAAGGCTTACCGCCGCTGCCACAACATTCGCAGGCGCTCCGCCTGCGACACGCTCAAAATCTGTCACTTCACTTAACCCACACCCCTTTTGATGGGGTACAAAATCAATCAGCAGTTCGCCAATTGCAATCACTTTTTTCATATGGTGCAGCCTCCTGTCCGAATCTATTATCCCCATTTTACTATACCCCATCCTATGCTGGCAAGCTGTATTTTCTAGTTATCTCCACGGCAAATTGAAAAGAATCCATCCTTGTGTTACAATAAAACCACCTTGTTAAAATTTTTGGAGGAATAGAAATGGCAATTACAATCAATATCTATTATCACGGAATAAATGGGAATGCTGCAAAATTTGCAGAAGAAATGCTTTCCAGCGGCATTGTCCATCATATCCGCCAGCAAAATGGCAACCTGCGCTATGATTACTTTTTCCCCATAAATGATACCGAAACACTGCTCCTGATTGATAGCTGGGAAAATCAAGATGCCCTTAATGCCCACCATCACTCCCCCATGATGGCAAAAATTATTGCCCTGCGGGAAAAATATGACCTGCATATGACTGTTGAACGCTATACATCCGATGAAACGGATTCTGCTCAATCTGATGCGGCATTTATCCGAAAATAAAGTCCTTGCCCTAATCCGGAATCCCTGCCCCCCAAGATAGGGCTGGAAATCTTATCGCAGCAGGTGTATCATAGTATTAAAGGCAAAACCCGAAAGCAGGCTTGGATATGAGAATTATTGGATTAACCGGCGGTTCCGGTGCGGGGAAAACTGCTGTTTCAAACTGTTTCCAGCGGTTTGGCGCTGGCAGTGTCAATGCAGACGCCGTTTACCGCACCCTGTGCAGCAGTTGCCAGCCAATGCTGGATGCCCTTTGCACAGCGTTCGGCAACATCTTAACCCCTATGGGACAACTTGACCGCCCCAAATTAGCTGCCGCTGTCTTTGCTGACCCGGCAAAATTAAATGAGTTAAACGCGCTTACTTTCCCTTATATCCGTGAGGCTTCCCTGTCCCAAATGATAGAATTATCTGCAAATGGGCATGCTGTTATTCTGTATGACGCACCGACTTTATTCCAAACCGGTGCGGACAGCCTCTGCGAATCTGTCATTGGCGTGATTGCTTCACGTGAAACACGGATTGCGCGCATTATGGCGCGGGATGGGCTATCCCAAGCAGCAGCGGCTGCCCGGATTGACGCACAACCAGATCAAGCATTTTATCAAGCGCATTGCCATTACCTCATTGAAAATGACGGGTCTATCCCAGCATTAGAAGCACAGGCGCAAACCGTCTGGGCGCAAATTATCAAAAAAGGAGAATCACCACAATGACTTCTGAAGAACTCTTTTACAGCAAAAAACCTGCCTTTGACCGGGTGGATTTTGACCAGGCATCCGACTATGCCGAAGGGTATAAAGCCTTTTTGGACATCGGCAAAACCGAACGCGAAGCGGTGACCGCTATGGTCAATCTGGCGCGCAACGCAGGATTTTTCCCCTATCAGCGCGGCATGGCATTGCAGCCCGGCGACCGGATTTACCGTGTCAACCGTGAAAAAGGCATTGCACTGGCTGTTATTGGGCAAAAAAGCCTTGCCGAAGGCATCCGCCTGACGGCTGCGCATTTGGATGCCCCACGGATTGATATCCGCACGGTGCCGCTTTATGAACAGGAAAATATGGCATATTTCAAAACCCATTATTATGGCGGCATCAAAAAATACCAATGGACGACAATCCCGCTGGAGCTGCGTGGTACCGTCTGCGTCTGCCGGGATGGGAAAATGGTGAAACTGCGTATTTCCATCGGCGCCGCGCCTGATGATCCGAAATTTGTCATCACCGATTTGCTGCCGCATTTGGCAAGCAAGCAGATGCAGGAGAAAATGGCGGATGGCATTAAAGCGGAAAATATGAATATCCTCATCGGCACCAAACCATCTGACAGCGAAAAAGGTTGTAAAGATAAAGTCAAACTTGCGGTAATGGAATATCTGAATCATAAATATGGTATGACAGAAGCTGATTTCCTATCCGCTGAATTATCCTGTGTCCCTGCGTTTGATGCGTGCGATATCGGGTTTGACCGCACCATGGTCGGCGCTTATGGGCATGATGACCGTGTTTGTTCTTACCCTGCCGCAACCGCGTTATTCGCTTTGCAGGATGTGCCGGAAAATACCGCTGTCTGCCTGCTGGTGGATAAAGAAGAAATCGGTTCTGAAGGCGTCACCGGTATGCAAAGCCGGTTCTTTGATACGTTTATGGCAGATTTGTGCCGTACACAAGATGTTTATCCGGAAATCTGCTATGAAAATTCCATCTGTCTTTCCACCGACGTATGCAATGCCTATGACCCGAATTATGCCGATGTATCTGAATCCCGCAATGATGCTCGGATGGGCTGTGGCTTTGCCATTATGAAATACAGCGGTTCACGGGGCAAATCCGGTACCAGTGACGCTTCTGCCGAAGTGATGGCACGGGTACGGCTGATTTTAGATGGGGCAAATGTTGCCTGGCAAACCGCCCAGCTTGGACGCGTTGACCAGGGCGGCGGCGGCACCGTTGCGATGTACCTGGCAAACCGAAACATTGATACTGTGGATGCAGGCGTCCCAGTGCTTTCCATGCACGCGCCATTTGAAGTGATTTCTAAAATTGACTTATACAGCGCTTATCTTGGCATACAGGCATTTTATCAAGCTTGATTCCCTGCTTATGCCAGGCATAAAGAAAAACCGGTCAGCTTTTTCCCCGCTGACCGGTTTCCCTTTTATCTCTATTTTGGATTTTGCCTTGATCCTCTAAATTATTCAACAACCATCCAGCCGTCAAGCAGCTTGTAGCTGAGTTCAAATTCATTGCTGTTCTCATCAACTGTGACAACGTCTGCACCGCTGGTGAGTTCAATGCCTTCAACATCTGTCCAGATGAAACGGCTGAGGTCTACGCTTTCGCCTACTGCAATCGAAGTGCTGTAAGAAGCTTCATAAACAACGTTGCTGCCATCATATACACGGCCGACAATATTGACGTCTACTTCCGCTGCTTCTTCAACTTCTTCCAAAGTTGCCAACGGGATTTCTTCTTCTTCGATAATTACTTCTTCTACTGGCTGTTCTTCAACAACCGCGCCTGCTGCTGCGCCGCCTTCTGCGGGTGCTGCGTCTTCTTCAACCTCACCAGCATCGTCGCCAGCCTGTTCGCCGGTTTCGTCCTGCTGTGCATCATCCGCCTGGTCAGCGTCTTCTGTATCAGCCGCATCCTGTGCGTCGTCTGCGGTGTTGTCTTCTTCGCTTGGTGCAGCGTCGTCAGCCTTGTCGCCTTCATCTGCGCCGGAAGCGTCGGTATGATCTGCGGTTTCGTCTGTGCTGGCATCGTCAGAACCCTTGTCTTCAGATGGTGCAGCTGGGGTGCTGTCTACGACTGCATCAGAAGCGCCGCTTTCAGATGCGGAAGCGTCTGTGCTGCTGCTTTCGGAAGAGCTTTCGCTGGAAGCTGCATCGCTGCTGCTTTCGGAAGAACCTTCGCTGGAAGCGCTGTCGCTGGAAGAAGTGCTTTCAGATGCGCTGCCGCTTTCGCTGGAAGAACCTGTGGATTCGCTGGAACCAGAATCAGAACCTGCGCTGCCAGAAGCGGATTCACTGGAGCTGCTGGAAGAAGAACCAGAACCTTCGCTGGAAGAACTGGACTCGCTGGAGGAGCTGGAGCTTTCACTGGAAGAACTGGATTCGCTGGAGCTGCTGGAAGATGCAGCCGGTGCGGAACTTGTGGTAGTGGAAACGCTGGAGCTTTCAGAAGCGCCGCCAGATGATTCGCCTTCGGAAGCGTAAGCGTTGATTGTAAACATCATTGCCAAAGCAAGGAATAAAGCAGCTTTTCTTTTCATGGTAGTATCTCCTCTCAAGTCATCGTCATTTTGGTTTATTCTCAACTGTGTGTGTTACTTGTTTTCGTTGTAACCAGTATATCATACAGTGGATACATATCGGTTACATTTGCGGGGTTTCAGGGAATTTTGTGTATCCGCTTTTTTCGGCCTGCTGTTCCCTGTTGTTGTATCCATTATATCATATATCGGATACATCCGGGTTACATTTTTTTCGGTTTCGGGAAGTTTTTTATCACCGGTTTGTTTTTTTGCCATTCCGGTTTGCTTCCGTTTTTGCTTTGCACTGTAACCAGTATACCATGTGGTAGGTACATATCGGTTACATCTGCGGCGTTCCGGGGAAATTTTTATATCCGTTTTTTGATGGGGGTGGATTCCCACTTGCCGCTGTTGTATCCAAGTGCATTCCCTGACTGGATACAAGCTGTGGCTTTCGGGGAGCAAGGGATTTTAACCTTTCTGGTTTTCTGTTCCCTTTTGTTGTAACCAGTATATCATGCGGCGGATACATTTGGGTTACATATCGGGTATCCCGGGGAAGTTTTTGTATCCGCCTGCAAAAAAATTTTCTGACATGGTATCCCGCTGTTATGCGTGATACAATAATACATCATCAATCATGCGGAACAGTTCCAAACTGCTGCGAAAGAAACTGGACTGCTTCTGCTCCAGCCAAGTTACTTCCCCCTGCCAGGTGGCATTTTGGCGGAATTGAATGTTTAAGCAGAAGGTTGCAAGTTTGGCGGTTGGACAATGGAATGTTTTCCATTCCTCACGAGGTTTGGCGGGCGCACCAGTGACAGGGACTTTCATGAGTGTGCGTCGTTCTTCATACCGCTGAGTCATCATAGTGCGGTCAAGCAGGTTATCAATATAGCGCATAAGGGCGAGCAAAGAACAGAATGTAAATGCTTCGGGTTCAAATGCGCTGAAAAATCGTCCGGTGATTTCCCCATTCCGATATTCATCAATACATAAATACATCCGTCGTGCTTCATAGGGGATTTCACCCATTGCGGGCAGCAGCATACGTTTCCTCCTTTCCGGCATATGGTTCTATTTTCCGTGTGCTGTTACGGCACGCCTTACGGTAATTTTATAGCAGCTTGATTGCAGCGAATTGAAGGCGCTTTGCCTGCGTTTAACACTATTATAGCACTGCCTGGTTACATATCGGATATATCTGACGGTATTCAGTGACAAAAATTTAAGGCACAGGAGCAGTTTCCGGCGCAAGCGAACCAAACCCTTCCCGTTCCAGCGGGCGCAATGGGCGCAATTTACAGCTCAGCACCACACGGGATTTGGGATACTGCTTGCGGTAAGCGCGGCGGATACGCTGCAGCACTTGTTCACCGGTTTCCAGCGTAACCGTTGGCAATAGGGCGATATACTGCGCGGGACTGTAACGGGCAACAATATCCCCTTTGCGCAGACAGTGTTTGATGACTTCCAGCAACAAATCCATGGTTTTGCCCAAGGTGGATAGCGGCGGCACCTGCAAATGGGCATCAGTAATGGTGATAAGCGCCAAAAACATTCGTCCGCCATAGCGTTCCAGGCTGCGGGCTTCAATGCGGTACAAATCCCGGAAAATACTGTATTCGCAGACATATGCCCCATCAGTTGACGCATTTTCCTCCAAAGAATTGCAGATTTCATCAACATCCAAATTGACAGCCTGTTCATTGTCAGCAAGATGACGGTAAACTTCACGCAGTTCCTCGGATACCTGTACCCCCAGACGGTTGTAATATAACTCTGTGATATGGTTATAATGGCTGTTGGCTTCCTGCACATGGTCAGCGGCAACCAGCGCCAAAATCAGTTCCCGATTAATGGTTTCATCCAGTTCATCGACCAGCAAAGCTGGGCGGCAGACTTCGATAATTTCTTCTGGTGTGCCATGACTGCGCAGCAAATCACATAGCTGATAGACTGCACGCAAAAAACAGCTATGATAATATGTAGATGGCGCAACCATCCAAATTTCAGATTCATTCAGGAACCGCCCTTGATAAAGGGCTGCCGCCTGTTTTAAGAGTTCTTTTTGCCGCTGCAAATCGGTTTCCGCAGCGGCTTCATTTTGTAATGCATCAAATATAAACGCATCCACGCCAAAGTCTAACCCTGGATTCCATTGGCACGTGCCATGGCGCACCAAAATAAATTCCAATCCATCTGGTGCGCCCCCCTGCACCAGCAGCATCCGGAAACGGTGAATTAGTGTTTTTAATGCGTTGCGTGGGTTGCTGCTTTCCTCATTGGGCCAAAGCAGCTCATAAAGTTCATCTTTTGGCACGGCACGGTTTTGGTTCGTCACCAAATATTCTGCCATATCCATTAGTTTCTTGGAACGCTCTAACGGGGCGCTGATTTTCTTGCCCTGATAGAATATCCCAAAATCCCCAAAGGTCTTTACCCAGATCTCAGGGGTATGTACTATATTTTCCATAATCAGACCCCTCAATAGGCTGATAGCCGATGAGATATTACCCTTATTCACCGGCAATATGCCCTTTTCGCCATTATCTCAAAGCGATTATTTTTCTGCGTCAAAATGCTGGAAACCTGTTATAAACCTATTATACCCTACATTCCCATAACCCACAAGCACATTATATTGCGTTTGCGAGATATTCACAGATACTTTACTTCTTTTTTGTAAAAAGCGGGCATATACTGATGGCATATTGGCATTTATAAAAGGAGTTGATGGCAATGTGTGGAATTGCTGGGTTAATTGATTATACTGGCGGCGCGCAGGCATTTGCCGATACCGGCAAACGCATGGCGCGGGCACTGACGCCGCGTGGGCCTGATGCCGGCGGGCAATATGTTGATGATTTGGCGCTGCTGGTACACCGGCGGCTGATTGTGGTTGACCCGGAAGGCGGCAAACAGCCCATGGAATCGCCAGATGGGAATATTATTCTTATTTATAACGGTGAGTTATATAATACTGAGGATTTACGGGTGATGCTGCTGGCAAAGGGGCATATCTTCCGTGGACATTCGGATACAGAAGTCTTGCTCCATGCTTATTTGGAATGGGGCATAGACGCATTTGCACGGCTCAATGGCATTTACGCATTTGCGTTATGGGACAAAACAAACCGGAAACTAATCCTTTGCCGTGACCGGCTGGGCGTAAAGCCGTTATTTTACAGCCGCCAAAAAGATGGCTTGGTATTTGGTTCTGAAATCAAAGCGGTGTTGTGCCATCCGGCAGTGCAGCCGCGCATTGGCGCAGATGGTCTGCGGTCAGTGTTATTATTGGGGCCGGCACGCCCGCCGGGTTTTGGTGTTTTTGAAGGGATTACAGAGTTATTGCCGGGACATTATGCGGTGCTGACACCGGAAGGCTTCCATCCGCACCCTTACTGGACGCTTCATGCGGCAGAGCATCCGCATAATCCAGAAGAAACGCTGACACATACCAAAATGCTGATTGAAGACGCTGCCTCCCGGCAGCTTGTCAGTGATGTGCCGCTTTGTACCTTTTTATCTGGCGGGCTGGATTCCTCTATTTTATCCATGCTTGCGGCGCGGGCATATAAACAGCAAAACCGGCAGTTACATACCTGGTCAGTGGACTACCGGGACAATGAAAAATATTTTACAAAAAATATATTTCAGCCGAATAGTGACGCAGAGTATATCCAAATGATGGTGGATGCCATTGGCAGTGAACATCATGAAGTGATTTTAGAAAACGCGGCATTATGCGCGGCATTGCTGCCTGCTGTGGATGGGCGGGATTTGCCTGGCATGGCGGATGTGGATTCCTCTTTATTGCTGTTTTGCGCGGCAGTCAAAAAAGGGTTTACGGTATGCCAGTCGGGGGAATGCGCGGATGAATTATTTGGCGGATACCCTTGGTACCACCGGGAGGAAATTTTATTTGAAGATACCTTCCCGTGGTCACGGTCGGTTGATTTCCGGCTATCGTTATTACAAGATGGTGTGATATCCCAGGGACAGGAATTTGTCCGCCAGCATTATTTGGACACCTGTGCGGCAGCCGAAAAACTGCCCGGAGAAAATCGGAAAGACAGCCGTATGCGGGAAATGTTCCTGTTAAATCTGCGCTGGTTTATGGCAACCCTGCTTGAAGGAAAGGTTACAAAAGAAAAAAGGTGGGAGGGAACCAAATTGGTTCCCTCCCACGCCTTTTCGGGGAATTTTTTATTCGCCACAGTATTTTTTCAGCGTTTCACGGATTGCGCCTGGTCCGCGGGTTAATTCGATAAACATTTCTGTGACACGGTCAGCCAAACCGACTTCATACAGGTTAGCGCCAAAAATCGGCTTGCTGCAAAGCAGTGGATATAACTGTTTTTCCTTTGCCGGGTCGCCGCCCAGGGTGATGCCCGCAAGTACCTGATCCAAATATGGCAGCATGGGGTCTGGGCTGCGTTCAAAATGATTGCCATTGTCATCCACACTCAGCAGATAACGCAGCCAGCCTGCCAAAACAAGCGGAATGTAGGTCAGATGGGATACCCGATGCATTGGAATTGGGGAATTATAATACGCATACAGGGTTTCACCAAACCGAATGGCAAGTTTTTGTGAAGTATCAGTTGCGGTACGCTGTGGCGTATCCGGCAGGAATGGATTGGGATAGCGTTCGCTTAACACTTCATGCAAAAATTCAGATGGGTTGATAACGCCAGGGTCTTCAACCATTGGCATAGCTTCCAACTCGCTCATGCGGGTGATGAGATTGACAAGCTGAGGGTCTTTCATTTCCTCATGCACGGTTTGATAACCGAGCAGACAGCCATAAATGCCCAAAGCAGTATCCATGGGGTTCAGGCAGGTGCAGGCTTTCATATGGGCGGATTTGTCAACAATCTTGCGGCTGGTAAAAATAATGCCAAGCTGTTCCAGCGGCGGGTGGCCATTGGGGAAATGGTCTTCAATCAGCAAATACTGTGGGCGTTCTGTGTTGACAAATGCCGCGGCGGAAGTGCCCTTTGCCGTTGTAAAGGGGCGCACGCCTTCCAGCCCATCGGCTTCCAGTTGTTTGGTTACACGGTCATCTGGGTGCGGCGTGATTTTATCAATCATGGAAAGCGGATAAGACATTTGATTGACAAGCCATTCATAATCTTCTTGTGTGATAAAGCCGCCATCCACCCAGGCTTCCGCCATATCCATCATGGCGCGGCGCACACGCACGCCATTATTCTGGCAGTTATCCAGCGAAACGATTGCAATTGGCGCGGCGCCTGCGGCTTTGCGCTTGAGGCACAGCGCTGCTAACCGCCCAAAGAAAGAAGCGGCGGCGGATTTAGGGCCTACAGAAGCATCCCATGCAAAATCCGGCACAAAATTGCGGTCATTATCGCGGATGGTATACCCTTTTTCGGTGATGGTCAGCGTAACCATCTGTAGGCTTGGCGCACAAAAGATTTGTTCCAGCCGCGCCATATCCTCACTCATTTTGAGGCTTTCTGTGACAGAAGCAATGATTTCTTTTTGGATATGTCCATCCGCATATAAAGTTGCTAGAATAGACAGGTTATCATTGGCGCGGTAAACCCGGTCAATCAGTTCCTCGTCATAGCTTTCGCAGCAAATTATGCCGGTTTTGGACAGCCCCGCGGTTAGCAGGCGCTGGCTCAGTGCCGCTGGGAACGCGCGGAACAAACTGCCTGCGCCAAAATGCAGCCAAGTGGGCGCTGCCGCTGTCGCTTCACGCGCCATGGCGATATCATAAGAAGGCAATCGATAGCCTTTCCAAGATAAGTTATGCCCCAAGCTTTCAAGGGTTAGTTTCATGGTTCAGGATTCCTTTCTCTTCAAAATTCAGCAGCCGCAATCATAGGCTTTGCATGGCCCACGGCAATACCTGCCGGGATGATTCCATATCATATACAGTATACCAAAACACGGGCTGTTTGAACAGGAATATTTGCAAAAAAAACACCGGAATCCAAAGCAGGCAGATTTGCTGCATTTGGTATCCCGGCTTTTCCCCCTTTTATTATTCCATCCGCAGGTTATCATTTCCAACCCGGGTCGGCTTATCTTCTTCATCCAGGTTATTGAGTGCATATTCACAACAACTGATAATGAGCTGGTTCATTGACATATTCTTATACTGTGCCAATTCCTGCAATTCTTCAACCAGCGTCAACGGCAAACGGAAAGTTTTGTTGACAAATTCACGCCGCTCAAGCCGAAACATTTTTTATCACCTCCCCTATTGCGCGTTTTCCCTATTATATGCCCATTATTACAAGATAATAAGATATCACATTATCTTGCAAAATCTATTATAATACGACGTGTTCTTTTATATTTATTTAATATACAATGTTTTTCTCTTGTAGAAATAGGTGAAGTGTGATAAAATAATGTCGTTTTATGTCGTGAAAGGAGGTACTACATATGAATTACAAAAAAGGCTACTTATATTTATTCAATGAACTCACACGCCTGCTGGAAAAGAATGAATGTCTGCGTGATGAAATCATCCGCATCCAGCGGGAGGCAGAAGAACGGGTGATTGCAGACCCCGAATAATCACTTGCGAATCATGCCATGCAGAGCGTCCAGCGCGTCTGCCAAGCTGCCTACACGCCCAATCAGCCCATGCGCAACCGCTTCCTGCCCACCTATCACAGTGCCGACATCTGCGGACATATTATCGGTTGCCATCATGAGGTTGGTAAAGGCGGCGGGGCTGATATGGGAATGCTGTGTTACAAACGCGGTAATGCGTTCCTGAATGGAACGAAAATAAGCATACGTCTGCGGCGAAGCAATCACTGTGCCATTCATGCGCACCGGATGAATTGTCATTGCCGCAGACGGCGCAATAAAGGACTGTTTTGCGGCAACTGCCAACGGCACGCCAATAGAATGCCCGCCGCCAAGCACAAGGGAAACCGTCGGCTTGTGCATACCGGCAATCAGCTCGGCAATGGCAAGCCCAGCTTCCACATCCCCACCTACGGTATTGAGCAGAATCAGCAGGCCGTCAATGTCATCAGCTTCTTCTACAGCGGTGATTTGTGGGATAATGTGTTCATATTTTGTGGTTTTCGTCGCCTGCGGCGCCTCCATATGCCCTTCAATCTGCCCAACGATGGTAATACAGTGGATTGTGCCATGTGCATTGCGGGCAGTGACTGAACCGGTTTGCGTAATGCTGTCATGTTCCGGGGCTTCATTGCCCTGCACAGGTGTGTTTTCTTCATTCATTTGATTCAAAACCCCTTTCGATATTCCGTTTTCAGCATACCACAAGCCTGCCTGGATTATACACACCCGTTGGGTTAATCCTATCTTTACCCTTTTCCCCCATGGAAATATCCGGCGGGCATCATTACAGTGGGTTATAAGCAAAATAGGCTTTCGCGGCAAACCACCTGCGTAATAACGTATGGTTATCAACATATCCACAAAGTTATGCACAGGCAATCTTCGTTTTGCACAAAGTTATCCACAGCATTCACAGCTTTATCGCAAAGCATCGACAAAAAAGCTGCTTATTCTGCCAAGCAACTTTACAAACTGGTTACAAACTGTAATAATTCCTGTGCATAAAACTGTGCGGAAAGTGGATAAACGCGACATTTGCGAATCGACATTTTGTAATATTTTTATATTCATATTACGTTTTGTATCCTATGTTGTATCAAACCTGTGTGGATAACCTTGTGGATAATAAGTCTTTAGCTGTGGATAACCCGATGCCAGCTATGGGCAAAAAAATTACCGGACGCAATTATCCCAACAGGATATTACGTCCGGTTTATGAATTTGCTTATCCATGAGGCGCCAGCCGCCATTCGGTAATTTCAAACCCATTTGGCAGCAGATGCAGCGTGATTTGCAGTGTCCCAGCCTCGCCAGCAGGCAAGGTAAAAGACAGCAATGCTGCTGTCTGGTCATAAAATGCGGCAATCCCTTGGTCATTGAGCCAAGCTTCAATCTCAACGCCTGCCTCGCCGGGCGGCAAGGCAAAAGTTTCTTCCATCGCACCAAGAAGCTGCTCAGCGCGGCTGTCCGCCTGGAAATACCCGCTGGAAACCCGCCAGCTATGACGAGCTGCCATCTGGTCAGCTTTGGCGCGGCTGAGCGATAAAAGCGCCAGACAGGTAAAAGCAAGCAGCAGCAAAAGGTTCACAATGGTTGGAAAGCCAACAGCAAGGCTGCTTCTATGTTTTTTCATATGTTCCCCCTTTTTTGGGCGTCCCCAGTATATTGGCGCAGCGGCAGGGTGAGCACTGCTTCATGCGCAGGGGAATATATGATAATTCTCAGGTTTAACACATGGTTGTCCCCCATTTCCGCAGATACTTCCATTTGATAAATGCTGTTTTCTTCCGTCACAGGCTGCCAGTCCTGGCTGTACCATGCGATAAACTTTCCCTCTTGCATTTGCCCATCCAAAAGATAAGGCAGCGCGGATAAATCGCCATCCAGCGACCGCAATGCCATAGCGGCATTTTCCGCGGTGCGCTGTGCCTGGGACAACACACGGCTTTCCGCGCTGAGCGCATACGCCTTAGCAAATGCCATCAGGCAGATTGCCGCGCCAACACAGAACACAAGCAGATTGACCATCATTTCCAGCAGGAATAATCTTGTGCGGCTTAACCGTTTCATGCCGTCCCCCCTATCCCGCGCTGGCAAAGCAGCAATGTGGCTTTGCCGCCATCCGGCGCGGTATAATCGACACAGATTGTGCCGCCCAGCCAGCGCAGGCGCATGGTGCCTGCGCGGCACAAACGCGCTGCGGTATCCGCATCGCGCCCATAACCTTGCTTACATAAATAACCGTTCCGGCAGATATAAAACCAAGTATGCCCGTTTTCACGGGTACGCAATGCCTGTTCGCCATCTGGCAGGAATGCAATACCAATCCCGCCTGTGGCATCTGCGCGGCGCACAGCGCCTGTAAGATAGGCAAGCGGCACAGCGCGGGTATGAGTATCCAGCGCACGCTGGTCAATGCCATGGAACACCCGGACTGCCTGCATGGTCAGCAGCACCCCTAATATCGTAAATGTTAAAAAAAACGCGAGTACAAATGTCCTGCCAGCCTGATGGACTGGATCACGGACAATTCGCCATCTTTTCATGCCCAAGCGCCCCCTTCCACCCGTTTGACCCGGATTTCTGGCGCATGGCCTTCGGAAATACTGCGGTATTCGACCTGATAGCGCCGGTTTGCGGTACGGATACCATAATGGCGTTCCAAATAGCGCAGGCTGGGCGGGTACCGCCCTTCTACAGCATAACAGTGCTGCACAGCAAGTTCGAGTTCATGCTGCAAGGCGCGCCGCCCTTCGGTTGCCATCCAATCGCTGATGATAAAAATCCCGCCGCAGAAAAGCAGGAAAATCAAACAGGCAGTCAGCAGGCTTTTGGCAATTTGACGCAATGCTTTTCCCCCTTTATTTTATCCCATTGCCGCCAGCCCGCCCAGCAGCGGCAGCATCACAGACAACATAATCGCACCAGCCGCCGCGCTGAGCAGCAAAACAATCACCGGTTCCAGCCGGGATAATAACCGCTCCATCCGTGCGGAGGTATCCGCCGCCATGCGTGCGGCAGCTTCATCCAACATAAATTCCGCCTGCCCGGCGGCACGCAGCCGCCCAAGCGCAATCCCAGTGACCAAACCGCTGGAAGCCAGCGCCGCAGGCAGTGGACGTCCAGCGTCCAGCTTTTCATGTATTCGGGATACCGCGCCCGCAATTTCCGGATGGCTGGATAATGCGGCGGCATATTCAATGGCAGCATTTTCAGGCACACCGCACCGGCAAAACATGGCAAGCGCCGCGACAAACCTGCCCGCTGCCATTTTGCGGGCAAGCGCCGTATTTTCAAACATTTTCCATCCGCTGTTTTGCAGCATTAGATATAATAATGTCCCAGCAAACGCAATGCCTGCCAAAGCAAGCCCAGAAAAGCCGGAAAGCCATTTGCCTGCTGCCATTGCGCCGCGCGCAAACGGCGAAAAGGATAAGCCAAGCGCCGCAAACTGGTCAGCAAAAACAGGCAGCGCAAAACCACTTGCCACAATTAAAATTGCTGTGGAAAGCGCTGCCATGACTGCCGGATAGGTCGCGCGCCCGCTAAGGCTGGCGCTTGCCACCCGTTCCCGCTCAAAATATGTGGCAAGGGTTGCAAAGTTTTCTTCTGTCCTGCCGGATTGCTCGCCGCGCTGCACCATATCACATACATAATCCGGGAATACGCCGGTTTTGCGCATCGCGCCAGATACCGTATCATTTTGCACATACTGCCGCATTTCCAAACACATCCGTTCTCCGGCGGGAGAATCTGCCCTGCCAGCCATTGCCGCAAAGCATTCGCTGGGCGAACGCCCACGGCGCAGCAGCCTGCCCATCTGGCGGCAAAAGTCAGCAAGCGCCTCCGCATGAAGGGTATGTCCTTGTTTCTGGATTTTCCTGAGAAGCTGCATCCCTTTTTTCACCTTTCAAATATGGTATTTTGTTTATTATATCATAGGGCACATTAAAATTTAAGGGGCTATGCTGTATTATTTTTGACTTTCCATATATGCAGACTGTATAATAGAAATACAACCATCAAAATGCAAAAGAAAAAATCCCCCAGGCGGCAAACCGGCATGGGGGTAGATATCGAAGGGATTGAGAAATATATTGAAAACCTTATTGCTGAACCCGGTAAAAAACCCGGACGCATTAGGGCAGGCTGCCGCTTTGCTGCGCGCCGGGGAAGTGGTTGGTATGCCAACGGAAACGGTTTATGGGCTTGCCGCAAACGCACTGAACCCTGATGCTGTGAAAAAAATCTTTGAAGCCAAAGGGCGCCCACAGGACAACCCCCTCATTGTGCATATTGCAGATGTGGAACAGCTGCAAGGGCTTGTGCGCACGGTGCCGGAAACGGCGCGGCAGCTTGCCGCCGCTTTTTGGCCAGGGCCGCTTACCATGATTCTGCCCAAAGCGGATTGTATCCCAGATGTTGTCAGCGCAGGACTGGATACTGTTGGTATCCGCCTGCCCTCGCACCCAGTTGCGCGGGCACTGATTCGGGAATGCGGCTTGCCGCTTGCGGCGCCGTCCGCCAACTTATCCGGGCGCCCATCCACCACAACATCCAGACATGTGCGATTAGACTTAGGCGGTAAAATCCCTGCCATTGTTGAGGGCGGGCCCTGTGCGGTTGGTGTGGAATCCACTGTGATTTCACTCATTGGACAAACGCCGCGCCTGCTGCGCCCCGGTGGGGTTTCGCTGGAACAATTGGAAAAGATACTGGGCAAAGTGGATATTGACCGCGCTCTGCGGGAACAAATCGGTGATGATGTACAGGTTTCTGCCCCTGGGATGAAATACCGGCATTATGCGCCGGATATACCGGTTACGGTTGTTTGCGGCGACCCTGAACGCACTGCGGCATATATCACCCGCCACGCGTCATTAATGGCGGGGATTATTTGTTTCTCAGAATGTGCATTCCAGTTTGACTTACATGAACGGCGGATTATTGGTGCAGCAGAGGATGTACAGACCCAAGCCCGGTGCATTTTTGACGCACTACGTGCCTTTGACCCTGTATATGTCGATGAAATCTGGGCGCAGTGCCCATCAGATGAAGGGTTAGGGCTGGCAGTTGCCAACCGGTTAAAAAAAGCAGCCGGATTCCAGATTGTCAATGTGGTATAAATGTGCTTGACTTAGAGTGTACTCCATATGTTAAAGTGGATATTATCATGAGGCTTTCCCTGGTTTGAAAGGAGAACACAAATGGAAAAATCAAAAGTATATTTTGCTGATTTCCGCACTTCACTGACAGAAAACTTACAGCAAAAACTGGCGCGGTTAATGGCTGTGGCAGGTATGGGCGATATTGATTTTGACCGGAAATTTGTCGCGATTAAACTGCATTTTGGCGAACCAGGCAATTTGGCATATCTGCGTCCTAACTGGGCAAAACCCGTTGCGGATTTTGTCAAGGACGCGGGCGGCAAGCCATTTTTAACCGACTGCAATACCTTATATGTCGGCGGGCGGAAAAATGGGCTGGAACATATTGACGCGGCATATCTCAATGGTTTTACGCCATTTTCGACTGGCTGCCATGTGATTATTGCTGATGGCATTAAAGGGACAGATGAAGTCTGCGTGCCTGTGGCAGGCGGGGAATATATCAAAGAAGCAAAAATTGGGCGTGCCATTATGGATGCGGATGTGTTTATCTCACTGACGCATTTCAAAGGACATGAAAATGCTGGGTTTGGCGGCTGCTTGAAAAACGTTGGGATGGGAAGCGGTTCCCGCGCCGGCAAAATGGAACAACATAATGCGGGCAAACCTTCGGTTGACCCAAGCCTCTGTGTTGGCTGTGGGATGTGCATGAAAATCTGTGCGCATGAAGGATTATCCATCCAGAATAAAAAAGCATCCATTGACCATAACAAATGTGTCGGCTGTGGGCGGTGCATTGCCATGTGCCCACGAGACGCCATTGGTTGTAATTATGATGAATCATTTGATGTGCTCAATTATAAAATTGCGGAATATACCAAAGCGGTTGTGGACGGACGCCCATGCTTCCATATCTCGCTGGTGATTGATGTATCACCAAACTGTGACTGCCATGCGGAAAATGACATACCGATTGTTCCAAATGTCGGTATGTTTGCATCCTTTGACCCGGTTGCACTTGACCAGGCGTGTATTGACGCGGTGAATGCCATGCCAGTCAACCCCGCGTCTATCATTGGGCAAAATCCGCCATGCGGATGCTCTTCGAAAGATAAATTTCAAATGGCACACCCAGATACCAACTGGGAAGCAGCACTCATCCATGGGGAAAAGATTGGACTAGGTACCCGCGCATATGAACTGGTGAAAATTTAAGCACAAAGGGGAGAGGCGTTTTATCCTCTCCCCTTTTTATGCGATTGCGTGCCAAACAAAATTGGATATTTATTTTACCAATCAGACATTGATTTTCGCGGCAATTTCGTATATAGTAAAGATACCAGGATAGGAATATAGATATGAACGATAAAACAAAATATGATGCCGCTTGTAAAAGGATCTTATCCGAAAAATCCATTTTAGCATGGATTATGCGGGAATGTTTAACCGAATATAAAGGCTGCACCATTGATGAAGTAATACAGTGTATTGAAGGCGAACCAGAAATCAGTACAGAAATGGTATCTCCCGATGCGTTAGCAATCAAAGGAATGAATACAGAGGATATTTCTGAAAGTGAAGGGGTTATCTATTATGATATCAAATTCACAGCAGTTGTCCCACATACCCATGAAAAAATCAGGCTAATTATCAATATTGAAGCCCAAAACAATTTTTATCCAGGTTATCCGCTGATTAAACGTGCCATTTATTATTGCTGCCGGCTTATATCCTCACAAAAAGGCACAGAATTTACTGGGGATGATTATGGGAAAATTAAAAAAGTCTATTCCATTTGGATTTGTATGAACCCACCAAAATACAAAACAAATACCATCACCAAGTATCAGATTACCAAAGAAAATATGGTTGGTGAACTGGCAGAAGCCAAGGAAAATTATGATTTGTTATCGGTGATCATGATATGTTTTGGGGAGGCTGAGGGGCAGGCAAAACCTGATATATTAAGCCTGCTTAGCACAGTATTTTCCTCAACACTTACAGTAAAGGAAAAACAAACCACCTTACAAGACACCTTTGAAATTGATTTAACACAAGGGTTAAGGAAGGAGATGAACGCTATGTGTAATTTTAGTGATGTAATTGAAGCGCGCGGTGAAGTACGTGGTGAAGTGCGTGGTATAATGCGTGGTGAAGCGCGTGCGAATCTGAAATCCATTCAAAATATTATGCAAAGCCTTAATTGCTCTGCCTTGGACGCTATGAAAATAATCAAAATCCCTGATGATGAACAGCAAAAGTATCTGGATTTGCTGCATCAATAAATAAAACCATGCAATATGCCCAAAACCCATAACAGCCGGGTTTTGGGCATATATTTTGCAAAAATCCAAAAAACATATACTGGCTATAATAATCCCGCAAGCTGTGGCAACCCTAAACTTACCATCGGTATATAAGTCACAAGCAGCAGGCCAAGTAAAATCATTGCATAATATCCCAACATATATGGCATCACTTTGGCAAGTGATGACCGCCCCACTTTAATCGCAACAAATAACGTATTGCCAACTGGCGGCGTGATATTCCCAATGCACAGATTATAAACAAGGATTAATCCAAATTGTACCGAATCCATCCCGAATGTTTTCACAACTGGTAAAAACAATGGCGTGAAAATTAAAATCGCAGGCGTAACATCCATAAACGTCCCTGCAATCAGCAGGATGATATTCATAATCAGCAAAATAATGACCGGGTTATTGGTCAGCCCTAACAGCGCTGCGGAAATCGCCTGTGGTATCTGCGTAAATGCCATCACCCAGCCTAAAATATTGGATACCCCGATTAAAAAAACAATCATCCCACTCATTTTAGCGCTTTCTATCGTAATATCCCAAAAAGAACGCAATGTGATATTCCGATAACAAATGCCCAAAATTAACGCGTATACCACCGCAATGGCGGAACCTTCTGTCGCTGTGAAAATCCCGCCGACAATCCCGCCGATTACCACAATAATCAGTGATAATGCCGGCAATGCTTTTAAGGTTGCCATGCCAAGGGTTTTCCATCCGCTGGACACCCCCCGATACCCTCTTCTTTTTGCGAAAAATACCGCCGCAGCCATACAGGCAACTGCCCAAATCAGTCCTGGCACATATCCCGCTAAAAATAATGCCGCAACCGATGTGCCCCCTGCCGCAAGTGAATAAGTGATGAGCGCATTCGATGGCGGGATTAGCAGCCCCGCAGGGGCTGACGCGCCATTGGTTGCCGCACATAATGCCTTATCATAGCCTTGTTCTTCCTCGCCCTTTTCCACCATGCTGCCAACCGCTGCCGCCGCTGCTGATGCCGAACCCGAAATGGCGCCAAACAACGCATTCGCACCGATATTCGTCACCAGCAATGCCCCCGGCATTTTGCCCAGCAGCGCCATAACAAAATCTACAAGGCGTTTTGCAATGCCGCCCTGGTTCATTAAATTGCCCGCAAGAATGAAAAATGGGATTGCCGTCAGGCTGAATTTACTCATGCCGACAAAAATACGCTGCGCGCCTGTGACCACTGAGATATCCAGCGGTACCGCCTGCAATACCGCCGCAAGGGAAGAAATACCGATTGCATAAGCAATCGGGACGCCAACTGCCAAAAGGACTATCAGTACCACCAGAATCATCAGTAAAGCTTCTATTGCCACTGCTTCACGCCCCCTTCCCCTGCTTGCTGTTTTGATAAATATTCACAATGTTCAAAATGGTATACAGCATATTGAGTATGCCGCATAACGGCAGGACAATATAAAAAACCCCCACTGCTACCCCTAAAGAAGAAGTCATCTGTCCCATGGCTAAACTGGAAATTTTGACGCCGCCATAAACCAGGATAACCGCGGAAAATAAAAACGCAATACATTCCCCAAAGACGGAAAAAAATAATCGGGATTTGGGCTGCATCCGTTCCACCAAAATGGGGATATTCATATGCCCGCGTTCCCCTGTCACCAGCGACGCCCCAAAAAGACTTGCCCAGGCAAATAAATATGATACCATTTCTTCTGACCATGTGGAGGGATTTCCCAGGACATAACGTGCCAGCACCTGCCAGCAAGTCAGCACCACCATCACCAGAAAGCTGCCGCCTGCCACAACATATAAAATGTGATTCATCACTTTGCGTAATGCTGCCATATTGCTCTCCTTTCTTTTTTTTATGATGTGCTGAACTGCTGGTTATGCCTTTGTATCGCTTCATAAACCGGCTGCAAATCCGGATTGCTTTGCAGCATGGACTCATGCAGCGGCTGGCATGCCTGTTCAAATGGCGCTGTATCCGGATAGTTAAAAATAACGCCTTGCTGCTGCTGCGCTTTCTCTTTGGCACTTTCCACAGCTTTGCTCCATTCCTCCCGTTGTACGGTGTTAATCAGCGCAAAACCTTGTTCAAAAACCGCACGTTCCTCGGCAGGAAGCCCTTCTAAAAACGCCAGATTGCCAATTAAAATATCTGGTATCATCTGGTGCATATCATATGAATAATATTTGCAAACATCCCCATGCCCATTATCTGTAAGCGCCATTTCATTGTTTTCCGCCCCGTCAATCACCTTGGACTGTAATGCCGTATACACTTCGCCAAACCCCATCGGCGTTGCCGAACCGCCAAGCAGCCGCATCATTTCCACATTGGTTGGCGATTGCTGCGTCCGGATTTTTAACCCTTTTAAATCGGCTGGCGTTTCAATCGGACGGTCTACCGTATAAAAATTACGGGTGCCCGCGTCCAGCCAGGTCACGGCTTCAAACCCCGCTTGCTTGGTGGACTCAAAAATTGGACCTGTTATCGCTTTGTCATCCATCGCGGCATGATAAGCTTCACTGCTGGAAAATAAATATGGCAGGTTAAATAACGAATAGTTTTTGCTAAAAGTTTCCAGCAGTGAATTGGAGGCAACACAAAAATTAATTGCACCGGTTTGGGTAAGCTGTACCATTTCATTTTGGGAACCCAATAATTCACTTGGGAACACTTCTACATTGTATTGCTCCCCTAACTGCCGTTCAATAAAAGTTTCAAATGCCTCCAGCGCAATATGGGTCGGATGGTTTGTTGACTGGTTATGCCCAATGCGGATGATGGTACGTGTATCCGCCTCTGCCCTGCCACAGCCGGGCAACAGCAGCAAGGCACCCAATAGTAAAATATGAGATTTTTTCATCACAGGACTCCTATGGGTCAGACGCCGGAATATGCCGAATAGCCGCCATCAATCGGGATGCACGCTCCGGTAATAAACCCGGCTGCTGTATCATTCAGCAAAAACAATACCGCGCCAATCAGTTCCTCTAGTTCTCCAAAACGCCCCATTGGTGTACCTGCCAATATTTTTGCGGTGCGCGCCGTTGGCGTGCCATCCTCACGGAATAATAATTTTCGGTTCTGGTTGCCTACAAAAAACCCTGGGGCGATTGCGTTGACACGGATGCCTGATTTTGCAAAGTAAGTTGCTAACCATTGGGTGAAATTCACAACCGCCGCTTTTGCGCCTGAATATGCCGGGATTTTGGTCAGCGGCGTATACGCATTCATAGAGGCGATATTCAAAATATTGCCCGAACGCCCAATCATATCCGCGGCAAAAACCTGGGTTGGCAGCAATGTGCCCAGCCAGTTGAGCGCAAAAACAAATTCAACACCCGATTTCTCCAAATCAAAAAATGTTTTGCAGTTTTGAATCATATCCGCTTCAAAATGAAATTCATTATCGGTTGTGGCACGTGGGTTATTACCCCCTGCCCCATTCACCAGCACATCACACACGCCTAAATCCCGCAGAATCTTTTCATGTGCCTGATCCAGACTTTCCCGTTCCAAAACATTGGCTTCATAGGCAAAGGCTGTGCCGCCTGCCGCGTGGATTTCATCCGCAACCGCTTGGGCAGATTGTAAATTCAAATCCAGCACTGCAACTTTTGCGCCCACTTCTGCCAATGCTTTGGCAAACATCCCGCCAATGGCGCCGCCTGCCCCTGTCACCACACATACCTTGCCCTGCAAGGTGTTTTCAAACCTATTTTTCATTTTTTCCGCCCCTTTTCACAGGCTTCAAACAAGCCATTTAAATATGCTGCGCCAAGCGCACGGTCATATAACCCATAGCCGGGTTTGCCGGTTTCGCCCCAAATCATCCGCCCATGGTCGGGGCGGACATAACCCTGGAAATGATTTTCCACCAGCGCACTTACAATTTCATACATATCCAGGCTGCCGCAAGAGGACAAATGCGCCCGTTCCTCAAATGAACCATCGTCTAAAATCTGCACATTGCGCATATGCATAAAAGCAATGCGGTCTTTTGCCGCATATTTGCGTACCAGCTTTGGGATGTTATTTGACTTTACACAGCCAAGCGAACCAGTGCATAAACATAGCGCATTAGCTGGCGAATCGACAATGGCAAGATAACGGTCAATATTCTGCTCCCCTGTCACCACACGCGGCAAACCAAAAATTGGATATGGCGGGTCGTCTGGATGCAGCGCCATTCGGACGCCGCACGCCTCCGCAACCGGTATAACCTGCTTTAAAAAAACCGCAATATTTTTCCATAAGCCATCTTCCCCTAACGCGGCATATGCCCGGAATAACCCACGGATTTCTTGTTGTGAATAGCTTGCGTCCCAGCCTGGCAAATGGATATCATCCCGCAAAGGGTCTAGCCCCGCAAGCTGCTGGCGATACATGACAAGACTGGTGGAACCATCCGGCGCAGCTTTGTCAAGCTGTGTGCGCGTCCAGTCAAAGACCGGCATAAAATTATAAGTGATACATTTTACGCCATACCGCGCACAGCGCCGGATATTTTCACAATAAACGTCCAAATGGCGCTGCCGTTTTTCTGTGCCAAGTTTAATATCTTCTGACACTGGGATAGATTCTACTACCTCAAATGCCAACCCATGGGCATGGCAGTCCGCGCGGAGCGCGGCAAGACTTTCTTCCTGCCAAACTTCACCCGGCGGCACATCATATACTGCGGAAACAATGGAATACATCCCCGGGATCTGGCTGATCTCCTGTAACTTTACCGGGTCATCCTTGCCATACCAGCGGAACGATAATTTCATAACATCAAATCCCCTTTCCAGGCTGCCCTGTTTTGCTAAGGAACCTGCAAATATTATGGAAACAAATATCCTGAATCATACCTCCCAGCAATGGATAATCCACAGGCGCAAGCCCTTCATTTACCTGACTGCCAATCAGCCTGCACAAAATCCGCCGGAAATATTCATGACGTGGATAAGATAAAAATGACCGGGAATCAGTGAGCATTCCCACAAAACGGCTAAGCACGCCAATATTGGCAAACGAACGAAGCTGGCTCTCCATCCCATCCAAATGGTCATTAAACCACCATGCCGAACCAAATTGAATTTTTCCCGCAATGCTTTCATCCTGAAAACTGCCCGCAACTGCTGCAAATTTATCATTATCCGCCGCATTCAAGGTATACAGAATGGTGCGCGGCAAACAGCCCCGTTTGGACAGCCTGTCCAGCAGCGCGGCAAGCGATGCGGCAGACAGGCTGTCACCAATGGCGTCACCGCCCGCATCCGCTCCAATGTTTTGATAAATCCTGGTGCTTAAATTGCGCTGCGCCCCAAAATGAAGCTGCATTGCAAAACCATTCTTTGCATATTGTTCCCCTAAACCATCCATCAGCAGTGATTGATATGCTCCCACTTCATAAGGCGTCGGCTGCTGCCCGGAAAGCGCTTTTTGCACTGCGTCCCCAGCTGCTTTTTCATCCCAAATGGTGAAATCCGGCGCGCCAAATGAATGGTCAGATAAACAACAGCCATTTTCTTTGAAAAAAACAATGCGGTCATATAACGCTTGCTGGATATCCGCGACAGTGCGCAGGGTTTTGCCCAAAGTTATCCCCAACCTGTGGATATAACCCGGGAAATCTGGGTTTGCAATGTCCAGCGCTTTTTCCGGACGGAATGTCGGCAAAACTTCCACCTTGAATCCTTGTTGCTGTGCCAAAAGCTGATGATACCGTAAATCATCCGCTGGGTCATCGGTTGTACACAGCCCTTTGACATTGCTTTGCTTTATCAGCGTGCGCACATCCCCCTTTTCCCCCTGTAATACCGCATTTGCTGTCTGCCAAATGGATTCAGCAGTATCTGCATCTAATAATTCATCAATTTGAAAATACCGTTTCAGCTCCAAATGTGACCAGTGATAAATTGGGTTGCCAATTAACTTTGGCATAATTTTTGCAAACGCATGGAATTTTGCATGATAATCAGCTGTGCCGGTGATATATGCTTCCGGTACGGCATTCCACCGCATGACGCGCCATTTGTAATGGTCGCCTGCCAGCCAAGCCTCGCCAATATTCTGAAACTTCGGATTTTCATAGATTTCCCGTGGGTTTAAATGACAATGGTAATCAAATATAGGCATATTTTCTGCATATTCATGATAGAGCCGCCGCGCTGGTTCTGTGGACAGCAGAAAATCTTCAGAAATAAAACTTTTCATACAAACTCCTTTTTTCTACGGCTTTATAGGCAGTTTTCCTATTTTGGCACGGTTTCATTCACAGTAAACTACAATTTTCATCCTGAATGACATTGTGCAATAATTTATTCCTCACATATCTCACTTGAAAATGAATGAAACGCGCTATATAATATAACCATATCCAATGGGATGGGAGGGTTTTTGTTGGATTTGCACAAGAATATTTCTACATTGTGCCGGAATATGCCGTATGCGGAATTTGGCTGCTGTCACTGCCAAGTCACTGAACCACCAGCCATACAGCGCTATTCACATGAATTTTATGAAATCCTGTTCTTTTTATCCGGCAAAGTGCTGTATACCATTGAAGGACGCACTTATCAGCTTCGTCCGGGCGATATCCTGCTGACCAATGATTGTGACCTCCACTACCCTCAGCCTGATGCGGTTTATGAACGATACCTCATCTGGATGCAGCCCAACTTTATCAGGGATTTGGGCAAACTGGGTACGGATTTCACCGCTTGTTTTATCAATTCAGGCAAACGGCGCTATCGGCTGATTCGTCCAAGCAGTGTGGCGGCTGCCCATTTAAAGGGTATTTGCGAAAAAATGGTTGCCTCAAATGATGAACAGAAATTGGGCAGCCAAGTGCTGACACTGATTTATCTGGTGGAATTTTTGGTCTATTTGAACCGCGCTTATTTTGCGTCACCCGATGTTATCCAGCAGGATGTATTCGAAAATGAAAAAATCAACCAAACTGTCACTTATATTAACACCAACTTGACTGAGGATTTGTCGGCGGAGCGGCTTTGCAAGGTCTTGGTTGTTAGTAAGTCATATCTAACCCATAAATTCAAAGAATATACTGGATTTACACTCTATCAGTACATCATGAAAAAACGACTGGTTGTGGCGCGGAATTTGCTGCGGCAAGGGTATTTGGTGATGGAAGCCTGTGAAAAATCCGGATTTCATGATTATTCCAATTTCCTGAAGGCATTCAAACGGGAATTTGGCAAAAGCCCAAAAGAATTTCTGCCCCCAAAGTGAAATTACATACTTTATGCCCGATGGGGCATACTGGATTTTAAACCCATCAGGAGGTATCTTTTGAACGCGTTACTCACTTTATTCTGGACATTTGCCCGCATTGGCGGGCTGACATTTGGCGGCGGTTATGCCATGCTTCCCATGTTACAGCGGGAAATTGTGGAACACCATGGCTGGGCAACAGAAGAAGAACTTGCCGATTATTATGCCGTTGGGCAGTGTACGCCAGGGGTTATCGCGGTGAATACCGCCACTTTTATCGGCTATAAACAACGCGGCGTTTTAGGCGGCATTGCCGCAACACTTGGCGTTGTATTCCCATCACTGGTGATTATTACAATCCTTGCGGCGTGTTTGCAAAATTTTGCGGAATATCCGATTGTACAGGATGCCTTTGCAGGCATCAGCGTTTGTGTATGTGTGCTTATCCTGCGCGCTGTGCTGAAATTGTGGAAAAAATCTGTCATCAGCCCAGGTACCTTGGCAATTTTTATTGGTGTATTTGGCGCTTCTGCCCTTGGGAATTTTATCGGCTTTGCCATTTCCCCTGTTGTGCTTGTGGTGCTGTCTGGTGTGGCAGGCATTGTATTGCGGACAATATCACGCACAAAACCTGGGAAAGGAGCCTGACCATGACACTGATTCTGCTCTTTTATGAATTTTTTAAAGTTGGGTTATTTTCAGTGGGCGGCGGGCTGGCAACCCTGCCTTTTTTATATGATATTTCTGATAAAACCGGCTGGTTCACCCATGGGGATATTACTAACCTTATTGCAGTGTCAGAATCAACACCAGGGCCGATTGGCGTCAATGCGGCAACTTATGTTGGCTATTTAACCGCTGGACTGCCCGGTGCGGTGATTGCTACCATTGGGCTGATTACTCCTTCGATAATTGTCATTCTTTTGGTATCACAAGTGCTTGAACGTTTCCGTACAAACCGTTTGGTGGAAGATTTGTTTTATGGGCTGCGCCCTGCCTCTACTGGACTTATTGCCGCCGCTGGGTTTTTGGTGATGCGGTCTGTTTTTTTGACCGGCAGCAGGCATTTTTTGGCGATGTTTCAGTGGGGACAAATTCTTTTTGCCATTGTCTTATTTATTGCAATCGAAAAATTCGATAAGCATCCTGCGGTTTATATTGCGATTTCGGCTGTTGCCGGTATTATTTTTCATCTTTCCCGCTGAAAAAATGCGGGCATCCCGCTTTACACAAAGTTATCAACAATCTGTGGATAACTTTGTGTATTTTTATTTTTGCCCGGGGATAATCTGATTCCCTGATTCATATACTGGCTGTGAGGTGATATTTTTATGGCAAACCAAACCCCACTTGCTGTTACGGTATCCATCCGCCCGGATGGGGACGCATCCGCGTTAAAAACCGCGCTTGCAAAAGTTCGTGAACAATTCGCATGACTGCCATTTATGCACGACAGTCTGTTGATAAAGCGGACAGCATTTCGATTGAAACTCAAATTGACCGCTGTAAAGCTCGTTTGACCGATTTAGAACTGCAAAATGTCCAAGTCTATCAGGACAAAGGATTTTCCGGTAAAAATACAGCGCGTCCGGGTTTCCAGAAACTCTTACAGGATATTGGGCAGGGGCATATTCAGAAAATCATTGTGTATAAGCTTGACCGCGTCAGCCGCAGTGTGCATGATTTCACTGGACTATATGAATTATTACGGCAAAAACAAATTGCATTTATTTCCTGTGAAGATGGGCTTACGCTGGATAATACGCCTGCTGGCGCCGCAATGGCACAAATTATGATGGTTTTTGCCCAATTTGAACGGGAAACCATTATCCGCCGTGTGACCGATAATTATTATGAACGCGCAAAATCCGGTATGTATTTAGGCGGTCGTCCTCCCTTTGGCTTTGCCAAAGGGCAAACCATATGCGCAGGCAAACATACCGCGTGTTTTATCCCTTGCCCCGCACAGGCGGAAATTGTTGCCGCATTATTTTCCCGTTACCTTGAACCAGGCGCTTCGCTTGGCTCACTGATGCGCTGGCTGGCTGAAAAACAGATCCGCACCACCTCCGGCAATACCTGGAGCACCGCACAGCTTGGGCGGCTGCTGCGCAATCCCGCTTATGTACAGGCTGACCCATTTGTTTATCAATACTTTTCCCGACAAGGTGTGACCATCAACGACCCGCTTTCGGCTTATGACGGTACACATGGCTGTTATTTTTATGCCCCGCGCACTGGACGGACGCGCAGTAAATTCTGTGATATGAAAGGCGGTTTTCTTTCACTCGCCCCGCATGAAGGGTTTATCCCCGCAGAAATTTGGTTAAAAGTACAGCAAAAACTTGGACAAAACCAGGCGGTGAAAAACAGTGGACGCGGCTCACATAGCTGGTTATCCGGGCTGATGAAATGTGAACATTGTGGTTATGCGGTAACGGTTGTGAATCAGCCCGCACCGCACCGCGGACATTATATTAACTGCGGCGGACGCAAAAAAGGCTGCTGCCCTGGGCGCAGCCAAGTGATGACGCTGGAACAAATTGAAGCATCTGTGCAAGCCGTATTGCTGCCTTTTTTGCGTGGTTTGCGGCAAGTGCCGCTTGAGCGCCAAGCAGCGCCATGCCCGCCGGAAACCAGCCGGGAACTTGTCCAGCTGGAACAGGAAATCGCACAGCTTACCCAGAATATCGCCCAAATTACCCAACCCGATGTCTTAGCATTAACCGCAGCGTTATTGCATGAAAAAAATACAGCCCTAGCCCGCCTGCGCGAAGCGCAGGCGCAAAATCATCCCCCTGCCGCCAATGCAAAATTGGAAAAACAATTTGCCGCAATCCCGGAAGAATGGGATACATATACACTTGCACAAAAAAAACGGATTGCGGCACTGAGTGTTTCACGTGTAACGGTTGGGGACGGGCGGCTGCATATTGTTTTTGCTGCCGGATATGATGGTATGGAGGTGTGAAACAAAAAGAAATCATCTTATTATGCTTATTGTCTGTTTACAGGCACAAAAAAAACACCCCTTTTGGGGTGTTTTTTGCATCAAATGAAAAGATTATTTTTATTTCTGGCTATCAATCATAACACAGCAAATGCTTTTGGCAGGTGTTTCTTTTTTTATGTGCTGGCACGCGGCTGAAGCCCTTTGAATAGAACATTAATAATCTGCTGTATATGTTCTTCCCAATCTTCGGTTACGGTTATCAAAATCGCTGGGCTGGACAGGCCGATGATTAAACTCGCAACCGCCTCTGTTTGCAAATCTTGTGCAATTTCACCCTTTTGCTGCGCCTTTGCTACTGCATCCATCAACTGCTTTAAAATGAAATCTCGGAATTGTTCCCCGCATTTGTAAGCCACTTCAAAGGTTGAATCCCCGCCGCGTATGCTTAATAAACCTGCTCCCGCTTTAATCATAAGCTGGTTCATATATTTCAAATAATGATATACCATATCACGGAATAGCTGCTGCTTTGAAAAAATCTCATGCAGCGCTTTGCAGGCATTTTCAAATATCCATTCCCCTACCGCCGTTAATAATTCGGTTTTGGAGGGGAAATATTCATAAATTGTCGATTTGCCAATGCCCGCACGGCGGGCAATATGTTCCATCCGGGTGCGGTCATATCCCCCGCCGCAAAATTCCTCAAAAGCTGCCCGCAAAATATCTGCCCGGCGGCTTTCCCGTGCCTGCGTCATTTGTTTTATACCCCCTCTTTTTGTAATTCTATTTTACCTCCTGGCACATCATCCCGTGGGTCTTGCGGTTTATGTTTTTTGAATCGTGAAGTTAAACTATCAATCAGCGAATAATAAACCGGCGTAAATAACAAGGTTACAATGGTTGAAACAATCATACCCGTAATCATAACAATTGCCATAGGACGCATCATTTCTGAACCTTCCCCGCCTGAAAATGCCATCGGCAGCAAACCTAATACTGTGGTTAATGTTGTCATCAGCACCGGACGTACACGCCGCGGGCACGCATTTAATATCGCTGTATTTTTATCCTCGCCGCGCCCCCTGCGGGTTTGGATATAGTCAATTAAAACAATGGATGAATTGACTATGGTACCTGCCAGGATAATCACACCGATGATGGATACCATGGAAATTTTGTTGCCTGTCACCGGCAAGCCAAACATCGCACCTAACAAACCAATTGGCAAAATCATCATAATGATAATTGGCATCACAAAAGATTCAAACTGGCTTGCCAAAACAAAATATACCAGCCCTAATGCAACCACAAGCGCAAACCCTAAGGTACCAAAGGATTCTGCCATATCTTCCATTTCGCCGCCAGTTTCCAAGGTAACACTATCCGGCATTTGATAAGCCTCTAAAATCTTATCCACTTCGGCATTTAACCCAACTACATTATCTGAAAGGCTTTCCCCTGTGATGGTGATGGTACGACTCTGGTTATCACGCGCAATGCTTTGCGGCGCAAGTTCTGTGCTGATATCCGCAACCAGGCTGAGCGGTACTGAACCGCCTGTTTGTGTGGGGATCATCATGGCTTTTAACGCGTCAAGGCTTGCTTTTGCTGCCTCATCTCCCCGGACTGTGATATCATATTCCTCGCCGCCAATTTTCATCTTGGTGGCTGTGGAACCGTTAATCTGCCCACGCACAGCGGCGCCAATGGTTGCCGCTGTCAGCCCAAACCGCGTTGCATTTTCACGGTTGACTTTGACACTGACACGAGGTTCTTCTTCTGACGCAGAACTTTCTACCTCAATTGCATCGGGCAATGCAGAAATCTGCGTAACTAAATCATCCCCAGCTTTGACCAGTTCATCATAATCATTACCGGAAAGGCTGATGCTAACTGCCCCGCTTGACATACTCATGCTAGACGACGCTGAAACAGAAATTTCACAACCCGCAATATCCGCCAAATGATCACGCAATTCATTTGCTATTTCCATAGAAGAACGGTCACGCTGATCCAAATCCACCAGCATCAGTGTGACACTGCTGCCGCTGGACATCATACTGCCACCGCCAGTTGTATAATACATACTATCCAGCTCAGGTATGATATCTTCCGCAATTTTACATACCCTGTCCTGAATGGCTGCGGTTTCTTCCATTTCTGAACCAATAGGCATACCAATGCTTACCGAAATCTGTCCCTGATCCATCTCTGGAATCAGTTCCATGCCTGCCGCGCCAATACTCATGACAAATACCACAATCATAGCAAATGATACAATGACCGCAACAAAACGCTTTTTAATAAAGAACCGGAGCAGCCCTTTATATTTACGCATTAATGGTTTATCGCCTAAATCACCGGTATCATTGGCAACTTTCAAGCGGCGCTTGCCGCGATCCATCGTGATATAACAAAGAAGTGGTACAAGCGTCAGCGCAATGACCAGCGATGCGCCAAGCAAGGCACAAATGGTAATACAAAATTCCTTGAACATCATGCCTGCCATACCGCCGGATAACCCAAGCGGCAAAAATACCGCAATGGTTGTGAGGGTTGACGCCGATATAGACAATGATACTTCTGCCGCGCCTTTGGTGCAGGAATCCCAACGGCTGCAACCATCCGTCCGGAAACGGAAAATATTTTCCAATACAACAATGGAGTTGTCAACAATCATGCCGACACCCATTGCCATGCCGCCCAGTGACATCATATTGAGCGTAATGCCAAGGGCACGCATCACCAAAAATACGGTGACAATACATACCGGCATGGATACCGAAATAACCGCTGTGGAACCCAAATCGCGCAAAAACAACAAAAGTACAACCGCAGCAAATGCTACACCAAATATAATATTCTGCATAACCGAATCCACAGTCAGGTTAATGTATTCTGCCTGATCCATCAAAATGGTATAATTGATATCCGGATTTTCTTCTTTTAACCCTTCCATGGCTTTCATGGCACGTTCGGCAACCTGTACCGTATTGACACCGGATTGCTTGCTGACCGATACAATCAAACAAGGTTCGCCATCCACTTTCGCAATCGCGGATTGATCCTGCGGTTTCATTGAAACACTGGCAATCTCATTTAACCGAATGGTTCCGCCAGTTGGCAATGGAATCAATGTATTTGCAACATCTTCAACCGATTTATATTCACCATCGGTACGGACAGATAATTTCTGTGTGCCATTGTTTACCTCGCCCGCCGGCATAGCAACATTATCCGCACCTAACATCTGCGCAATATAAGATACCGATAAACCATACCCTTCCAAACGGTCGAGATAAGTTTCAATGGCAACTTCATTGACATAACCGCCAGATACCTCCACTGACGCGACACCATCAATGCGTTCCAAACGCGGCGAAATATCATCATCCGCAATGGATTGCAGTTTTGCTAAATCATCGCCCTTTAACCCAAATAATACAACCGGCATAGAATCAATATCCATCTTCATTACCGTTGGTGCGGAAGCATCTTCCGGCAGTGAGGATTTTGCCAAATCAACTTTTTCACGCATATCCACCAATGCTTCATCCATATTGGTGCCATCCGCGAAAGTGACCATAACCATACTCATGTTTTCGGATGAACTGCTTTGCAATTCATCCATGCCCGCAACACTGGCACATGCCGATTCAATCGGCTTTGTGACAAGGTTTTCAATTTCTTCCGGGCCTGCACCAACATAAGTCGTCATCACAATTGCCATTGGCAATTCAATATTCGGCATGAGTGCCAGCGGCAATGCGCCAAAACTCATCGCGCCAAATATCACAATGAGCACAAAAGACAAAATAGTTGTGACCTTATGCCGGATACAAAAATCTGCTATTTTCATGGGTTAAGCATCCTCCCCATTTACAATACGCACCAATGTGCCATCAGAAAGATAACTTTGCCCTTTTACTACCAGACGTTCGCCGCCAATCAGACGTTCTGTCACTTCGGTAATGCCATCACCAACTAACCCAGTACGAATAAGCACTTTTTTTGCCCATGGGCCATCACCGTTGCCAATCGCTTCGTCATGGCGGTCTTTGGATGGACGGTCATCGGTTAAAATATAAACATATTCTTCATCCCCATCGGTTAAAATGGCTTCGGTTGGCACATAAACCGCATTGCTGCGACGGTTGGTGAACAAAGTGACATTTGCAAACGCACCAATGGTTGGCTTCATTGCCTGTGGCAAAGCAATCGTGACTTCATACAGCCGTGTTTGTGGATTGGCTGCGGTTGCAATGGTGGCAATCGAACCATCAAACGGGTCGGCTGAAACCGATTGTATGGTTAATTCTGCCCGGTCGCCAATATTTAGTTCAGATAACACCGTTTCGCTGACATTCACGGTCACATCAATATTGCCGCCTTCGGCAATGACGACGGCCGGGGCGGACTGCGCCGCCATGCCGCCGCGTTCAATGCCGACAGAAGTGACAAGCCCTGAAACCGGCGCAGTTACTGTGCCAAGTTTTGCCTGGGCTTCAATCTGTGCCATGGATGCCTGAATTTGTGCAAGCGATGCCCGCTGCCCTGCAACTGCCTGCTGTACGGCTGCCTGTGCGGTAGCAACACCAGATTGTGCTTGGGTTACACCTGCCTGCGCCTGCTGTAACCCATTTTCTGCCTGCTTCACGGTGGATTGTGCATTTTTCATAGCTGCATTTGCCTGCTGTAACCCCTGTTCCGCTTGTGTCAGCGCCTGGTCAGAAGCTGCGCCTGCATCATGCAGCGCTTTGGTATTTTCATATGCTGTCGTTGCCTGGTCTACCGTAATTTGCGCATTGTCTACGCCAAGCTGGGCATTTTCTACCGCACGCTGGGCATCTTCTACCCCACGTTGTGCATTTTCTACGGCAAGCTGCGCATTGCGCACCCCAATTTGTGCTGTCGCTATGCTTTGGTCAGTCGATGCCTTTGTTGCACTATAACTCTGTTTTAACGAACTATATGTGCTGGTCACGGTGGAGGTATCCACCTGGAATAATGTCTGCCCTTTTGTGACCATATCGCCTTCGGCGACATTTAACGACAATACTGTTCCTGCGAGCATTGGAAATACCTGCACGGAATTAGTCGCTTCTACTGTGCCTGCCACAGAGGATTCCGCCGCCATTTCCCCGGTTTGCACATCTGCAATTTCCACTGCAACCCCCTGCAGGGTTTCCCCTTCTGAGGAATCTTCTTCCGATGCTTTCTGCCCACAGCCTGACACTGTTACAAAAATAAACAGCGCCAGCATACAGGCAATCACTCTTTTTTGCTTCATGGTCATAACCTCCAAAATGTGTTTCTTTTCAACTTTTAAAGGGTTCCTTTTATTGCCCATTGATAGGTGTTATAAGCTGAAAATAAATTGATTTTTGCTGTCTTTACTGCGTCTGCCGCAGTTTCAAGCGTGTCTTTCGCCGCATCATAATCATTTTTTGAAATTGCACCACGATTATACTTCAACTCACTGACCGCAAAGTTTTTCTGCTCCTGCGCATAACTGCTCTGCGCTGATTCTAATAAAACTTCGTCTTCCTGTACCGTTTTATATAACTGCCGGAAACTGTTTGTAAAATTCTCTTTTTCGGCTTCTAAATCAATCTTTGCCGCTTCAAACGCATGTAAACTATGGGTTACATCATTTGCGTAATCCCGCGAGGCTTTGTCAATCGCATCCTGTTTTGCCCATAATGTATAGCTGTTCTTACGCGCCTCTTCTAAATCCTTTTCATAATCCATTTGCCCTAACATTTCCACGGTCACTTCTGGAATCTCCCCTACCGTTACCGCTTCGTTTGCCCCATAACCACATAAAATTGCTAGGCTGTTCTTTTGATTCGCCCGCTGGGTTTCTAATGTTTGTAAATTTGCCTGCAACGCTTCCTTTTGCGCTTCCAACGCTAAAATATCAAGCTGAGTCGCTGCCCCTACATTCACTTGGGTCTGTACCACACCCATATTCCGGTCAAGCGCCTGCAAATTGCGTTTGGCCGATGCAATTGAATCCTCTAATGTGTGCATGGCAATATATGCCGCCTGCGCACTCATCACAATTTGATTCGCTGTGTTGGTTACTTGCTCTTTTGTCGTATTGTATGTATAACCAATTTCTTCTGTGGCATCATCTTCTTGATCCTCTAAATCATCATATGACATTCGTGTAGACGCAATGGTTGACTGTAATGCCGCCTTTTGTGCCTCCAATGACCGAATTAAGCCACTGTTATCTACGCCATCACCCTGTTGATTTTTCAGCGCTCGGATTGAACTTTCCAAATTGTTGATTTCTGATTGGTATTGCCACATCTGGATTTCCAGATTATCATATTGTTCCTTATATTGATCATTTACCTTGGTTGCGCCAACTCCCGCTAAGGTCTGATCTAATGATTTAATGGAAACATTATTTTGCCGGACAACCCGTTCAATCTCATCAAATGATAATGTACTGCCTGCAATACCTGGCGTTGCTGCCTTGGTATTTTCCATATGCTGATAAAGCGTCTGTATGGCAGTTTGTGTGCCAAGTGTTGCCACCACGGTGGGCAATGCGTTCACTGCCTGCGCCGGTATGCTTAGCCCCATTGCTAAAAGTGCTGTCAATGCAAAAACCCGTTTTTTCATCATGATGCGCCTCCTGCCGCGCCGGTAGAAATTAACCCTTGTTTTGCCCATACATAGGCACGATATGCCGAAATTAAATTCAAATGCGCGGTTTCTACCGCATTTTTTGACGCCGCACAAGTATCCTGTGCCGACAGGTAATCCATCTGCGATATCGCACCAAGCTCATATTTGGTCTTGCTGATGGATAAATCTGATTGTGCCTTTGTATATGCTGTCTGTGCCGCGTCAACCGCAAGCTTTTGATCGGCTACGGCATCATAAATCGCCTTAAATGCCTGCCTTAATGCTTCTTCTGTGGCTTCTGCATCTTTTTTTGCGGCTTCATATGCGTCTACTGTGCCGCTGATATGAATATCCCGTTTGTTGCCCGCCTGCATGACAGCATTCTTTTTGCTCCATAATTCATAACTGTTTTTTAGCCCGGCGGCTAAATCGGTTTCATAATCCATTTCCTGTATGTTTCGCAGGGTGATATGACTTAAATTGCTCGGTACAATGCACATATCTGCTTCATAACCACACATCAGCGCTAAATTTGACCCCAAACTTTGCTGCTGATTTTGCAGCGATTCAATTTGTACCGCTAACTGCCTGCGCTGCTCACAGACATTATCAAACTGAAGCTGACTAACCATACCCCGTTCTTTCTGGATTTTCATCACTTCAATCGTCCGGTCAAGGGATGCTAATGTCCGGGTTAAATCCTCGGTGACAACCGCAAGCGATTTCATGCCAATGAGCATACTTTCCGCACCATAACAAAGCTGTTTGGCAACATTGCCCGCTTGCTGGCGCACGCCATATTCTGCATCCTCCAACATCATTTGTGTCATGGCGGCTGTTATGGCTGGCATGGCAATTGTCCCCTGTAGGCTGGCAAGATTTGCTTGGTGAATGCCAAGCTGCAACGCATATGCCTGCTTAACCGCTTCATCTTCTGCCGCTTCGTATGCCTGCTGCAATTCCGCAACTGCGGCGCTGTATTGCCCAACTAGTGCGGCAAGCTCTCCATTATCCGCAAGGGATGTCCTGCCGCCTGAGCCGATGCCTGCCGCAGTATAATTTAATGTCCGAATGGTCGGATTATTCTCCCGTACATTCCGTTCAACCGCAACCAAACCCATTTCACGGGTTTTTTGCGCCGGCGGATTGGCGGCGGCAGATTCATTTTGAACTGGGGTTTCTATTTGCCCGTTTTCTGCCGGTTCTGCTCCAGCGGCAGACGCCGTTTGTTTTGCGGATGCTGCCGCATTGCCAGCTATGGTATGTAACGCATAAACAATGACTCCTGTGCTACTTGTCAGCCCTGCCATTTGTATGCCGCCTGCCGCCTGTGCCGGCAGGCGGATGCCCGTCAGCAAGACAAATAAAATGCCTGCGCTGATGACCCGTTTATTCATGCAACCAGCCCTCCCAAAACCGAAAATATCTCACTGATTTTTTACAGACCGACCAGTCGGTCGGTTATCGCAATCATTATACAACGTCCCCTTTGCCCTGTCAACCCTAACAAATCCTTGTTCACAATTTCGTTTCAAATCACGAAAATCCTCCCTTTTATCTGCATCTATTATAATATATTGCTTGTCCCTTTCCCATTGCATTCACCTTACATTCCATCATCCGTTTCTTACATTTTTGTAATATCGCTTTGCCTGCGCAAAAAACTTTTGGATATGCGCTTGACATCAGTCCGATACCAGATTATAATACCCTATACAATCCGATTCCGGACTATGGAGATGATGTGTATGAATGCAATGGATAAACTGCGTCAATATAATGCTTATCTCAGCAAAATCAATGCGCTTTATCATGAATGGGCAAAAAAACATGGCATGAGTTATAACATGATGATGACATTATATGCGCTGGATGAAAATGATGACTGGACACAAAAACAAATTGCGGAAGAATGGCTGATACCCAAACAAACGGTCAATACCGTTGTCAAGGATTTGGAACGGCGCGGTTATGTTTGCTGTGAAACCCGTGCGCACAGCAAAGAAAAAACTGTGCGCCTGACTCCAGATGGCAAAGAATTTGCAAAAGAATGCCTGCAGGGTCTGTATGAAGCAGAAACCCGCTGCCTGCTTGCCCTTGGCGAGGAACAGCTTGAACAATATCTGCATAACCTTTATATGATTATGACAAACTTTGAAGCGGAGGTTCATAAAAATGAATAACGCATTGGCACGTCAGTTTGGGACGGCTTCCCTGCTGCGGTTCGCCTTACCTAATATAATTATGATGGCTTTTCTTTCCATGTATACCATTGTCGATGGGATGTTTATCGCACAATATGCCGGCACGGTTGCACTCGGTTCTATCAATATTACCTATCCCCTCGCCTGCCTTGAAATGGCGGTTGGCATTATGCTTGCCACTGGCGGCAGTGCAATCATTGCACGCAGGCTTGGTGAAGGACATGAAGATATGGCACAAAGTAATTTTACTTTCCTTGTGCTGGTTTCTTTTATTATCGGTTTGCTGTTTACGGTGGTTGGCATCCTCTTTTTGAATCCCATTATTGCCGCGCTTGGCGCAAGCCCCGCACAATTCCCCTTCTGCCAAACCTATGCTTTTATCCAGCTCGCATTCGCACCCGCTATGATGCTGCAAACTGCATTCCAAACTTTATTTGTTACCGCGGGCAAGCCCGGTCTGGGGCTTGCATCTACCATTGGCGGCGGGCTTGCCAATATGCTGCTGGATTATCTTTTTATCGCTGTATTTCGTTGGGGCATTGCAGGCGCTGCCCTTGCCTCTGGCATTGGATACCTTGTGCCTGCACTGACTGGGCTAATCTATTTTGCCCACAAACGCAAAAGCCCACTTTATTTCATCAAACCAAATGCCGATTGGCGGATGCTCCTTTATGCCTGCGGCAATGGCTCTTCGGAAATGGTGACAAACATTGCAAACGCCATTACCACGTTTCTCTTTAATATGCTCTTTCTGAAATTCTGGGGTGAGGATGGCGTTGCGTCCATTAGTATTGTCCTTTATTTTCAGTTTGTGTTTACCGCGGTTTTCTTTGGCTTTTCCTTGGGTGTTGCTCCGGTGATTAGTTATAAATATGGCGCAAAGGATACCAAGCAACTAAAACGCATTTTCAAAAGCTGTATGGGCTTTGTTGTTTTCTGTTCCATCGCGAGTTATGCGCTGTCGCGGCTGGTCATCAGCACCTGTTTGCAGGCATTCACCAGCCCTGGCAGCAATGTGTTTAATATTACCATGGAAGGCTTCCCGCTTTATGCGCTTTCGTTCCTCTTTATGGGCGTCAGCATTTTTGCTTCCGCCTTGTTTACCGCGTTTTCGGATGGTCGGGTTTCCGCAATTATCTCTTTTGCGCGCACGCTGGTTTTTCTTGTTGCCATGCTATTGCTTTTGCCTGCACTGCTCGGTAAAGTCGGCATTTGGCTGGCTGTGCCTGCCGCCGAACTGCCTGGGCTGCTGATTTCCCTTTGGTTTTTGGTGCGGAAAAAAACGATTTATCAGTATTAACTTTTTTTAGATTCCCTGCTGCCTGCCCCCTAAACCCTGGGGCAGGCAGTTTGTTTTTTTTGTATCCGTTTCACGTGAAACAAGCAATCTATCCCTGTTTTCTTTTGCAGCGCTGCGCGACCGAAAAGACCGCATGAGTATGTATTCTGGGTTAGAAGTCCGTGTGCCATTCTGTGACCACCGCATTGTGGAATATGCTTATAATATGCCCTGGCACCTCAAGGCTTGGGATGGCCGTGAAAAAGGTATTGTCCGCAAAGCATTTGAACATGATTTGCCTGAGGAAATCGTTTGGCGGAAAAAATCCCCTTATCCTAAAACCTTTTCCCCGGAATATACCGCACTGGTTTCCTCTTATGTGCGGCAGATTATGCAGGACGAACATTCTTATATCCCAAAACTATTCCGGGCAGAGGCAATCAATGCGCTGCTGGAGGAACCAGACAATATGCCGGAGCCTTGGTATGGGCAGCTCATGCGTGGACCACAGGTATTTGCTTATCTCATCCAGCTTGACCGTTGGTTTAAGAAATATCATATTCAGCTTGTATGAAAAAAAAGCAGGGGCATTTTTGCCCCTGCTGTCCCCCGCGTTAAGCCTCATCAAACCAACGCGCAAGCGTATCAATAATCACTTGATGATCTTCTAAATGCGGCAAGCCGGAAACCGCGATAACACCAACCTGTCCAATGCCTTTTACCATCAGCGGGAAGCCGCCGCCGCACATGGCAAACCGCATGGGTTCTAACCGTTCATCGGCCATGGTTAAATGATCCCGTTCAAATTCTGCCCAAACCCGTAAGGAAGATTTGCCGAACTGATTGACCGTGTTGACTTTCCGCCCCAGCCAATCGACATTATGACGTCCTGCCCCTTGGGTGATATGCTGGAAAACCCGTAAGCCATTGATTTCAATGGCAACGGCAACACCGCTATCATATCTGGCAGCGGTTTCACAAAGTATTGTGCCAAGTTTTAAGCTGTCCGCCCGTGTGAAAGATGTGAATGTAAACTTGGTTTCCTGTGCTTTGCAGGTTTCAATAATTTGCTGATATTCCATACTCAATCCAAACCCCATTTCATGAAAATGATTTTCTTCCTTCATTATAATGATATTTTTTTATGATTGCAACGAGCATGACACAAAAACGGTCTATTTCTTATGAAAAGAGTGATTCTTTATGCCTGAAATTCCCTCTAACCCGCCAACTGGGTATTTAATCGTTGCGGTATCCACCGCACAAAATGCAATTCCGCTGGAAAATGCTTTGGTCACAGTCTATTCGATTGATGAAAATAATCAGCAAAACCTGGTTTATACAACTCGTACCAATGCTTCTGGGCAAACCCCTGCCCTGCCGCTTGCCGCACCACCAGCCGCGAATTCCCTGGAACCTGGCAGCAGCCGCCCTTATGCCCGTTATGCTGTTACGGTTGCGCGGGAAGGCTATCAGCCGGTTTCCACTTCGGATTTAACTGTCTTTGCGGATATTATTGCAACACTGCCGGTTTATCTTGTTCCATTGGAGGAAGATGTCAGCTCTCCTGCTGTTCCACAACAGCGCGACCTGCCCAGCCATAGCCTAAACCCATAAAGCCCATGCCAAAGGAGTGATTTTTCCTTGCCTCTGCCATTTATCCCGGAAACCATTACGGTGCATTTGGGACGGCCGGATTCACCTGCCCGCAATGTCACTGTGCCTTTCCCTGACTATATCAAAAATGTGGCTTCCTCTGAAATTTATCCGACTTGGCCGGAAAACGCAATCCGCGCTAATATGTATGCCCAAATTTCTTTTGCCCTCAACCGGATCTATACCGAATGGTACCGTTCTCAAGGGTATGATTTTGATATCACCAATTCTACAGCGTTTGATCAATCCTATGTCCATGACCGAGATATTTTTGATAATATTTCGGAAATTGCGGATGAGCTCTTTACCAGTTATTTAACCCGTCCGGGTTCTGTGGAACCCTTCTTTGCTCAATACTGCAATGGCACCACTGTCACCTGTGAAGGGCTGAGTCAATGGGGTACTGTTCCGCTGGCGGAACAAGGGATGACCCCTTATGAAATCCTGACCTATTTCTATGGCCCTGACCTCAATATTGTAACGGATACCCCGGTTGCCCCTAATATCGGCACTTATCCCGGCACGCCGCTGCGCCTTGGCGATACTGGTGATGATGTCCGCACCATCCAGTTACGCCTTAATCGGATTTCCCGCAATTATCCGCTTATCCCCAAAATCTATCCGGTGGATGGCATTTACTCAAAATCAACTGAAGATGCTGTCAAAACATTTCAGCGCACCTTTGGGCTGACCGAAGACGGTATTACTGGCCAGGCAACTTGGTACCGCATCGCTTATCTTTATACGGCAATCAAACGCCTTGCTGAACTCAACAGCGAAGGGTTATCTTTGCAGGACGTCAGCCCGATTTATCCCGGCGCACTGCGCCGCGGCGATACCGGCAATGAAGTAAGGCTTGTACAGTATTACCTCAGCGTACTTGGCGCTTATTATGAAGATATTCCAATTATCCGGGATGACGGCATTTTCGGTGAACAAACCGAAAACGCGGTCATTGCCGCGCAAAAACTCTTTGGGCTGAACCCTGATGGCATTGTCGGGGAACAAACTTGGGACGCGATTTACTCGGCTTATCTTTCGATTGTGCAGGCAAACCCCAATTTGCTTTCACCAAGCGGCGTCCCTGTGTTCCCAGGGCGGCTGATGGTGGAAGGGATGTCAGGGAATGATGTAGAACAGGCACAAACTTTCCTTTCCGCACTTGCAGATGTTTATCCGGAAATCCCGAAAATTCCGATTACCGGTTATTTCGGTGAGCGTACCCGTGAAGCTGTTCTTGCCGCACAGCGCCTATGGAATATCCCTTTGACTGGGACGATTGGCCCTGTCACTTGGGATACCTTAGCTTCTGCCTATGAAACCGCTGTGAGTGGCAGCCAGACTGAACCACAACAATATCCCGGCTATGTACTCCAAAACGAAGGGGAATGATATTCTTTGTATACTGATGAACAACGCCGCCAGCATATCTGCGGTTTACAACAAGATTTGCGTGTCATTCAAGGGTCTGCCACCGGCCCGAAAATCAGCGGCACTTATGATGCCCCAACAACCGAAGCTGTGAAGCATTTTCAGCAGCAAAATAACCTACCCGTTACCGGGCAGACCGATATTGGAACTTGGGATATGATTGTACAGCAAGCCAACGCCATCCGCAGCCGCACTGCCCAGCCGCTTGCTGTGCGGATTTTCCCCAATGCGGCGCAGGTTGTCCTGCCTGGCGACCATGGGCGCTTCTTATATATTTTGCAGGGTATGTTTAATGGGCTGCTTGCCCAATTCCCCGCTTGCCTGCCGCTTGTCTATACTGGCATTTATGACGCCGCAACAGAAAATGCGGTCGCTGCTTTGCAGCGCTCCGCAGGACTGCCCGCAAACGGCAGGCTGGATGCCTCCACTTGGAATGCCTTTGCCCATCTTTATTCCAATGATGGGCTGCAAACCGATGATTTTGTTGGCCAATAAATATTCACCCTCTGCCGTTCCACGTGAAACATCCCCCCTCTTGCCCATCAGGCTGCGCATAAACCTGCTGATGGGGTATGTTTATATTTCCAAAATGCAAAATCCATACTCATGTGGACTGTACCAGCCCTTTCTAAGATATTACCTTTATATCGCGTATTCGCCTGGCTGGATTGCCATAACAATGCGTGGCGGTTCAATCAATGCGTGTTCATATTGGAACTTCCAGCGGATTTCCCGTGTGATGCCACCTTCATCCATGCCGTCAATGGTTTCCTCATCCCGCATCATTGCACCCATGGTATAAAGCAGCGACGCGACGCTGTATGCGTGCTTCATCAGCTTATTAGGGTCAATGCTGTGGAAATGATATTGCACATCAGGCAAGCCTAATAAATGCAGCCCAACTGTATCCATCATCATATCACTGTTTGTGCCGCTGATGCTGAAAAACCGCGTGTTCACACATAAATATAAGAACCGGTCGCCGCCACGCGCTGGATTGCCCTGCACTTGTTCAGCTGTCACCAGCCGTCCGGATGCCGGGGTATAAACTGCTATACAGCTTGGATAAACCTGCAAAGCCGCTTCGATAAGCTGCACCAGCATTTTGCCATGCTGTTTGTAATCTATCCCTTGTTTGCTGACCGCTTGCAGGCGCACCATGTGACTGCACCCTGCCAGCAGCCCATTGGCATTTTTAATGTTCCAAAACTGCCCCCGGTTAAAATCAGATATGCGCTGCTGTGCAAATGCTTCCGGCGCATCCCAAATCACATCCGCATCATAAGCGGTTAAATGGTACCACCCATCTTCTTTCTGTTCCGCACCGCCGCATTTTTCTGCCAGCCAGCCGCAAACGTTTTTTGCCGCTGTCGGTTCAGGCTGTCCGCCGAATAATAAATACCCTTCATACGCAGGTAACTTGTCCATATCATTTTTCTCCTCTTTTGCTTACATTACTTTCATTATACGATATGCTTTATCAGTTATTCAAGTGGAACAAATTCCTCTGTTTCACGTGAAACCCCTATCCGGCAAGCAAAAAGGGGAAGCTCTTTTGTGCTTCCCCTTTTGTGTTATGGTTAAATTTTATCGCAGCCCATAAACGGACGCAATGCTTCCGGGATGGTCACAGAACCATCTGCGTTTTGGAAGTTTTCTAAAATGGCTGCCACGGTGCGTCCAACCGCAACACCGGAACCATTTAATGTGTGAGCAAAGACCGGTTTGCCGTCCGCATTGCGGCAGCGGATATTTGCACGGCGTGCTTGATAATCCAGGAAGTTAGAACAGGAAGAAATCTCAACATACCGGCCATATGACGGCATCCAAACCTCGATATCATAGGTACAAGCAGATGAAAATCCGATATCCCCTGTACACAGGCATACCACACGGTATGGCAGTCCTAAACCTTGGAGCACCCGTTCTGCTTCATGGGTTAAGTTTTCAAGCTGCTCCCAAGAATCTTCTGGTGCAGTGAAATTGACCAGTTCTACTTTGTTAAACTGATGTTGCCGGATTAGTCCGCGCCCATCGCGCCCTGCCGCACCCGCTTCCCGGCGGAAACAAGCGGAATAAGCTGCATAACGAATTGGAAGCTGGTCAGCAGGGATAATATCATCTCGATACATATTGGTGACTGGCACTTCCGCCGTTGGGATTAAATATAAATCGCTGTCTTCTTTGCCAAGCTGGTACATCTGCTCAGAGAATTTCGGAAGCTGACCGGTACCGGTCATAGATGCGCCATTTGCGATAAATGGCGGCAGGATTTCAGTATAACCGCCCTCGGCATCGGTATGGGTGTTCAGGAAAAAGTTAATGACTGCACGTTCCAGCCGTGCGCCATAGCCGCGGTAAAAATGGAACCGGGAACCGGTGACTTTACCTGCCACTTCGGGCAGCAGAATGCCTTTTTCTGCGCCAATATCCCAATGGGCTTTGGGTTCAAAATCAAATTCACGCGGTGTGCCCCAACGCCGCAGTTCCGGATTCTGGCTATCATCCGTGCCGGCAGGCACCTTATCAGCTGGAACATTCGGAATGCCTAATAAGGCATCCTTTAATTTGGCTTCGGTATCGGCAAGGGCAGCATCCAAATCACGGATACGCGTCGAGATTTCTTTCATCTCTTCCATAATGGGTGCGGTATCCTCCCCTGCTTTTTTCATCTGTGGGATGGCTTTGGATACTTTATTTTTTTTGGCCTTTAAGGTTTCCACTTCCCCGATGATTTCTTTACGCTTATCATCCAGCGCAATGGCTTCATCAATGGCAGCATCATAATTTGTGCCGCGCAATGCTAAACGCTCTTTGGCTTTGGCGGTGTTTTCCCGAATGAATTTGATGTCTAACATAATTTTTTCAACTCCAAATGATTATTTTTTTTGATTTAACCCGCTTGGGCTTTCAGTTTCAAATATTGTTCCGCAAAGTTTCCCGTGAAAACCGCGTTTGCTGCTGTGCCATCTAAACGTCCTGCCCCATAGGTGGTTTCCAGATAAGCAACACAAGCTTTTGCTGTTTCTTTTTCTTCTTTGGCTGCCGCAATGCCAAGTTCCAACAGTTTTTGGTACGCATCATATTCATCCATGCGCTGCTGTATTGCCGGCAGGATTTCACCTTCTGTGCCAAGTGCGGCACGGATTTCCTCAAGCTGCTGCTGCATTGCTTCAAGCTGGATGGTCTGCTGCTGCAAAGCATCCTGCAAGGCAAGCATTTTTTCCTGGGTGCCCTGTACGGTGGTATCTTTTTGCGCTAACGCATTGTTCATATTGGCAAGTTCCCTATCCGCACGAAGCTGGGTCAGATAACTCAGCAGAATAATGACAAGGGCAACGCTAAATAACGCAATGATATAAAACGCTAAATAACGTTTGCTTACCCGTTTATTTTCCTGTTCACAGTCTTGTTTTTTTTCTTCCATTTCTCATCCTCCTAATAAGGAATGCTGTAATGATTGTTTTTTTGGGTTCATACCTCCAAACGTTTAAGGGATTCGGCAAGGCGTTCTAAATCATCTTCGCCATAAAACTCCAAAGTAAGAATGCCTGCCTTTTTTCCTTGTTCAATGCGTACTTTACGCCCCAAATGGGTTTCTAAGGTTTTGGCGAGTTCCGCCGCATAATCAACAGTAAATGGTGTTTGCATCATTTGCTGTGGGTTTGCTTTGATTTGATTGACTTCACGCGCAAACCGTTCTGCCTGCCGGACTGACATACCAGCGATTTTTTCAATCGCTTCCAACCGGCAGGTTTCATCCTGTATGGCTAAAACCGCCCGCGCATGGCCTGGCGACAAACTGCCGCAAGCGACCATATCCTGTGCGGCTTCCGGCAATGCCAAAAGCCGTAAGGCATTGGAAATAGCAGGACGGGATTTGCCCACCCGTTCGGCTACTTTATCCTGGGTCATACCAAACCGTTCAATCAGTTCATGATAGCCTTTGGCTTCTTCAATTGGGTTGAGGTCCTCCCGCTGCAAATTTTCAATCAGCGCAAGTTCCATCACCTGACTGTCTGTTGCTTCAATCACCATCGCGGGAATTTCCGTCAGTCCAGCGCTGCGCGCCGCGCGCCAACGCCGTTCTCCAGCAATGATTTGATAATAACCATCGGCGCCCATACGCACGGTAATTGGCGTAATCACACCATGGGTTGCAATGGATTGCCGCAGGCTTTCCATTGCTTCACGGTCAAATACTTTTCGCGGCTGGTCTGGGTTGGGTTCGACCAGCGCCATTGGCAAAGTGGAAATCCCCTGCCCTTCGGCTTCCAGGCTTTCACCCAGCAATGCACCAAACCCTTTTCCTAAACCGCCTTTGTTTGCTTTTGCCATTGCATCGCCCCCATCATATTCCGCTTTATCTGCCCTGCAAAAAAATGCAGCAGATAAAATCTTTTTTCTTTATTTTGATGCAGCCTGATTTTTGCTTAAAAACTCATCTGCGATTGCATAATAGGCATCTGCCCCGCGGCAAAGGCGGTCATATGCGGTGATGGGCTGCCCATGGCTGGGCGCTTCACTCAGGCGGACATTCCGCGGCACAACAGACGCATAAACCTGCCCGCCAAAATGTTTTTTAACTTCCTCCACAACCTGTACTGCCAAATTGGTGCGCCCGTCAAACATGGTGAGGATAATGCCTTCAATGCGGATATTGCGATTCAGTCCCCGCTGCACCATGCGCACAGTTGCCATCAGCTGGCTTAACCCTTCCATGGCATAATATTCGGTTTGGAGCGGCACCAGAAAACTGTCTGCCGCACAAAGGCATTCTAATGTCAGGATACCAAGCGATGGCGGGCAATCGATGAAAATATAGTCATAATCCGCTTTGACCTGCGCCAGCACGTCACGCAAACGGTATTCCCGCCGTTCTAAACCGAGCAAATCAATTTCCGCACCCGATAAATCGGTATTTGATCCCAAAACATCCGCCCAATCAGTATGGATAATCGCTTCTTTCACCTGAGGGTCTTCACTGATGACCAAATCATACATAGTGGTTTCTATGGCGTGCGGGTCAATGCCATAACCCGATGTGGAATTGCCCTGCGGGTCAAAATCGCATAGCAACACTTTTTTGCCTTTTTCATGCAGCACCGCAGATAAATTCACTGCCGTGGTCGTTTTGCCAACGCCGCCCTTCTGGTTAATGAGCGCTACAATTTTTCCCATAGTTTTTCTTCCCCCGTCAAAAAGGGGCATATGCCTGCCCGTTCATTGTTCTTTGGGTTTTCTTTCCCATCAAGCAGCGCCATTTTTCTGTGGCGATGCTTGTCATACCATGTATTATATCACATTCCCGGACAAACGCAATCATCAGAAGGACTATGTTTCACGTGAAACCGCTATTTTTTTTCTACATTTGTTGGTGCGGTGCTTGCCGTTCCCTTTGGGGCGCTGCCCCAAACCCCGCCCCTATGCGGGGCGCACCAAAGGGGCATCGCCCCTTTGGAATCCCAAAAGCCAGAGGGTGTTTCACGTGAAACACCCTCTGGCTTTACTTTTTACAGTTCGGGATTGAAATATGCAGCAGCAAACCATCTTCCTGTTCTTCCCGTTCAATTTTTGCATCTACGCCGGATTCTTTCATAACGCCTACCGCTTTATCTACGGTATTTAGAAAAAAACGGACGTCTTTAATTAAGCGCAATACTGTGCGCTTATCTTCTGGCGGATCTTCCAACAGCCGGTCGATATATTGTTCTGTCCGGCTGACATTGAATTGATGCTCAATAATGTACGCGGTTGCTTGGAGCCTCGGCTCCTCTTCCGGGATGCGCAATAAGGCGCGGGCATGACGTTCTGTCAGCCCGCCATCACGTATCATTTGAATGTTTTTCTGTGAGAGTTTGAGCAGGCGCAATTTATTTGCCACTGCGCTTTGTGTTTTCCCGACTTTACGCGCCGCCTCCTCCTGGGTCAAGCCAAAGGTATCAATGAGTTTTTTAAAACCCCATGCCTCCTCGAAAAAATCGAGGTCACGCCGCTGCAAATTTTCGACGAGTGCCAATGCGGATGAATCCTGCGCACTGGCGGCCATAACGATACATGGGACTTCAGAAAGTCCCGCTTGTTTCGCAGCCCGCAGCCTGCGTTCCCCTGCAATCAGTTCATACCCATCCCCTGTGCGGCGTACCGTTAAGGGGTTTAATACACCATACTGCCGGATGGACTCCGCAAGCTGATTAATGGCTTCCGGGTCAAAGAATTTCCGGGGCTGGTTTGGGTTACGGGCAATCTGTGAGGGTTTGACGCGTTTAAGCTGCCGGTCGGGGTTGGCGCTGCGAATGTTAAGAACTGGGGTCATGCAGCTTCCTCCTTTGCATATTCCGGGCATACCAATCGGAATGCCTGATAGTAATAGACTACCATTTTATGCCAAAAAGTAAAGGAAAATCGACCGCATGATAAGTATTTCCCCTTGTCATTTCGACCGGTTCCCAGTAGAATAGCATATTTCCGCTTATTTTCCGGCAAAAAATAACCTATAGTAATCGCATTACTATGGGTTATCAGGCGGCTATCCCAGGATTATTTCCCGCCAAGCGGCGCGGCTTGTATCCTGGCAAACCGCCTGGGGTATTTTTCTGCGGTTGGTGTGATTTTTTGAATCATTACCAACGCATGAGAAATTTCAGTGCATGGGATGGTATATGGCGTGATTGCTTTCAGCGCCCCGCCCAGCAGCCCAATGGCTTCTCCTGCCGCTGTTACTTCCTCTATACAGCCCTGGGACTTCATGGCATAGAATATCCCTCCCGGCTGCACAAACGGGATACACAGTTCACTGAGCACCCGCAAATCGGCTACCGCACGTGATACGGCATAGGCAAAGGTTTCCCGATTTTGCCGGGCAAACTCCTCCGCCCTGCCATGCACTGGCTGCACATTTTTTAACCCCAATGCGTCTACAACCTGTTTGATAAAATCAATGCGTTTGCGCTGTGCATCCAGCAAAGTAAACGAAATATCCGGGTTCAAAATGGCAAGTGGTAACCCAGGAAATCCTGCTCCAGTACCAATATCGATTGTCTTGCTGGTAATCTGTGATGATAAGACAGCAGAATCCAAAAAATGACGGGTTATGACATCCATCGGATTTGTGATTGCGGTTAAGTTCATCACTTGATTTTTTTGTATCAGGATTTTGGAAAACTGTATGAATTGTTCTAATTGCTTTGCCGTTGCCGGCAAACGCAAGGTTTCTAATCCTTCCGCCAGTAATTGCCGTTCATCCATGGGCATTTCCGCCTTTCGTTTCCAGATAAATCATCAGCGCGGTTAAATCCGCAGGCGATACGCCTGAAATCCGTCCTGCCTGCCCCATATTCACTGGGCGAATACGATTTAATTTCTGCCGCGCTTCAATGCGCAGCGATGGGATATCCTCATAATTGATATCCGCAGGCAATGGCTTGCTTTCCATTTTGCGGAACTGTTCCACATCCCGTAACTGCCGTTTGATATAGCCGTCATATTTGACGCGGATTTCCACTTGTTCACGAATCACCGCGGGCAATGTTGGGCGTTCTGGGTCAAATGGCGCTAACGCATCATATGTGATTTCTGGGCGGCGCAGTAAATCAATGAGTTTGCCGCCCGCTTTCAACGGCGTGGAATGTTGTGCCGCTAAAAAGGCTTGAATTGCCTCAGTCGGATGAATGGCAACCTTTTGCAGGCGTTCAGTTTCATGTGAAACAATGCGGTATTTTTCTTTGGTGCGTTCTAAACGTTCCGGGCTATTCAGCCCGACTTTTGCACCGATTTCCATTAACCGTTCATCCGCATTATCCTGCCGCAGCAGCAAGCGGTATTCTGACCGCGAGGTCATCATACGATATGGTTCATTGGTGCCGCGTGTCACCAAATCATCGACCAATGTGCCAATATAGCCAGCCGCACGGTCTAAAATCATGGGTTCCCTGCCCTGTAATTTGAGCGCGGCATTGATGCCCGCGACCAGACCTTGTGCGGCGGCTTCCTCATAACCGGAAGAACCGTTAAACTGCCCCGCGCCATATAACCCTTGTATTTTTTTGGTTTCCAGCGTTGGCAACAGTTCAGTTGGGTCAACGCAATCATATTCAATCGCATAAGCTGGGCGCATCACTTCCGCATTTGCAAAACCAGGCAATGTACGCAGCATTTTAATCTGTACATCTTCCGGCATTGAGGACGAAAATCCCTGAATATACATTTCCTCGGTATCCAGTCCCATGGGTTCAATGAATAGCTGATGCCGCGGTTTATCCGCAAACCGAACAACTTTATCTTCAATGGATGGGCAATATCGTGGGCCTACGCCATCAATTTTACCTGAATACAGCGGTGAACGATCTAAATTTTCACGAATCACCCGATGGGTTTCATCTGTCGTATAAGTCAAATGACATACGGCACGATTTGGCGGCGGCGCCACAGAATCAAAAGAAAATGGAATAATTTCCTTCTCACCCTCCTGCACTTCCAATCCGGTGAAATCAATGGAACGACGGTTGACTCGCGGCGGCGTACCCGTTTTAAACCGCATGAGTGTCAATCCCATTTGCTGTAAACAAGTGGTTAATTTTGTCGCAGCAAACATCCCATCAGGCCCGCCTTCATGGATATGGTCACCAATAATAATACGCCCTCCCAAATAAGTACCTGAACATATAATTGCGGCACGGCAGGTATATTTTGCGCCGGTTGCGGTTTCCACCGCACATACCGCATGGTTTTCGGTATAAATTTTCACAATTTCAGCTTGTTTCAATGATAAATGCGGCGTAGACTCCAGAATATGTTTCATATACTTCCTGTAATCAACGCGGTCAGCCTGTGCGCGCAGCGAATGCACTGCCGGACCTTTGCCCCGGTTGAGCATCCGATATTGAATACAGGCGGCATCTGCCGCTCTGCCCATTTCACCGCCAAGGGCATCAATCTCACGCACCAAATGCCCTTTTGCTGTGCCCCCAATTGCTGGGTTACAAGGCATATTGCCAACAGCATCCAAATTTATGGTAAAACAAACGCATTCAAGCCCAAGCCGTGCGCCAGCCAATGCCGCTTCAATTCCGGCATGACCTGCCCCTATAATTGCGATATCAAAACTGCCTGCATCAAACGACATTTTGCTATCTCTCCTTTGAACAAAAATATATGCACCAGCTATCAAAATTTCCGTGATATTTTCACTGCAAAACCCTTGACAGCCTTGTTGATAACTCTGTGTAAAACCTGCAAAACAGGGGATAACTTTATTACAATTTGTATTATTTCTGCGAATTCAACAATCTGTATAATAGTTATCCAGAGTTTCCAACGTTTTACACAGGGTTATCCACAGTTTGTGGATAACCTGCCCTTCCCTGTGTGTAACGCCTTTCACAGCATAACTGGTATATTTTATGGGATGAAAAATACAACATTTCCACTCATTTGCCGACGCAGAACCGACGGAAAATATCACTGATAATATCTTCGCGAACGTTCTGTCCAGTCAGCTCTCCTAATGCCGCAATTGCGGTTTCCACATCCATCAAAACAGCATCCGGTGAAAACCCAATATGTGCTGCTTCTTCCGCCTGTTTGCAGGCATCTGCCGCACGCAGTAAGGCTTCTGCCTGTCTTGCGTTTGTAATCATGCCGCCATCAAACACCGCACCAGATAAGCCAGCACATTCTAATAATGCTGTTTTCAGTTTATCCAGCCCTACCCTCTGTTTTGCGCTGATTGTCACGATATATGGGAAGCCTTCCGGTATTTTTACTTCGGTAGGTTTATCGCATTTATTCACCACAACCACAGCACGTGGGCTTTCGCTTGCCTGCTTTAATACATCCAAGTCGGCATCAGTCAGCGGCTGGCTTCCATCGATAACGGCTAAAACTAACCCAGCATTTTTTGCCGCAAGACGAGCACGTTCTACCCCTATTTTTTCCACCGGATCATTGGTATCGCGCAACCCGGCTGTATCTTGCAACCGCAGGCATAGCGCACCAATCCGCACCACTTCTTCTATCATATCGCGAGTTGTGCCTGGGATTTCGGTGACAATTGCACGGTCAAACCCTGCAAGCGCATTCAAAAGGGTTGATTTGCCGACATTTGGGCGCCCTAAGATAGCACATGGCAAACCTTCCCGCAAAATCCGCCCAGTTTCATAAGAATCATATAACTGGCGCACTTTTTCAGCCGTTTCAGACAAAGTTTGTATCATTTGCTGCATTTGAAATGGTTGAATTTCTTCATCCGGATAATCCACAACCGCCAGAAAATGAGCAGATAAAGCAACTAGCTTTTGCCGTATTTCTGCCATATGACTGCCAATTGTGCCTGATAACTGCCCTGCGGCATTTCCAGCCGCTTCTAAAGTCTGTGCAGCAATCAAATCAGCAACCGCTTCGGCTTCCATCAAGCCGAGTTTACCATTTAAAAATGCACGGCGGGTAAATTCGCCTGCATTTGCCTGCCGCACGCCCAAAGCAAATAATGCAGAAAGCGTTTCACTAAGCACCGCCGGTGAACCATGCAATTGAAGTTCTGCCATATCTTCACCGGTATATGTTTTATCCCCGAGAAACCGCACTGCCATACATTGATCTAAAATTTTACCATCCCGTGTAGATAATGTCCCATAAACAAGCATTCGCGGCGGGCAGTTTAAAAATGAAATCCCATTTGCGGGATGAAAAATTTGACTAACTGCTTGTATTGCATTTTGTCCTGAAACCCGTATAATTCCAATTGCGCCGCCTGGTGCAGTTGCAATCGCAGCGATTGTATCAAAAACCATCAATAGAGAAACTCCTTCCTATATGGATTGTGCGATAAATCATTTTATACAATTTACTTTCATATTTTTTACCGCATTCACTTCCGCCGGGTGCGTCACTTCGTCAGCCACCGCGTGAACAGCGGAAAGTGAAATTTTCTTTGCTTACTTTCTTTTATAAAAGAAAGTAAGCGGGCTGGAGTGAACCCCAACCCGCCTGTTATTTTTTTAGTCTTCACGCTTGTTTCTTGGCTTGAAACCGCGGCGCGGCGGACGTGTTGACCCCTCTGGGGATATGACAACACGGCGCCCTGGTTCTGTGCCGGTCGAATATGTGGTCACACCCCTGAAATCCTGTAACGCGGCATGGATAATCCGCCGTTCATATGGATTCATTGGCTCCAGCGTCATCGCTTTATGGTATTTCGATACCTTAACCGCCATTTTCCGTGCCAGCCGTTCCAAACTCTCCGCACGCTTCGCACGGTAATTTTCAGTGTCAATCGTCAACCGAATATGCTCTTCTGAAAATTTATTCAGCACCAAAGACGTTAAATATTGAATCGCATCCAGTGTATCACCACGCCTGCCAATCACTGGCCCCATATCAGAACCCGCAATGTCAATGCGCAAATGATCTGGTTCGCTGATGGCTAAAACAGTTGCTTTGCCTTCAATCCCTAACTTTTCAAGCAGCCCGTCAATAAACCGTACCGCTTCCCGCCCGGATTCCGGCACTTTGTCCGCATCCATTGGCACTGGGTCAATATATGGCACAACTGGTTCGCGTGCAGGCCGTTCCTCACGCGGCGGACGCGGCGCACGCTCCCGACGCGGACGCTCCGGCTTGGGTTCTGTGGCTTCCCCAGCTGCCTTTTTCGGCGCGGGTTTTACCAAATGCGGTGTCGTTAAACGTGGGTCATCTGGCGCAATATCATCAAAAACAGGCGCGGAACGTGTTGGTTCTGGTTCTGGTTCCGGTTTTGGCTCTGCTTTGGGTTCTGGCTTGACAACAGGTTCCACCACCGGCGCAGGGGATGCAATAATTGGTTCATCCGGCACTTCATAGGTAACACGTACCTTTGCTTCAGTCGCGCCAAACCCAAGGAAACCTTTTTTTCCATTGTCAAGCACTTCAACTGATACATCATCCCGATCCATTTTCAGCAAATCCAATGCTTTTTCAATGGCAATATCACGGGTAGCACCAGCCATTTCAATACTTTTCAGCATAATTTATACCTCCCCCTTTTTTTTCTTTTTCTTTGGTTCATCCGGTGGCGGCGGCGGATTGCGTTTTTTGACAACCTTTGTCAAAATAATTTCCTGGATACAAGTAAAGATATTATTAAAAATCCAGTAAATACCGACCGCAACCGGGAACTGAAACGCAAAATAAACACTCAGCAGCGGCATCAGATACATCATGGTCTTCATGCTGCCCTGCACTTGGTTGCCCTGCACTTTTTGCAAAATCCAAGACGATAAAAATGCAGTTAAACCGGACAAAATCGGGATAAGCAGTAATATGCTAAGTGCGAATGTCGGTTTTGCGGATAAATCCAGCCCAAAGAAATTAAAATTAAGCGGATGCAGCAAATTTTTAATGCCTTCAGAAAGGTTTGCGACTTCGGGGTCAAGCACGCCGTCATGGAAAAAGCTATTGCATTTATGTGCAATTTCCATTTGAATGGTATACGCATTTTGAGCTGTGATTTCCAATCCAAGATGCTGTGCAAGCAGGTTGATATCTTCGCCGATATCATCCGGCAAGCCGCCGGAAAGCCCCATCATAAAGTTCAAAGGTTTTACAACCGCATAATATAACCCCATCAACACAAACATTGGAATAAAGCTCGGCAAACAGCCCGACATCGGGCTGACGCCTTCTTTTTCATATAGTTTGCTGATTTCCTCATTCATTTTTACCTGGTTTTTGGCATATTGCTTTTGTATTTTCTGCATTTTGCCCTGAAGGGCAGTCATGCGGAGCATACTTTTTTTACCATGGTAAGAAATCGGCAAAATAATCAATTTGACCAAAAGGGCAAATAAAATAATTGCAAGCCCATAGGATTCTACTGCACCATAGATAAGGTTCAGCAGCATACCCAGTGGGCGGACAATCAGAATGCCAAAAAATTCACCCATATTTTTTATGATCCTCCAAAAAAGTTGTTGTCAGGAACCCTGAAAAAAAAGAGGAAACGCCCAATTTCAGGGAACCGGATCATAGATATCATGTTTAGAAAACGGATGGCAGCGAGCAATTCGTTTCGCAGCCAGCAGGCTGCCTTTGAGCGTTCCATATTTTTCCACTGCCTCCAACGCATACTGTGAACAAGTTGGAATATAGCGGCAGCGTGGCGGCAAACCTGGAGAAATCCGTTTTTGGTACAAGCGGATTGCGCTTAATATGATTGGTTTCACAATCCTCCGCCTCCATTTTCATCAAGCCCTAACTTACGCACAGCGCGTAAAAGTTCTTGTTCTGTTTGGGCACAATTTGCCCGAACCATACGCTGACGTGCCACCAACACAAAATCGTAACCTGTTTTCAGTTCATGTTCATGCAGGCGGTAAGCCTCCCGCAGCAAACGTTTAATACGGTTACGCACGACAGCGCCGCCCAATTTTGGGCTGACGGTCAAACCGATGCGGTTGATTCTGCGGCGGTTTTTGAGGGCATAGAGCACTAAAAAAGGGGTTGCCACAGATTTCCCACGCCGGTACAGCCGACGGAATTCATAGTTTTGTTTGATTCGCCAAGTTTTTTTCATAATCGAAAGGCGCGCCTCCTTAAAAGCGCGGAAAGCCCCTGATGCCCGAGGGGGCTGAAAAAGGGACACCACAGGTCAAGTGAACAAAGTAAAAGGAAGTCTTTTATTTTCCCATGGTCTGCCTGGCGGCATTTTGAAATCGTTCGTGAAGGTATCCATCCCACAAACCGCCAGACCGAAAAAAATAACAGGTGGGACAGATATTCTGAAAAAAAGGACCGCACAAAACCGGCGGTCCCTTTATACTTGGCATGGTAATTTAGGGAGCTGCCGCACGGGGCACCCCCAAAAACGCCCAAGGTAGAAAAAAAGATAGGCGCAAATAAAACCCAAAGTTTTATTTTTGCAGCAAATCAATGGCTCAAGCGAGCGCGGCCTTTTGCACGGCGACGTGCAAGCACCTTTCTGCCATTTGAAGTAGACATTCTTTTACGGAAACCATGTTCCCGGCTGCGCTGACGCTTTTTCGGTTGATAAGTTCTCAGCATAAACTGCACCTCCTAATCTAAAAAAAATTCAATAAACAAATGAACGGGCACCGGCACAAACCCGGCGCAACAAAGGGAAAATCCAGGGTTATGCCGCTGCCTGTCCAAAGCAGCCTGAATCAGTCTTATTATAGGCGCAAGCACTGGCTCCTGTCAAGAATTTTTTCTGCAATCATCACCGCCCTACGCGGGCAGCGGTCCTGCGCGGACGGCGCCAAAGGGGGCTTCCCCCTTTGGGAACCTGATTTTCACCTGCCGTTACTGCTCCCTGCGAAGCGACAGCGAGCAAAAGCCCTTTCGCTTAATCAGCATCGGGTTATGTGCAAAGCTATTGCTTTACTGTGAAAAGTAATAAATCATTTGACCCAGTATTGATAATCGTATGGCTTGCGCCCTTTGGACAATAATGGCAATCCCCTGGCTGCAACGGCTTTTCTTCACCATCACAAACCGCACAGCCTGTCCCACTGATAATATAGTTCATTTCATCACTGGCTTGATGTTCACATAAATTGATAGAGGCTCCCGCTGGCAATGTATTCAGCGTAATTTCATGATTGGCATTAATAAGCATCTTCGCCACAACACAACCATCATATGGCTGCTGTGCCGTAGCTTTTAATTTTGCCTTTTTTATCTTATTAAAAAGAACTGGCAGCATGATCTTTCCTCCCTAAACCGCATTCTGCATTCTATCATAGCATATCTGTTTTCCACCCGTCAACAAGCAGATGCCGATCCTGTGGAAAACTTTCGCTTGGCTGCGATTTTACATTGAAGAAATCCACAGGTTGTGCTATTATTTATGTTGAATAGGAATCGGTAAAATGAGGAGAGATGATATAAACAATGAACGGTCCAAACGATATTCTCAAAATGGCGCTTTCCTATATGGAGAAAACAATCAGCCCTGTCACCCTTTCCGCATGGTTCGATGATGCGGAAGTTGTCACACTAAGTGGTGACCGGCTTGTCATACGCGCTTCCGGACAATTTAAGAAAGAAATTATAGAAAGCCGTTTTTTAGAACCCTTATCAACTGCGGTTGCTCAGCTTCTCGGCGGGCCTATACAAATTTCTGTCATTCTCGGCGACGAAACCCCTGTAGCAAACACACTAATTGGGCTTTCTTTTGAAGATGAATATACCTTTGAACATTTTATTGTAGGATCTTCTAACAAATTTGCACACGCGGCAGCAATCGCTGTTGCAAACAGCCCGGCGGAAAATTACAACCCACTGTTTATTTATGGGCAATCCGGGTTAGGCAAAACCCATCTGCTGCATGCAATCGGCAACGTTGTGCATCAAAACCACCCTAATTTCCGCATTATTTATGTCAAGGGAGAAGATTTTACCAATGAATTGGTCACTGCCATCCAAGAAGGCGATGTACAGTCCTTTCGCGGCAAATACCGTGTAACCGATTTATTGTTAATTGATGATATCCAGTTTATCGCGGGCAAAGAACGTACCCAAGAAGAATTTTTCCATACGTTTAATGCGCTCTATGAATCAGGCAAACAGCTTGTTTTAACTTCTGACCGTCCCCCAAAAGAAATGAATACACTGGAAGACCGCATGAAAACCCGGTTTGAATGGGGTTTATTGGCAGATATCCAGCCGCCAGACTTTGAAACCCGCCTCGCTATCATTAACGCGAAGGCAATGAAATTAGGGTTTGAATTGCCACGGGATATCATGTACCAAATCGCGGAAAATTTAAAATCCAACGTTCGGCAGCTTGAAGGGACAGTCAAAAAAATCAAGGCAAAACATGAACTGAATGGCGAACCCATCACAACCGAAATTGTAGAAACTGTCATTGAAGAAGTCAAGTCCATCAATCCAGGGCTTAACCCAACACCGGATATTATCTTACAAATTGTTTCTAATTTTTATTCCATCCCCATCGATCAAATCCACGCAAACAAACGGTCAAAAGACACCGTGCGCCCGCGTCAAATCGCAATGTATCTCATCCGTAAACTAACCAACAATTCCCTGCCCGAAATCGGCAGGTATTTTGGTCGTGACCATACCACTGTCATGCACGCTTGTGACAAAATCGAAAATGAACGCAAACGTAATCCTGAAACAGATGATATCATCCGGACATTAATTGACAATATCCAAAACTTATAACCCACCGCCCAAATATATTTTATCGGACGACGTATCCGCTGTTATGCAGGATTTCCGTCATGGGCTTTCTGCGTAACAGAATGTTTCCCCTGCCTTGAGAAGTAACAAAATGTTACTTTTCAGCGTGTGACTTGTGTGATTTGTCTGAAAAGTTATCCACAATCCGCCTGTGAAATTCACAGGGATAACCTGTGTATAAAATTTACCCGAAAATTTCTATCCCAAGTTATCCCACACTATCCCAAGCTGCCTGTGGACGAATTTTTCCCCGGATTCCCGGACAAAATTCCACTTATCCACAGTTTCCACACTACTACTACTACTACTAAAATCATAGATAATATTATTATGGGTTCATTTCCCGGGAAAAGCAGCCACCCCGCTAAACCTTACCTGTGGAAAATAAGAAAGGAACAAATAAATCATGAAATTCTCTTGTGAAAAATCGACATTTCTCGACGCAATCAATATCACTTCCCGCGCAGTATCCACAAAATCTACCATTGCTGTATTAGAAGGCATCCGAATTACAGCGACAAACACCCTGGTGCTGGCTGGTTATGACCTTTCTATTGGCATTCGCACTGGCATTGACGCGGATATTATAGAACAAGGCGAAATTGTATTAAATGCAAAACTCCTAGGCGATATTATCCGTAAACTTCCAAATGATATTATATATGTAGAAACTGATGAAAAAATGCTGACAACCATCAAATGCGGACGCGCTGTTTTCAATTTAGTTGCCTCCGCATCTGATGATTTTCCACAAATGCCCGAAGTTGACCGAAACCAACAGATTAATATGCCCCAACCTACCCTAAAATCTATGATTTCCCAAACAATTTTCGCCGTTTCAGACAATGAAGCCAAACCAATTCACACCGGCTGTCTGTTTGAAATCACACAGAATAATTTAAATATTGTTGCTGTGGATGGTTACCGGCTTGCTGTACGACGCGAAATTTTAGAACCAGCGCCAGAAAAAGATATGCACTTTGTTGTCCCAGGAAATGCTTTGCGGGAAATCGAACGCATTCTCAGCGATGATTCCGAGAAAAAGGTTTCCATTTATCCCGACGAAAAACATATTTTATTTTCCATCAATGACACAATTTTTATTACCCGGCTGATTGACGGCGAATTCTTAAATTACCGTTCGGCAATTCCAACTGATTTTAGTTATACTATACCAATTCATGCACGTGAAATGATTACCAGTATTGAACGTGTTTCCTTGATTGTTTCAGAAAAACTAAAAAATCCAGTGCGCTTATCCTTTGACGGGCCTGTCATTAAAATGAGCTGCATTACAGCCGTTGGTAAATCATATGATGAATATGCACTGGAAGAACCAGTGGAAAATTTAGAAATTGGTTTTAATAACCGTTATTTATTGGATGCGCTGCGCGCCTGTCCAGATGATAAAATTCTAATGGGATTAAAAGGGGCACTCAATCCGCTGGTGTTAAATCCTGCGGAAGGCAATGCATTTACCTATCTGGTATTGCCAGTACGATTAAAATCAGGTGAATAATGATAGGATTTTTGTTTAAGGAGCCGAAAAAATGGAAATCATAAAGGAGATTCGCATTGTGGGTGAATATATTAAGCTGGATGCGCTGCTGAAATTTGCAAATCTTGTATCTTCCGGCGGGGAAGCAAAAATCCGCATTGCAAATGGGGAAGTTTTTGTCAATGGTGAACCTTGCACCATGCGCGGCAAAAAATTGCATACTGGCGACAAAGTAAAACTGGATGATATCTTATTGGATATTACCAGTGCATAAAAATACAACCCTGTATTGAAAAGCAATGTCCATGAGGTATGGACATTGCTACACGAATTGTGTATAACGAGAAAAAGACAACATGGTGAGGCGAATGATGAAGATAAACAGCATAAACCTGCATAACTTTCGCAACTATGCAGAGGAACGGTTTGTATTTGCGCCCGGCGTCAATGTGATAAGCGGCGAAAATGCCCAAGGCAAAACAAATCTGCTGGAAGCGGCTGCCGCATTGTCGACCATTAAATTATTCCGGACTGGACAAAAAAAAGAAGGAGTGCGGTTTGGTGCGGCGGAATGCACCATTGCCGGTGAATTTGAAGCGGAGAACACAAAATTTTCGGTTGCATTGCGATTATTTGACAAACGTGCGGCAGAAGTTTGGCGCAATGGTGTGCGAATGAAGCGCCAGGGTGATGCGCGAGGCATTTTAAAAACCGTTTTATTTTGTCCAGATGATTTATATTTGATTCGAGCAGGAGCATCTGCCCGGCGGCGTTTTCTAGATACCGCATTATGCCAACTCCGTCCGAATTATGATAAAATATCCCATGAATATGAACGGTTGCTGGCACATAAAAACCGTATTTTGCGCGATTATGAAGAAAAACCCTCTTTGCTGGAAACCCTTGACGATTTTTCCCTGCGCATGGCGCGCCTTGGCGCCGCCATCATCCGGTATCGGGCATATTATATCCGTAAACTGTCTGAGAAAGCCGCTGTGGTGCATTTCGAGGCTGCCCCGCATGAAACCTTGCAGATTGTTTATAAGACCGTGTCGGGCGTGTCAGACCCCTTTGCAGCAAGCGAGGCAATTGAACAACAGCTCATTGACCATGCCATGAGTCACCGCAAATTTGAACTGGCAGCTCATAGCTGCCTGTCAGGGCCGCATAAGGATGATATGGATTTGTCAATCAATGGCGTGTCAGCATCTTCCTTTGGCTCACAGGGACAGGTACGCACCTGTGCTTTGGCACTCAAACTTGCTGAACGCGATATGTTTTTTGATGATTGTGGGGAATATCCTGTTTTGCTGCTGGATGATGTGCTGTCAGAGCTGGATAAAAAACGGCAGGATTTTGTATTAAACCGTATTGGTGAAGGACAGGTAATCATCACCTGCTGTGAGGACGATATTGCGGAAAAAATCCATGCCGGCAAAGTTTTTACCGTTCATGCCGGCAAAATCATGCCCCAGCTGGCAAATCGGTAAACCTATTTTTTATGCAATCCGCTATACAAACGGCGCAGTAGCTAAGGTTTATTGGATAAAGCCATAAGACCTGTATTCTCATAAAAATATTTGGCGTTTTTTCCGGACAAAATCGCAAAAAAATGATATAATAATAATGGTGGTATCAATCCATGCAAGGCAGGTGACAAATTTTATGTATATACATATCGGCAGGGATTATATGGTTCCGCTCCGGTCGGTTGTTTCCATTTTTGATATGGATACGGCAACTGTTTCCGGACGTACCCGCCGCTTGCTGGAACGCCTGACGGAAGAAGGGCGTATCATTGACCTGTGTGATGATTTACCAAAATCTGCTGTACTTTGTATGGGTGAAGTCGGTGAAATTCTTTATATTTCACAGATTTCTTCCCGCACCCTGCAAAAACGTGCTGAAGATGGCATACGTTAAATGGCGTTTTTTCCCTTCCCGCTGTTTACCTATATGCTGCAACTGTAAAGGAAAAAATGATTTATGAATGAAAACATTGAAAAAAATGAAGCTGAAAATCAGGAATTAAGTGCTGAAATGCTGGATTTGCGCGTCACTGAAACCTATGATGAAAACCAAATCCAGGTATTAGAAGGCTTGGAAGCTGTCCGCAAACGTCCTGGTATGTATATCGGGTCAACTTCTGCGCAAGGGCTGCATCACCTGGTTTATGAAATCGTGGATAACTCAATTGATGAAGCGCTTGCCGGTTACTGTACCCATATCGAAGTGACAATCGAAAAGAATAATATTATCCGGGTGCAGGATAATGGGCGTGGCATTCCTTGCGGCATTCATCCGCAAATGGGCATTCCAACGCTGGAAGTTGTATTGACGGTATTGCACGCGGGCGGTAAATTCGGCGGCGATGGCTATAAAGTTTCCGGCGGGCTGCATGGCGTTGGTTCATCGGTAGTTAATGCGTTATCGCTTTGGATGGAAGCCGAAGTCCATGATGGGCATGAAAAACATACCATGCGTTTTGAACGTGGTATTACCGTCCGTCAAATGCAGTCTGTTCCATTTGAAAGTGAAACCGGTACAACCATCCGTTTCCAGCCAGACCCGGAAATCTTTGAAACCACAGAATTTGAATATGAAACGCTGGAAAAGCGTTTGCGTGACCAAGCTTTCCTCAATGCCGGCATCAAAATTACCCTGCGCGATGAACGTGAACAGGAACCAAATGAAGATGTCATGCACTATGAAGGCGGCATCCGCCAGTTTGTAGAGCACCTAAACCGCACCAAAACCCCGATTCACAAAGAAGTGATCTACATGGAGGGCAGCCGTGAAGGTTCCATGGCAGAAGTTGCCATGCAATATACCGACGCTTACAGTGAAACACTGATTTCATTTGCCAATAATATCAACACAACTGAAGGCGGCACCCATGAAACCGGGTTTAAATCAGCGCTGACCCGTGTACTGAATGATTATGGAAAAAAGAATAATCTCATCAAAGAAAATGAAAAGCCGCTTTCTGGCGATGACTGCCGTGAAGGTCTGACCGCGATTATTTCGGTAAAGCTGCAAGAGGCACAGTTTGAAGGACAAACAAAAACCAAACTGGGTAACAGTGATATGCGCACGCTGGTTGAAACCATGATGAACGACCGGCTAACCACATTTTTTGAAGAGAATCCATCGGTTGCGCGTGCGATTATTGATAAGGCACAGACCGCGGCGCGTGCCCGCGAAGCGGCACGCAAAGCCCGTGAACTGACCCGCCGTAAATCAGCGCTGGATGGCGCTTCCCTGCCTGGCAAGTTGGCGGACTGTCAGGAACGCGACCCGGCATTGACAGAAATTTATATCGTGGAAGGTGATTCCGCAGGCGGTTCCGCCAAGGAAGGGCGCGACCGCAAATATCAAGCAATTTTGCCGCTTTGGGGCAAAATGTTGAATGTAGAAAAAGCCCGTTTGGATAAAGTTTACGGCAATGAAAAATTAACACCAATGATTACTGCATTTGGTGCAGGATTTGGCGAAGATTTTAATCTGGAAAAACTGCGCTATGGTAAGATTATCCTAATGGCGGATGCCGATGTAGACGGCAGTCATATTCGCACGCTGCTGCTGACATTTTTCTTCCGGTTTATGCGTCCGCTGATTGAACATGGTCATGTATATATTGCCCAGCCGCCGCTTTTCAAAAATGAAAAAGGCAAAGAAGTGCGGTACACATATTCAGAAGAAGAACAGCGGGACTGTCTTTCGGAAATGGGAGAAGGCGTGCGTGTACAGCGTTACAAAGGCTTAGGTGAAATGGACCCCGAACAGCTTTGGGAAACGACCATGAACCCGGCACACCGCATTTTGAAACAGGTACACATGGAGGACGCGTCAATGGCAGATGAAACCTTTGCTCTGCTGATGGGCGAAAAGGTGGAACCCCGCCGCGAATTTATCGAAAAGAACGCCAAGTATGTTGTAAATTTAGACATCTAACCTACTTTCTTTTATAAAAGAAAGTAGGCAAAGAAAATTTCACTTCGCGCTGCCGCGCGTGGCACGTAGAAGCAAAAGCGGAAGTCAAAGAAAACCCATTTACCGCCGCCTAGGGGGCGGCGGTTCTGTTTTCCGAACACAAAATCAAATATTGTCCGTCTGCATACAAAACAGTTTTCCAATGCTGCGGTGCAGCATTGGAAAACCGGGATTCCAAAGGGACGATGTCCCTTTGGCGCTCCCCGCGCAGGGGCGCCGTCCGCGCAGGACCGCCGTCCGCGGAGGACAATAGAAAGGACCCTAAATGAGCCAGGAATACGAAAATCAGAAAATATTGCCGGTCGACCTTGACCGGGAAATGAAAAAATCTTATATCGATTACGCGATGAGCGTTATCGCTGGACGCGCCTTGCCTGATGTCCGTGATGGGCTGAAACCGGTTCACCGGCGTATCCTCTATGCCATGTTTGAAGATGGGCTGACCAGTGATAAACCTTACCGTAAATCTGCAACAACCGTTGGTAATGTGCTCGGACGTTATCATCCGCATGGCGATGCCTCGGTTTATGACGCCCTTGTCCGTATGGCACAGCCTTTTTCATTGCGCTACCCTTTGATTGATGGGCATGGCAACTTTGGTTCGGTCGATGGCGATCCCCCAGCCGCTTACCGTTATACCGAAGCGCGTATGGCTAAGATTTCTAATGCGCTGCTTGCCGACATTAAAAAAAATACCGTTAATTTTCAGCCCAATTTCGATGAGGAACGCAAAGAACCTGTTGTCCTGCCTTCACGCTTCCCCTGCTTGCTGGTCAATGGCTCCAATGGCATCGCTGTCGGTATGGCAACCAATATCCCACCACATAATTTGGGCGAAGTTATTGATGGCGTGTGCTATGTCATTGATAACCCGGAAGCCGATTTCGATGCGCTTTGCAGCATCATTAAAGGCCCCGATTTCCCAACCGGCGGCATCATTATGGGGCGTTCGGGAATCCGTTCGGCTTATGCAACTGGACGTGGTAAAATTAAAGTCCGCGCACGCTGCGAAATTGAGGAATTGCCCGGCGGAAAAAGCCAAATCGTTGTCACTGAAATCCCTTATATGGTCAATAAAGCCCGTTTGGTTGAGGCAATCGCAAACCTTGTCAAAGATAAGCGCGTTGAAGGCATTTCCAATATCATGGACCATTCTTCCCGCGAGGGGATGCGTATCGTTATCGATATCAAACGTGATGCCAATGCACAGGTTGTGCTTAATCAGCTTTACAATTATACCCAGCTTCAAGATACTTGTTCCATGATTATGTTGGCACTGGTACCGATTCCATCTAATCCGGATAAAGTACAGCCAAGAGTGCTTGCACTGCGGGAAATTATTGACTATTATATCGACTTCCAAAAAAATGTTGTGGAGCGCAGAACACGTTTTGACCTGGAAAAAGCACAGGCGCGCGCACACATTTTAGAAGGCTTAAAAGTCGCAACTGACCAGGATAATATTGACCGGATTATTGCCATTATTCGTCAGTCAAAGAACGAAGCCGAAGCAAAAATGAACCTTTGCAAAGAACCGTTTTGGGTTGATCAGATTGCACTGTTAGGTATTGTCGATGGCGAGGAACATTTTGAATTCCATCTCGATGAACCACAGGCACAAGCCATTGTCGATATGCGTTTGGGACGGTTATCCGGTTTGGAACAGCAAAAAATTGATGATGAATATCAGGAACTGGAAGGCAAAATTGCCGGGTTTATGGAAATCCTCTCTAGCGATAAAAATATGCTGGATGTTGTGAAAAAAGAGCTTTTAGAGATAAAGCACGCTTACAGCGACGAACGGCGTACCGAAATTGCAAATGTCGCGGATGAAATCGACATTGAGGATTTAATTGAAGAACAGGATAGCACTTACACATTAACCCATTTCAACTATATCAAACGTATCCCAACTTCTGCTTATCGGGCACAAAACCGTGGTGGGCGCGGTGTCAATGCCATGTCTACCCGTGAGGAAGATTTTACACGCGGTCTGTTTACCGCTTCTACGCATGATACCTTACTATTCTTTACCACACAGGGTAAAGTTTATAAGCTGAAAGGCTATCAGGTGCCCGAAGCCGGACGCGCCGCAAAGGGTACCAATATTGTTAATCTGCTGGAGCTTAACCCAGAAGAAAAAGTAACCGCTATGTTCCCGATTCGTGAATTTTCTGAGGACAAATACATGGTATTTGTCACGAAAATGGGCATTGTTAAACGCATCGTGCTTAGTGATTTGCAAAATATCCGTAAAGGTGGTTTGCGTGCGCTTAGCTTAAATGAAGGTGATGTTGTTGTCGATGTCCGCCTGACCGATGGCAACGAAAACATCTTGATTGCCACCCATGAAGGCAAAGCCATTACCTTTGATGAAGTGGAGGTCCGTTCCATGGGACGTGACGCAAGAGGCGTGCGCGGCATTCGCCTTGCCGAAGGTGATTATGTCATTGGCGCGGCGCGGGCACGCGCTGGCGCAAGGGTGCTTTCTATCACAGAAAATGGTTATGGCAAATGCACACCGGTTGAAGAATTTACTGTGCATCATCGCGGCGGTGGTGGCATTATGCTGCATAATTTGACCGAAAAAACCGGACTCGTTGCTGGTATTGCTGTTGTAGACCTGGATAATGATATTATGATTATCACAGATGACGGCGTAATTATCCGTACGCCAGTTGGCCAAATCCGCGAATGCGGACGCGGCAGCCAAGGGGTTATTGTCATGCGTATTGCCGAAGATGTGAAAGTGATTTCCATTGTACGCACTGACCATGAAGAAGAAACCGAGGATATAAAATCCAGTGAAGAAACTGGAAACGAAGCATAAAAAAATTGCCGCCCCCGTATGATAATGCTGGGGCGGCAAAATTCTATTTATCGCTTGATTTAAGAATAATTCACTGGGTTGAATTCAATCGGCTTTGTGGGAATTACACCAGGTTTTTCTGTTTTTCCGCTGGTGTCGTTCAAGTCAAAGTAAATCCTGCTGTCACCAGTAACGCCAAAATCTACATTGGAACCGGTTTCACGTACTTTGTTAAATGCCTCCCTGAATAAGGCATTATGGGCTTCTTCCCGGTTTAATAGGAAGTCAATGGTTTCCCGGACGTGTTTATCCTCAATTTGGCGGTAAAGGTATTCATATACAACCTTTGCACGCTGTTCCGATGCAATGTTAGACAGCAAATCGGCACATAAATCACCTGTGACAGTGACATAATCTGCCGTCCACGAATAGCCGGATGCGTTCATCAGACCAGGTGACAGACCAAGCAGTGTATGGGTTTCAATCTGCCCAGGACTGTGCATCGCGTCAAGTTCACCGCCATTGAGCAGGTTAATCGTCTGTGCGACCATTTCCATATGGCTAAGTTCTTCCGCCGCAATATCCATAAACATATCCTTAATTTCCCGGTTTTCAATCCGGAAGGATTGTGCCATATATTGCATGGCAGCTTTCAGTTCGCCATTGCCGCCGCCAAGCTGTTCTTGCAGCAGTGACGCGTAAACTGGATTGGTGCGTTCGACCTTGACTTCACGCAGTAATTTTGTTTCATGTTTGAACATTGGTTTTTCATCCCCTTTCTTTTACAGCATGGCAAAAAGCTTTGTTCATTATGCGGATTTCTGCCCTTGTTTTTTTGCCCGGAACTGGGTATACTTTATCTATACGATATTTTTTTGTCATCCAAATTGGAGGGATTTTGATTTTATGAGCAAACAGCTTCCAACACGTGCCGATGCTTTGCCACAGTTTACTTGGAATTTATCCGATATTTTTCCGACAGACGCAACATGGCGCGAAGAATTGCAGCGCATTTCTGGTCAAGTGGATATTTTGCGCACGTATCAAGGCAAATTAGGCAAAGATGCAAAAACTTTGTTATCTTTTTTGCGTTTTGGCGATGAATTATCGCTTGCGCTTGATAAACTTGGCAATTATGCGCGGCGTAAATCTGATGAAGATACGCGCAATGCGATATATCAGCAAATGAGCGCACAATTTACCAATCTTGCCATAGAAATTGGGCAGGCGTCTGCCTTTGAAACGCCGGAAATTCTTGCGATTCCAGACAATGTACTGACCCAATTTTATATAGATGAACCGGGGCTTGCACATTATAAACTGGTATTAACCCGCGTGCGCCGGCAAAAAGAACATACCCTTTCAGAAGAAGGTGAAGCGTTGCTGGCAGCGGCTGGACAGCTCGGACAAGCGCCAGATGATATATTTTCCATGCTTAATGATGCGGATATGGCTTTTCCAGAAGCCAAAGACGCCGAAGGCAATCTGCATCCAGTGACGCATGGTTCTTATGTGCCATTGTTGCAGTCACCCGATAGGGAATTACGCAAATCGGCATTTCAGTCACTTTACAGCGTATATGGACAGTTCCGGAATACCTCAGCATCTGTACTGACAGCTCAAATGAAACAGCTTCAATTTTTCGCAAATGCACGCAAATATCCGTCCACATTGCACGCAGCTTTGGACGGCAATGAGGTACCGGTTGAGATTTACCATAATTTGATTCAAACGGTGCGTGCAAACCTGCCCGCAATGCATCGTTATGTAGGGCTGCGCAAAAAATTGCTTGGGCTGGATGCGCTGCATTTTTATGATTTATATACGCCGATTATTGCCGATCAGGATATTCATATCCCATACGATGAGGCAAAAGAACTGGTTTTACAGGCGCTTGCACCGCTTGGACAGGATTATTTGCAAATGCTGCAGGAAGGGTTTGAAAACCGCTGGATTGATGTTTATGAAAACCAAGGCAAACGGTCTGGTGCATATTCTGCGGGCGCATATGGCGTGCATCCCTATGTGCTGTTAAATTATACCGATAAAATTGGCGATGTGTTTACTTTAGCACATGAAATGGGCCATGCGCTGCATTCTTATCTTTCCAACAAAAAACAGTCAATAACCTATGCAAATTATGTGATTTTTGTTGCGGAAGTTGCATCAACCTGCAATGAATCGCTGTTAATGCAGCATCTTTTAAATAAAACAGAGGACAAGCGCCGCCGGGCATATCTGATTAACTATTTTCTGGAACAGTTTCGGGGCACATTATACCGGCAAACCATGTTTGCCGAGTTTGAATTATGGTGCAGTGAACAAGTGCGGCAAGGTGAAGCATTAACAGCACAGGCATTATGTGAAAAATATGCCGCGCTGAACCGTGATTATTATGGTGAAGAAATTGTGCTGGATGAAGAAATTGCGTTGGAATGGGCACGTATTCCGCATTTTTATTATGATTTTTATGTTTATCAGTATGCGACTGGATATGCGGCAGCTATCGCGTTAAGCCAGCGCATTTTACGGGAAGGTGAATCTGCGGTCAAAGATTATATGGAATTTTTGTCTGGTGGATGTTCTGCGAAACCAGTAGAATTGCTGAAAGGGGCAGGTGTTGATATGGCATCGCCCGAACCGGTAGCGGACGCGTTAAAATTATTTGACCAGTTGGTCAGTGAATTGGAACAGCTTTGCAGTTAAAATAAGAAATGCCTTGTCTTTTTGGCAGATCACCAGAAAGGCAAGGCATTAAAAAAAAATGGCTGACCATTCAATGAAGAATGAATCAGCCACCCTTTTTGATATATTCAAAAATGAGCTACAACTATGATTAAATTAAAAAAATGTCATTATAAGTATAGAAATATATGCTTGTTTTGTCAAGTGGTATTTCTATTATTCTTAAAAATAATAGATTCGATCAATGATTGACGGATTTTGTCGGTTATGGTACAATAAAAAAGCCCTCCAAAGTTTTGAAGGGTAAAAAATTGGGTGCTGTTATCTGTAACGGCGGTTAGCTGTCTCTTTTTCTAACGCAAATTCCCTTTTAGAAAGGGGGGCTGCAAATGTTGTATAAGGTTCTAAGAATCTTCGTATGTATCGCATTTTTGCTGTACATCTTTACAATAAATGCAAGTTGACCGCCCAGCTGGAACCTGAGCGGTCAATAAACTTTATTGACGCTGGCAGCTGACCACGTTATGGAACAGCACCCTTCCTATTATTTATTATATACGATTTTACTGATACTTGTCAAGCAATGCAGCAAATTTCTAAAGAAATCCAAAACCGCCAGACTTGACAGCCCCGCAGCTTTACGATATACTAAATAACATAATACGTACCGCAATGCGGTTCGCCAAAGTCTTATGTCAATTAGACAGTGTAGCCGTCCAACTTTTGGCTGTGTGGGACGGTTATTTTGTATTTTCGCATAAATAATCAATAAGGATGATAAGCATGGGTATCTATCATTCCCATTCAGAAGAAGAAACAGAACAAATTGGTGCTGCATTTGCAGAAACATTGCATCAAGGTGATGTTATTGCATTCACTGGTGACCTTGGCGCAGGTAAAACGGCTTTTAGCCGTGGGATACTCCATGGTTTGGGTTATACTGGATGTGTCACTAGCCCAACTTTTGCGATTGCAAATGAATACCATACCGCAAAAGCAGATGTTGTCCATTTTGATATGTACCGTATTTTGGATACCAATGCTTTATGGGAATTGGGTTTTGAAGAATATTTCAATGGGCAATCGATTGTGCTTATTGAATGGAGTGAAAATATTGCGGATGCTTTGCCGCCACATATTCAAATTGAAATCTGTTATGGCGAATGTCCAGATGACCGGATGATTTCAATCCGTGCCAAAGGTGAATTATGAAAATCTTAGCGTTTGAATCCTCTGCGGTTTCTGCCGCAGTTGCATTAATAGAAGATAAAAAATTAGTGGCACAATCTTTCCAAAATTGTGGTCTGACCCATAGCCGTACCCTGCTTCCAATGGCAGAAAGCCTTTTGGCAGGCTGTGGTGTTCCCCTTTCAGCAGTGGATGCTTTTGCCGTTGCTGCGGGTCCTGGTTCGTTTACAGGGCTGCGTATCGGTGTTGCAACGGTGAAAGGGTTAGCATTCCCATCAGATACGCCTTGTGTTGGCGTTTCAACGCTGGAAGCTATGGCATATAACCTGGAAGGCTTTTCAGAGGAAATCTGTTGTGTAATGGATGCCCGTGCCGGACAGGTTTACAATGCCCGGTTTCGTTGGCAGCATAACCACCTTTACCGGCTTTGTGAAGACCGTGCCATCCGGCTGGATGAACTTGCTGCGGAAATTGCCAGCACACCCCAAATTGTCATTGGAGATGGCGCGGATTTGTGCTATACTAAACTTAACAGCATCTGCCCTGGGCTGCACCTTGCGCCGCCACATTTGCGGTTCGCTTCAGCTTATGGCGTTGCTATGGCAGCATTGCCGGTTTTACAGCAAGGGCAGGGCATCAATGCACAGACATTGGATGCACGTTACCTGCGCCCGCCCTATGTGACGCAGAAACATTAATAAAGTGAAAAAAAAGGAGCAATTCATATGGGAACTGTTCATGTGATGGATCATCCGCTGATTCTGCACAAATTAAGCCTGATGCGTGACAGCCAAACTGGTGTCAAAGAATTTCGCGAGGCAACCCGTGAGGTTGCTATGCTGATGTGTTATGAAGCAACCCGTGACCTTCCACTGAAAACCATTCAGATTGAAACGCCGCTTGCACGTGCCAAAGCACGGGTTATTTCAGGTAAAAAATTGGCATTCATCCCGATTTTACGCGCTGGTCTGGGTATGATTGATGGGATGCTGGAACTTATTCCAACCGCAAAAGTTGGACATCTTGGGTTATACCGTGACCCGGATACCATGAAACCAGTGGAATATTACTGCAAATTGCCGGTAGATGTGGCGGAACGTGATGTGATTGTCATTGACCCAATGGTTGCCACTGGTGGTTCAGCAACGGCAGCAGTGCAAACCCTCAAAGACCGTGGTGTTAAACATATCAAGCTGATGTGTTTGCTGGCAACACTTGTTGGGTTGGAAACGGTACAAAAAGCCCATCCTGATGTGGATATTTTTGTTGCGGCAATTGATGAAGGCTTAAATGATCATGGCTATATTGTGCCAGGTTTAGGCGATGCGGGTGACCGTATTTTTGGGACAAAGTAAAAAGGAAAATCAAGCCTCCCCTTGGGTATATGAATCATGCCCAAAGGGAGGTTTTCTCTTATGTAGAAGTGTTTGTATCTTCTGTATCACTTTCCGGCTGTGCTGTGCTGCTGTACTGCATCAGCCCAAGTTTGACTTTCCAGTCCAAAACCCGTTTTATATGTTCTTCAATTTGGGTTTCGGTCAATGTACCGTCGCGCACAGCCTGTACCACCGATTCATGTTGGGTTTCAAAATCAGATGTAATAATCAAATCATTGCCAGCCTGCACCGCTAAGACGGCTGCCCAGCCGCTGCTGGCAATGCCGCCAACTGCTTCCATGGATAAATCATCGGTCATAATCACGCCGTCAAAATCCAGTTCATCCCGTAAGATTTCATGTACACGGGGGGAAAGAGAGGCTGGCGCACCAGTATCCATACAATTAACTGTCACATGGCTGACCAAAATCGCGTTTGCACCTGCTTCAATGCCTGCTTTAAAAGGTAAAAAATCTTCTTGGCGGTAGGTTTCTAAATCCCGGCTGTCAGTTGCGGAACTTTCATGGGTGTCCCCATTGTTTCCATATCCAGGGAAATGCTTCAGTACAGCGCCAACACCATCTTTTTGCATTTGTCCGACCACAGTTCGCACAAATTCTGCCGTTTCAGTTGCCCCTTTGCCAAGCGCACGTTTATACATCCAAGCATTGCTGTCAGTGACAACATCACAAACCGGTGCAAGATTCACATTAATACCCATACTTTTTAACATCTGATCTTTTTCCTGGGTATCATAAGTAAACGCTTCTATGCCTGCTTCCTGATCCAATTGCTGCGGCGATTGAAAAGGCCAGCGTCGGTAAGCGCGGAATTTACTGATTCGGACAACGGTGCCGCCTTCCTCATCCACGCCAATGAGCAATGGAATAGGTGATTCTGATTGATGGTTGGTGGTGGTACGCAAAATATTTTCCGGTGCAGAACCTTCAAAATTCCGGGCAAAAAGGATAAATCCTGCTGGGTGCAGACGGTTAATTTGGTCAGCAGCGCCAACTTCCGGGCATCGCGCAAAAAACATCTGCCCGACTTTTTCTTCCAGTGTCATGCCGGCAATGATACTGTCGGCTGGATGCGGGGCAGCGGGTTCCGGGACAGATTCGGGTTCTGGAGTATCTTTTTCAGGCTCATTTGGTTGTTTTTTATCTTCCCGATGGAAAGAAAATGGGATTGTAAGCGATTCATCCTCAAGCAGGGTGGGCATAAGAAAATATCTTCCTGTCACTGTTAAAAGCAACAAAATGACCAAAAAAAGACCGAATTTTCTCATAGAATGACCTCCTTATGCGATCATCTCAACCCATGATATCATAGAATCAGAAAAATTGCCACAAAAAACAGTTGCCAGGGATTCTATTCCATCCCATAGCCAAAAACGGTGAAAACATCTGAACTAGAACGGAAAATAAAGGGAAATTGATAAATTTGCAGGGCGATTTTATCGGTTTTTTAAGTGAAATAATTGACTTTAATCCAATTATCCGATACGATATATATTAGAAATGCGCAGCATATGCGTTGAATGCAAAAAGGGGAGATTTATTTTGAAAAAATCCTTGCGCCAGCTTGTATCTATTTTATGTGCAGGCTCGCTGTTTATTGGTTCCGCAATGGCGGCTACCATGGATAGCTTTTCCGATGTTGCGGGGCATTGGGCTTATCCCGAACTGAAACAAGCGGTTGACAATGGTATGCTTCAGGGAGATAATGGGCGGCTTAACCCTGGCGGCAGCTTGACAACGGCTCAAATGACAGCGATTTTGAACCGTATGTTGGGTGCTGTCAATACCAGCCGCGCCTATCCGGATACACCGGAGGGACAGTGGTATACAGAAGATGCAAAAAAAGGCGCTTCACTGGGCATTCTGCCAACCGATGGCACGTTGAAGTTAGAAGCAAATGTAACCCGTGCGCAGGCATTTCAGGCGCTTGCCGCCGCTTTTGGTTTGGAAGAAGCCGAACCCAATGAATCTGTGCTAAATTCATTCTCTGACGCATACAGGCTGACGCCTGCACAGCGCCGCGCGGTAGCTGTGCTGGTACGTGATGGCATCATTGCCGGGTCGGAAAATGGCACGCTGGATGGTTCCCGTGGCATCACACGGGCTGAATTTATTTCTTTGGTTTACCGTATTTTAAATGGTACATATGTTTCAGCTTTTACAACGGCAACCAAAGAACCAGAACCCGAAGCGCCAGCGGCAGAACCGGCAGAAGATGAATCCCAAAACCAATCTGATGCACAAAATCCCGATGAAGGTAACGAAAATGACAAAAACGAGGAAAAACCACAAGGGATTGCACCGGTTTTTGCAGAAAATGACGCTGAAGATGAAAACCAGAAAATAGATAATCCGATATCAGATGACGCGGATACTTCTGACAAACAGGAAGATGCGGATAAAGACACGGATACTTCTGATAAACAGGATGATGCGGACAAAGACGCGGATACTTCCGATAAACAGGATGATGCGGACAAAGACGCGGATACTCCCGACAAGCAGGATGATGCGGATAAGGATACAGATACCTCCGACAAACAAGATAATGCCGATAAAAAGGACAATTCCGACGAAAATGGCACGGTAGACACACCAAATGTGCCGCAAAACCCAACAACGCCACCACCTGCAAATGTCCTGTTATATACTGTTTCGCCACTGCGTACCAGTTATAACCCGGATGGTGCAAACCGTGTTGTGCTCCGTGGCGACAACATGGGACAGGTTTTTCCTGTTAATACGCCTGTTTCTATCCAGCGTTTGGTCATTGCGATGACTGGACAAGATTTTGAACTGAATGATAGAAATGGAAGTAAATTTGATGCGATTGCTATTGGCGGCGGCACGCATAAAGTCACTCTCGCTGGTGAGATTACCCATAAAGTTGAAATTACTGGTTCTAGCCGTGTGGTAGACCTGCGCGGTATGTCACTGGATAGTCTTGTGATTAGTGGTGTTGGCAATACAATTACTGTGGATAATGCGACTTCTATCCGGAATTTGAAGGTTTTGAAAGGCGCGATTTATAACCATATCACGGTGGATGGCGATGTCAATACTGCATCTTTTGCGGGGAATTATACAACCGCTACCGGTAGCGGACGTACCAATTCTACTGAAATCACCGGTAAATATTGTTCCAATACGCTGCCTTCTGATAACCTGAATGACCGGTCAGATATTGGACTGGATAAAGTTACCTTGTCCCTGAACTCGCCTACGGTTGCGGCAGGTGGACAGCTTGCGGCAACTGTTACCATAAATGGTTTGGATAAAACCCGCGTTTGTGCGGCACAATGGTATTATGATGGCCAGCCTGATGCAGCATTTGCAAATTCTGCTATGTCAGTCAGCGAGGGTTCCACCTCGGTATATTCCCATGAAATTACTTTTGCAAAACAAATGGTGCTTGAACATACCGTTGGGTTCCAGCTAACTTATCAAAACCCAGCAACTGGGGATACTGAAATCCGTTCGGTTGAAAATAAAGTGGCAGTGCAGAATTATCCTGCCAGCCATTATCTGCCGGACGCCTCCGAAGTTTTGGCAAAAATCAGCTCAACATTCCGTGGCGTTGGCAACGATTATACACAAAATGAAAAAACTGTTTTCGTAAACGCAAAGGGATATTCCAGCCCGACTCAATATCTAATTTGGGTTAGCCGTTATGCGCAAAAAGTCAATGTCTTTGAAGGTTCACAATACAATTGGAAATTAATCCATGAATTCGCCTGTGCGACAGGTGCTTCTGGTTCTGCTACGCCAGTTGGTGTCACTTATGTTACTTATAAGCAGTCTGACTGGACGACCTCCAGCTATACTTGTCGTCCGATTGTCCGTTTCTATCCAGGGACAGGATATGCTTTCCACTCACGCCTATATTACCCGCGCTCTAACCGCCTGAAAGATGGTACAATGGGGCGTCCGGCTTCTCATGGCTGTGTGCGGATGATGGATGAGGGAATTTATTGGCTTTACAATAACGTTCCAAGCAAGACAACGGTTGTAATTTTCTAACCGGGGCGCAGATTGAAAATTTACCCTCCGGCGAATTTTGCCGGAGGGTTTTTTGCAAATGGCCTGTTGAGCAAAAATAAAAATGAAATGAGGTGGAATGGATGGAACGGCTAGATAACCAGATACTAGAAATGCTTGCCCAACCCAAACGGCTTGAGGAATTATGGCGGCTGCTGCCTGGCGTTAGCCGGCAGCAAATCCGGCAAAGTGTTGACTGTCTGCTGGCAGATGGACGGATTGTCAAAAACAAAAAGAACCGCCTGGCACAAGCGGAGCATTTTGGGTGCCTTGCAGGCACTTTCCTTGCAACAGAAAAAGGGTTTGGCTTTGTTGCGCCTGATGATAAGGAAAAACCGGATGTTTTCATCCCGCCAAAAGCGTGCGGCGGCGCATGGCACGGCGATCATGTGCTAATCCGCGTGCAGGATGAAAAACGCCCACCGCGTAACGGTTTATTACGGCAGGAAGGCGAGGTTATCCGCGTGCTTGAACGCAGCCGGGATGAAATCGTAGGTGCGGTACAACACCGCGGCAAGACTTGTTTTTTGCAGCCTGCCAGCAAAAAATATCCTGATATTATCTTACCGAAAGCCCATTTGAATGGTGCGCAGCCTGGTGACCGTGTCGCGGTGCGCGTGATGTTTTATGGCGATGGCAAATTACCCCCGCAAGCGGCAGTCTGTAAAGTTTTCGGTGAAAATGGTACAATGCAGGCTTCAATCGCTGCAATTTTGCATGAAAACGGCATTGTCGAAGCTTTCCCACAGCAGGCGGCAGAACAGGCAAACCAGCTTGGTGACAGCATCCCGCCGGATGCTTTGCGTGGGCGGCGCGATTTGCGGGACGCTTTGATTTTTACCATTGATGGCGATAGTGCAAAGGATTTTGACGATGCGGTTTCACTGGAGCCGCTGGAAAATGGATGCGTGCTTTTAGGCGTGCATATTGCGGATGTGTCACACTATGTGACGCCGGAAAGCCCGCTGGATAGCGAAGCCTACCGCCGTGGCACCTCGGTTTATTATCCTGGCCATGTTGTGCCGATGCTGCCTTTTGCGTTGTCAGATGGTTTGTGTTCACTGGTGCCTGACGCTGATCGGTTAGCATTTTCCGCATTCCTAGAAATTGCCCCGGATGGACACCGTCGGAAAGCAGAATTTCAAAAATCCGTTATTCGTTCCAAGGCGCGCATGACCTATGCAAATGTCAATAAAATCTTGGACGGCGATGAAGCATTGTGCGGAAAATATGATTTTCTCGTTGATACACTCGGAAAAATGGCGTCACTTGCTGAACTTTTCCGCAAACGCCGCATGGAACGCGGCGCATTGGATTTGGAAATCCCCGAAGCTGAAATCACTGTGGATGACCAAGGGGAACCCATTGATTTAGCATACCGCGCCCGTGGGCGCGCTGAAAAACTCATCGAAGAGTTTATGTTGCAAGCAAATGAAGCGGTTGCCGAATTTATGGATAAACAGCAAAAACCAGCAGTATTCCGCGTGCATGAAAGCCCTGACCCGGAAAAACTGCGTGTCTTTGCCCAGTTTGCACGCCCCTTTGGTTATCGGATTGACCCCGGCAAGCCGCAGAACACTAAACAATTCCAAGCAATTTTAAATAAAGCTGCGAATGACCCGCGTCAGCGGGCATTGCCTACTCTGCTTTTGCGTTCACTTGCGCGTGCAAGATATTCTGAACAAAATTTAGGGCATTATGGTTTACAGGCAAAATATTATTTGCATTTTACCTCGCCAATCCGCCGTTATCCTGATTTAGCAACCCATCGAATGTTGCAAAAAGCCCTTTCTGGTGATGCGTTCACGCGCACAGATTATGATTTCTGTGAAAATGCTGCCAGCCAGTCTACAACCCGTGAGCTTGCCGCCGATACTGCCGAACGCGATATCGATAAATTGTATATTGCCGCCTATATGGAGCAATTTTTAGGGCAAGATTTTGACGCGGAAGTGACAGGTGTGCAGTCTTTTGGTATTTTTGTCAGCTTGGCAAACGGCGCCGAAGGTTTAATTCGCATTGATACGTTGCCGGGTTATTTTGAGTATGATGACCAAAAAATGTCGCTGACAAACCGGGCTGGTTTGCAGTTTACCATTGGCACGCAAGTGCGCGTGCGTCTGGTCAGTGCCAGCCGCGCCAGCGGGCAAATTGATTTCGCGTTGATAACTCAATGAAAGGAAGTTTTATTGATGCCCGGACTTGTTTTGGAGGGCGGCACACTCCGCCCAGTGTTTTCCTGCGGCGTGATGGATGCCCTGCTGGATGAAGGTTTGATGTTTGACTATGTGATAGGTGTTTCCGCTGGCATCACTTATGCGTTTTCATATTTATCCAAACAGCGCGGCAGAAATTTGGAAGTGTTCACTCGTTACCGCAATGACAAACGCTATTTGTCATTGCGCAATTACCCAAAATGCCGTTCTATGTTCGGTTTAGAGTTTGTTTTTGATGAAATCCCGAACAAATTACTCCCGTTTGACTGGGATACCTTCCACGCCTACCAAGGCAAAGTGCTGGTTGGCGTAACCAATGCTGTAACCGGGCAGGCAGAATATTTCGATGGAATGCAGCTTGATTTGCCCTGCACTATGCTGCGTGCAACCTGGCAATCCCATTTTATTTTCCAGCAATCCCGGTAGATGGCACACTTTATTATGATGGTGGGCTTGCAGATTCTATCCCGATTGTAAAAGCTTTGCACGATGGCAGCCGGAAAAATCTTATTGTTCTCACTCGCCCAGCAGGATATCAGAAAAAAGTTTCCGCCGGCACATATGCCGCCGCGCGTGCATTGCACCATAAATATCCAAACTTATCCGCCACAATGTTGGGGCGTGCCAAAAAATATAACGATACCCGTTGTTTTTGCGGGCAGCTTGCCCGCAAACAACCTGAAAATACGGTTGTTTTGCAGCCAGCCTATCCCCTGCGTTCCTTTGAAAAGGATGTAAACACATTAAAGCAAAATTATCAGCACGGTTATGATACCGCAATGGCACAAATGCCGCAAATCAAAGCACTTTTTGCATAAAAAAAGCCCTTTCGCCATAGGTGAAGGGGCTTTCCTCATTGCACGCAAAATTATTCTTCCCCATCATCAGCAGTGCCGCTGATGGGTATATTATCATAAATATAATCGTTTAACTGTTTGGCAGCCTTGTCCAAATCGTATACAATATATTCCTCTTGTGCGCCGCCATAATGCCAATCGCCATCTTGCGGTAGGCGGGCATGTTCAATTTGCGGCTTGCCATTTGCAAATAATCCTTTTGCAAGCGATAACATTTCACTTTTTTTGAGAGAAGTTGTCACATATGGCATCATTCGCGGCATCATTGCGGCAAGTTCTGCCAGGGACTTGTCCTGAATCGTGGAAAACATCGCCTCTAATACAATGGATTGTCGTTCTACACGTCCCCAGTCATCGCCGGTACCACCTTTGCGAATGCGTGCAAATGTCATTGCCTGGATACCATTCAGATGTTGGAATCCAGCTTCTTCAATATACTCCGGCTCCATATCAAAGGATTCATAATATTCTCGAATGAATTTGTTTGCCTCTTTGCGTTCAGCTTCAGAAACTTCCACATCTACCCCGCCGACTTCGCCAATTAGGTTTGCCATTTGTACAAAATTCACCTCAGCATAATCGGTGATATCCAGATTAAAAATTTCGTTAATCGCACGGATTGCACCCTTTGGTCCGTCAAAACTATAGGCATGGCATAATTTCTGCGTGCCATGTTCATCCAGTTCCACCCGGCTATCCCGCATCAGCGATGTTAGTTTCAGGACGCCTGCATCCGCGTCCACACTCATTACCATCATGCAGTCCGAACGTGTTGGCTCATCTGGCCGGGTATCCACGCCAAATAAAGCGATATTTGTAATACCAGATGCCGGTTTCACTTGCACAGCAAGTTCCTGTTCTGATACATTCTCCAATGAACTATCATAAGTGTAAGCAAATAGGTAACGATAGACAAATAACCCTACGGTAATCATGACCAGCGTCAAAGCGGCAAGCAAGAGCCAGCGGCGCACAATGCGCAACAGCCTGTGAAATGACATATCCCAAATCAGCCCCTCAGCACAAGAATCAAATGCAAACGCGCGGCGCTGCCGCCGCGCGTATATAATGTTATTGTATCACATCCGCAGGGCGGATTTTGAACAAACCATGAACAAATAGCATCAATATTGCAATATTTCTGCCAAAAATCAATCTTCAAAGGCAAGGTTGATATAATCTTCTGTCACCTGGATAAGCCGCATGGTATTGGTATAGCTGACACGGCCTACCGGCATACCAGCCGCAATGACAATAATATCGCCGACTTTTGCTTCCATGGCTTCCACAGCGGCGCGCACTGCCTGCATATACAATTCAGTACCAGTTGCAGCACGTTTCACCATACAAGGGATGACACCCCAAGTCATGGTCAGCCGATGGAATGTCTTTTCGGATGGCGTTGCACCAACAATCATCTTGCTGGGACGGCGGCCGGATACCGAACGGGCAGTCTGCCCGGATTCTGTCAAGGCAACAATGCAGTTTGCGTCTAAATCGGTTGCGGTGGTGCATACCGCATGAGAAACCGCATTGGTTTTCACATCACCTGTCATATCCATATCAATCAGTTCAGGGCGTGTCATGCGGCGGCGGTCATAATGGATGCTGCTTTCCGCGTTTTCCGCGATACGGCTCATGGTTTCCACCGTTTCCACCGGATATTTACCAACACTGGTTTCACCAGACAGCATAATGGCGCTGGTACCGTCATAAACCGCGTTGGCAACGTCAGAAACTTCGGCACGGGTCGGGCGTGGATTTTTGACCATAGATTCCAGCATTTGCGTTGCTGTCACCACTCGTTTGCCACGTGCGACAGATTTTTTAATCAGGTCTTTTTGGATTTCGGGCAGTTCTTCAAACGGCACTTCTACCCCTAAATCACCGCGTGCAACCATAATACCGGTTACTTCTTCCAGAATTTCATCAATATTATTGACGCCTTCCATATTTTCGATTTTCGCAATGATTTCAATATCTTCACAGTTTTGGTCGCGCAGGATATCTTTTAATTCCCGCATATCCTCAGCGCTGCGGCAAAAAGAAGCGGCGATAAAATCAATGCCCTGGGTGCAGCCAAAAATCAGGTCTTCCTTGTCTTTTTCAGAAAGGTATGGCATATGCAGGGTAATCCCTGGCACATTAATTGATTTACGGTCAGAAAGCGGTCCGCCGTTGAGCGCCTTACAAATAATATCCGTATCCTGGATATCAACAACATCAAAAGCAACCAAACCATCATCAATCAGGATACGTGTGCCAACTTTCACATCATTCGGCAGCCCAGCATAGCTAATGGAAACAATGGTATTGTCACCTTCAACATCGCGGGTTGTCAGTGTGAACTGTTGCCCTTCGGTGATTTCGATTTTACCATTTTTATAAGTTTTTGTTCGAATTTCTGGACCTTTGGTATCCAGCATGATGCCAACGGGCAATCCGGTTTCATCGCGCATGGCTTTCACCATTTCAATGCGTTTTTGGTGTTCTTCATGGGTGCCATGGCTGAAGTTAAGACGGGCAACATTCATGCCAGCTTTCATCATGTTTTTCAGCACGTCAGGAGAATCGGTCGCAGGGCCAAGGGTACAGATAATCTTTGTTCTTCGCATTTGTGTATTTACCTCATTTCATTCCATGCAAGCCAGTAACGGCTCTTGCGGCTTACAAATTTCAAAATTCTCTTTCAAGTATTATTTTATCACCATTGTAGCCTGTTTGACAATAAAAGAACCTGTAAGCAGCCATTTTCATTGTTTTTATGCAAAACCTGCCTTGCTAATATAAAGATTTCTGGCATTTTGCCGGACATGGCTTGAGATACACAGACAAATCCATTATAATAGCACTAGAAGTTATGCAGCACTGTGCCATTGTGCACCAGTGGCATGGCAGGGCAAAGCCCAAGATAAGGGAGGAAAGAACGATGAAAAAAGCAGCACCAGCGCTTGTGGTCATGGCGGCAGGGCTAGGCTCGCGATATGGCGGATTAAAGCAAATTGACCCAGTTGGCCCAGGTGGACAGATTATCCTGGATTATTCTATTTATGATGCGGCGCGTGCCGGGTTTTCACGGGTGGTTTTTGTCATACGCCCTGAACTAGAGCAAGCATTTGAGCAAACCATTGCTACGCGGGCGCGGCGGCATATGCAAGTAGATTATGCTTATCAAACGCTGGACAATCTGCCAGAAGGGTTGTCAACCCCTGCGGGGCGCACCAAGCCGCTTGGCACAGGTCATGCAGTCTGGTGTGCAGCGCCAGTGCTGGCAGGGCAGCAGCCATTTGCTGTCATCAATGCGGATGATTTTTACGGGGCTGATGCTTTCCAGCAAATGTATGGTTTCTTATCCAAAGCGGAGGAACAAAATGACCTTTGCCGGTGCTGTATGGTTGGCTATAAAGTGGAAAATACACTAACAGAAAATGGTACAGTAGCACGGGGCGTCTGTCAGGGCAAAGATGGATATTTAACATCTATTGTGGAACGTACTGCCATTGCCCGCGGCGCAGACGGTATCATCCGGTATGAGGAAAGTGGCAAGTATAAGGAAATCCCGGAGGGCACGCCGGTTTCTATGAATATCTGGGGTTTTACGCCATCATTCATGGACAAATTAACCGAGCTTTTGCGGGCATTTTTCGCGGAAAAATTGCCGCAAAACCCACAAAAAGCAGAATTTTATCTGCCAGGTGCGGTTGACAACCTGCTGCACCAGGGTAAAGCTGACGCACGTCTGCTGACCACTGATGCCCGTTGGTTTGGTGTGACCTATCGTGAAGATAAAGCGTTAGTCCAGCAAGCGCTGGCACAAATGACACAGGCAGGCATTTACCCAGCCGGGTTATAAAGGGAGCAAAACCATGATAAAAGATTTCCCAGAACAGTTTATCGCTTATACCCGTAAATTGGAAACCACATTGCCAAAAGAATTTTCTGTCAAGCGTATGGTGGACTGCTGCGGGCGGGTCGCGGCGCTGTATGCGGCATATTCTAACCAGGAACAGAAAAAACTGATGGGCATTATGCCAACCGGTTCTGTGACCCATTGCCATGAATTCCGGTTGGTCTATGCCGTGCCTGTTTTTAACATGGAAGCGTTAGCCGATTGGTGGAATTTTGCCTGCAAGCTGCAAAAAGACATTGTCCCAGTGGACAACACCCATGAATTTAGCATGGTTAGCCTGATTTTAGTGGCAGGGCAAGCGGAATGGTCTGCCCTGCGCAAGCTGAAAGGCAAATCCAGCGAACAGGTATATGAAAAACCGGACAGTGGCTGGTCAAGTGTGCGGGTTGCGCTAGTGGATTTGCAAAACAATAAAATTTATGCCAGCCGGATGGGCGCGCCCCTCCGGGAACTGCTTGGGAAAACGGTGCGGGACAGCGGGCAAACCAGCGGTTTGCCCGGCATCCTGAAAGCCGTACAGGACTTTCTGCATTGACAATCATTTGATTTTACCAGTTTTTATAAGATCATACAGAAGTCTTGGGTACAAGCGGCAGCAGTTTTGTGCAATATATCTGATTAAAGCGCAGTAAAATTACGAAACCTTGCGATTTTTGCGAAAAAGAGTTGTATTTTTGCATGATAACAGTTACAATAGAAGCAGGGAACTGCATGGCAGACTTTGTATCGCGGGGAAAAAATCGCGCCCTTTCCCGCAGGGGCGCTTTTTTCTTAACCATCATGTATACAAGTTTGTCGGCATCCTGGAAAGGGGAGCAAGCATTTATGGTAAAGGACGAAGTGCTGTGCGCGCTGGAGCAAAGCCGAGGGACGCGGCTTTCCGGCGGGCAGCTGGCACGGGAACTTGGCGTGTCGCGTACAGCTATATGGAAAGCAATTGAAGCCCTGCGAGCGGAAGGGATTTTAGTTGAATCATCCCAGGGCAGCGGCTATTGCCTGCTGCCGGAAGATGACAGCCTGACGGCTGCTGGCGTATCTGCCTTGCTGGAAACTGAAACATTTGGCAGGGATGTGCTGATCCTTGCGGAAACAGGTTCTACGAATACCGCCATAAAAGAAGATTACGCGGCTTCCCGTGCAGAAGGGTTTACACTGATTGCACACCGGCAAACTGCCGGGCGGGGGCGGCTGGGGCGCGGCTTCAGCTCCCCGCCTGGTGGCGGGCTGTATATGTCCATTCTTTTGAAACCGCGTTTGTCGCTTTCAAAGCTGAACTTTATCACATTCGCGGCTGCTGTTGCGGTATGCCGTGCAATCAAAGCCCTCTGTGGTTTCCAGCCGCAAATCAAATGGGTCAATGACGTATTGATGGAGGACAAAAAATTATGCGGCATCTTAACCGAAGCCGCTGTGGAGGGTGAAACCGGCGCGGTAGATTATGCTGTTTTAGGCATAGGCATCAATCTGCGCCTTGACCGGCAGGCACTGCCAGAGGATGTTCGTGCCGTTGCAGGTTCATTAGCCGATTTTTCAGAACACGTCCCACGGCGGGCACAACTCGCCGCAAGCGTTTTATGGGAACTGGAACAGCTTTACCGTGTGCTGAACAGCGGGGATACAGCCCCGCTTTTTGCCGAATACCGCACGCTTTTATGTTGTTTGGGCAAGCCTGTACAGGTTGTCACCGCCGCAGACAGTTATGCGGCAATATGTGAGGATATCAATGCACAGGGCAACCTGATTGTGACGCGCCCAAATGGGCAGCAAGAAATCCTTTCATCCGGCGAAATCAGCATACGGCTGTGAATCAGGAGTGGTTATGAAAGAAGTGACAATTTATACAGACGGCGCGTGTTCAGGCAACCCAGGGCCAGGCGGCTGGGCGGCAATCCTGCAATATGGGGCGCATGAAAAGGAAATATCCGGTGGCGACCCCATGACCACCAACAACCGCATGGAACTTTTGGGTGTGATTTCCGCGTTAGAACGGCTGCGGGAGCCATGCCGGGTGCAGGTCTATTCGGATTCTAAATATGTGATTGACGCGATAACCAAAGGCTGGGCAGCGCGCTGGAAGGCGCGCGGCTGGATGCGTACCGCCAAAGAACCCGCCAAAAATCCGGAGTTATGGGAACGCCTGTTGGGGCTATTGAACAAGCATGATGTCACATTCCATTGGGTCAAAGGTCATGCGGAAAACCCATATAACAACCGCTGTGATGAACTCGCGGTTGCCGAATGGAAAAAATACAAATAACAAATCCCCTTGCCAGAAAGCATCCGGCAGGGGGATTTCTTTATAAGCGGCCACGGCGCAGTGCCTTGACCATATCTTCATTGGAATAAATGGATTTTACCGTCACTTTGGTATTTGCTGGTATAACAAATTCAGTCACCCCATAATGTCCTTGATTGGCTTCAACCCCCCAGTCATAGGTATAACCCAGACGTGTCCAGGGGCGAGGGCTGACAAAATAATTGTTGGTCATTTCGCCATTAAACCAGGTAATAAAATCCTGTCCTACTGTCTGTTCAAAGGAAAGATTCATATTGCCCAGTTGGGCATCCGGCTGATAGGCCGGACGTAATACCCGTTCCACAGCAACCGTCACCAGCAAAAAGGTAGATTTTGCGCCACGTTCAGGCATACCAAATAGTTTACATAAACGAGCTTCTTGGCTTTTCTTCAGGGTATCTGCATTGGCTTTGCCCCAAGTGGAAAGCTCCAAATCCGGATAGGCATAGGTATAATTCTCCAGCGTTATCTGTTCATCTTTTTTGAAGGTATTCTGTGGTTTTTCCGACCAGACCACCAATTGTACCCGGTCATTTTCTTCATCATAGGTGACATTGCCATCTTCTTTGGTCAAACAGACCAGTTTATGGATTTCATCCTGTTCCGCTTGCAGCGCGTCAACAACTGCCCCTTCAAAGGTGGTCATAGCGGCAGCTTGCTGTTGCCGTTCCAGTTCTTTTGCCTTGGCGCAGGCGGCTATTTTGCTGGAAATCACCAACATAACCACAGCAGAAAGCAGCATTAAAACCAGCACCATCACAAATGGCAGCCGCCAGCGGAATAAAATCCGCTGCCATGTTTTCAGTTGCTTACGGGGGCGGCGGCGGGCATCCGGTTCAGGTTTGGACATAGGATGTTTACCCCTTTCTTTTCTGGATGTGGTATGCAATACGGGTCAGCACAGATTCAGGCACAAGATGACGGGCAGCCAAGGCGAGCCGCATCCCTGCGCCAGGGACAATGACGCCTTTGCCAGCCAGCAGCCCATCAATGCCGCATTTGGCTGCCATTTTGCTGGAAATGCCGCCGATAGCAAACTGCACACCTGCTACAGCATTAAATTCGGTGTGTACAGGCCCTGGGCATAGTGCGGCGACTTGTATGCCACTGCCTTCATGCCGCAGTTCCTCGCGGATTGCCTGGGTCAGGCGCAGGACATAATTTTTTGTCGCATAATAAGTTGCCATCAAAGGCCCTGCCATAAACCCTGCTGATGAAGCGACATTCAGGATATATCCATTGCCACGGGTGCGGAAATCCCGCAAAAAAAGTTTGGTCAGCATATGCACCGCAATGATATTCGTATGAATCATTTCCAGTTCTGTATCAAGGTCAGTTTCTGCAAACTGTCCAAACAACCCAAATCCTGCATTATTGATGAGGATTTCGACATCCGCGCCATGTGCTAGGCGGTAAACCTGTCGGCAAGCATCGGGTTTTGATAAATCAGCGGTAATAATCTGGCAGTCTGGCAGTTCGTCCGCCAATTCCAGTAAGCGGTCTTGCCGCCGGGCGATTAAAGTCAGTTTATAGCCGCGTACGGATAAAAGGCGCGCCATATCGCGCCCAATGCCAGCCGAAGCGCCTGTAATGACAGCTCTCAATGGTGGTGTTCCCCCTTTCGTTTTGAGCAGTGCAGGGCACAGCCTGCGCAGCCGATGCCGCCGCAGCCATTGCTGCGGCGTCTGTATAAATACCGAACGGATAATATTACTGCAAGTATAACCAAAGTCAGGATAAGATAATCAATCATGATAAAAAACCTGTGGGGCATTGCCCGGCAAATGTGAAAAACCTATTTTCTTTAGTGTATCATTTTCCAAAGTTTCTGTCAATCGGACATAAAAAATTGTAGATAATATATAAATCATTCCACAAGATATCCAAAAAATGAAACGATAAAGCAGGTTGCAAAAAACGCGTAGTGATGGTATGATAAAAAAGGATGTTATTTTCTTTCGAAAAGGGATGGGATGTATTTCATGCTTGGAAAATTAAAAGATAAACTTGACCGTGGCATTGCAACCGTCAGTGTAAAATCAGAATCCATGGTAGAAACCAGCCGGATTAAATCACAGATACAAAATTACCAGCGTCAGCAAACAGCCCTGATTACCCAGCTTGGCAATGAAATGTATGCCATGTGGAAAGCTGGCGAGATGAATCGGGAACGGTTTGAACAGGTTTGCAAAGAGATTTACGGATTTGAACAGGCGATTGCGGAACAAAATCGCCGCATTGAACAAATCCGGGTAGAAGAACAGCAGCTTTTGGGCACACAGCCTATGCCAATACCACCGCAAACGCCCCAGCAAATGCCCATGCAGCAGCAAATGATGCAGCAGCCTATCCCGCAGCAAATGTCCGCACAGCAGGCGCCAGGAGCGCCGGTGTCAATGCAGGCACAGCCTGCCTCTGCGCGGCTTTGCCCCGCTTGCGGCAAGCCTGTGCCCGCGGACGCGCTGTTCTGTGTGGAATGCGGCGTGAAATTGGAGAATTAAAAAAACAATATCCGATGTTCCTGGAAACCAGGCATAAGGTTGATTCCCTTCATACGGATATTTTATCTTTCGGGAAAGGGGCACTATGCTGCTAAAGGAAATTCTTGTCTGTTTTATTGCCGGGGCAGGCGCTGGCTTTGGCACAGGACTTGCGGGGCTGTCTGCCGCTGCTGTCATTGCCCCAATGCTTACCACATTTTTGAATGTCGATGCTTATGAAGCGGTTGGCATTGCGCTTGCTTCTGATGTGCTTGCTTCTGCCGCTTCTGCTTATACCTATCATAAAAATAAAAATTTAGATGTGCGCAATGGGCTTGTCATGCTGTTTACCGTGCTGGTTTTTACATTGGTAGGCAGTTATGCCGCATCTTTTTTGCCGCGTGCAACCATGGGTGGATTCTCCATGTTTATGACCTTGTTTGCCGGGCTGAAATTTATTTTTAAACCGGTGATGCAGGCAAAAGAAAGCATGAAAACCCGCACCCGCAAGCAAGCCATCATGCAGTCAATGGTTTGCGGTGTTGCCGTCGGTTTAATCTGCGGTGTTGTCGGGGCTGGCGGCGGTATGATGATGCTGCTTGTTCTGGTCAGCGTTTTGGGGTATGAACTCAAAACCGCAGTTGGCACCAGTGTCTTTATTATGACATTCACCGCATTGACAGGCGCGGTATCCCATTTTGCCATCGGCGGTATTACCGGCTGGCGGCTGATGCTGCTTTGTATTGTGTTTACATGGCTTTGGGCAGGCATTACCGCACGGTTTGCCAACCAGGCTTCGCCAAAGATGATGAACCGCACATTGGGCGTTGGGTTATCGCTGCTGAGCGTTGTGATGATAATTGTAAAATATATCTAAACAGCGAAGCGACAAAAAATTTTAAAAAAAATCTAAAAAAAATGAAATTACTACTTGATTTTTCATATGGACTATGCTATACTATATTCACGCAAGATTGGTAAGGTAAGGTTACAAAGGATCGCCTGGGATAACATCGTTTATCCCGGGCGATCTCATTTTTTCTGCTTTTTTTGTGGTTTGCCGCGCAGTGCCGCGCCATATTGCACCGCGTCGCGCCCATATTTGCCGCGCAGTGCATCCACAGCGCGGTCTAGCTTTTCCTGTTTTTCCCGGCGTAATGATGCTCCTTCATCAAAAAGGGATAATTGCTCGCCGGTTTGTTCCATGGAAAGCAAAGAAGCCGCAGTCACAGTGACCATGCGGATGGGTTTTTTTGCTGTCCAATGCTGTGCAATAATGGACATTGCGGTTTCGGTCAGCAAGCGGGTGCTGTCTGTGGGGGTTGACAGGGTAGCTTGCCGGGAAATATTCCGGAAATTCGGGTCACGGATTAAAACCTGTACCGTTTGACATTTCAAATGACGTTTGCGCAAACGGCTGCCTATGTGATCACATAACATCATCACTTGGATACGGACTTCCTCCATATCAGTAAGGTTATGGGCAAATGTCATACCTTTGCCAACCGATTTTACCTGTTGATGGGTATAAAATGACCGGACAGGGTCTTGGTCTTCCCCGCGGGCATAGGTATAGAGGATATCCCCAGCTTTGCCAAGAATATGGTGGAGCAGACTGGCATCTGCTGCGGCAAGCTGTCCAATGGTATCAATACCAAGCAGGTGTAGTTTTTCTTGTGCCTTTGGTCCTGCATAAAGCAATGCTCCAACAGGCAGACACCATACAATCTGCTGGTAATTTTCCGGCGTAATTAGGGTTGTGGCATCTGGTTTTTTATAATCGCTGCCCAGTTTTGCAAAGGCTTTGTTAAAGGACACGCCAACAGAAATCGTAATGCCAAGTTCCGTTTTCATCCGTTTGCGTAAGGTATCCGCAATCTGCTGCCCAGTGCCAAATAAATGCAGACTTCCAGTGACATCCAAAAAGGATTCATCAATGCCGAATGGCTCGACCAAATCGGTATATTCCAAATAAATCCGGTTAGCGCGGCGGGAATATTCCACATAAGCCTCCCTGTGGGGTGGCACAAGCTGTAAACCTGGGCATTTGCGTTGTGCCTGCCAAATGGTTTCGGCGGTTTTGACGCCAAATGCCTTGGCAGCTTCATTTTTTGCTAAAATAATCCCATGGCGGCTTTCCGGGTCGCCGCAGACTGCCATAGGTCCGCTGGCAAGGGCAGGGTTCAGCACAGTTTCCACAGAAGCATAAAAAGAATTACAGTCACAATGTAAAATGGTGCGAGGCATCGTACCCTTCCTCCCTTTCCAAGGAATAAAAAAGCAGGACGTCCCATCTGATACAATAAAAAAGGGTTGTCCCGCCTCCATTAGTCTGTCTGGCTGATATGTTTTTTAATATGGTCAAAGGATTCTACACTGATAACGTGTTCAATGCGACAGGCATCCGCCTGGGCAGTTTCCGGGCTGACACCTAAACGGATTAGCCATTCGGTCAATAATTGATGGCGTTCAAAAATGCGTTCCGCAATTTCACGCCCAGATTCCGTCAAAGTAAGAAGCCCAATATTATCCATAACAACATAACCATTTTCGCGCAGCAGGCTCATGGCACGGCTGACGCTTGGTTTGGAAAACCCTAAAAATTGTGCCACATCAATCGAACGACAGTTGCCTTTTTCCCGCTGAATCATCAGGATTGCCTCCAGATAGTTTTCCGCAGATTCCTGGATTTTCAAGATGCAAGCCCTCCTTTTTGCAAGTGGATGAAAACCCCACACTATTACATGATAAGTATAGCATATTCCGCCTTATGATACAACTGTAAACCGGTGAAAATCACAGAAATCCGTTCACTCCAAACAAGAAAGGGCGAATTAGGTTTTAATTTCCATAGGTATGATATTTCCCTTTGTATTTTCCAACAAAACGTGCAGGGTAAGCAGGTTTATACTGGAAAAACAAGGAGGTTTAATCATGGATAAGCATACTTTAGAACGGAAAGGGTTCCGGGTGGCTGCGCGGGCGGCGGAAACCTGGACTCGTTTCTGCCGCACCGATGAGGTGCAGCAAATCAGTGCCGGGCTTCGCCGCCTGGCATTATGTGCCATATTGTCCCGTGGTATGATTTTTGGTGGGTTCCAACCATTTGGCGTTGCAATGACTGGGGCATGTGCCGCGCTTGGCAAAGGGTACTGTGCATTTTTTGGCGCATTTTTTGGCGCAATCTTTTTGCGCGGCGGGATTAGCGGCGTGACCGCCGCAACCGCCGCGTTATTAACCTTTGTTTGCGCCCGTATTTTCCATCCCGCCGCGGCAGAGCGGCAAGGCTGGTTTATGCCGCTGATGTGTACCCTTATGATGGCAGCTTGTAACTTTGTTTTGCTGCCTGCGCCTGGTTTTATCCGTCCAGCCCATATTTGCCGTTATCTTTCTGCCTGTATCCTGTCTGGCGGGTTGTGCTGGTGTTACATACAAGCCCTTTCCCCGCCGCATGGCAAAGGCGATTTGCGCCGTCCTGGCGGCATCCTTGCTGTCATTGCCAGCGTTTTGGTTTCCGCTGGGGATATTACCCTGTTTGGCGCCTTTGCGCCTGCCCGCACGGCGGCATTCCTGCTGGTGCTTGCCGGGGCTTTCTTGGGCGGCAGCACCATTGGCGCTGCCCTTGGCGTGGCGCTTGGCGTCGCGATGGATGCCGCCGCTGGCAGCGGCGCATTTTTAACCTGTGTTTATGGTTTGGCGGCGCTTCTTTCCGGCGCATTCCGCACAGCAGGGAAAATCCCTTTCTTATTGTCCGCGCTGCTTTCAGCAGGCGCGGCAGGGCTGCTTGGCATTGACCATCCGCTTTTCACCATCAGTCTGTATGAATGCACCATTGCAGCCGTATTATTCCGCACAGTTCCAGAACAGGTTTGGCAATATATCCGTGATACCATGCTGCCCATGCGCAATGATACCATTGATACCATTACCCGGGTGCGGCATTCGGCGGGGCGGTATGCCGCGGAAGCATCCGAGGCATTTTATGAAATGTATCTTGTGATGATGAGCGGGGCACAGGCAGGGCGTGCCGCCGCTGATGAAGATATCCATGCAATTTTTGACTGTGCCGCGGATAAAGTCTGTCGGGGCTGTAAAATCTGTGAAACCTGCTGGCAAAAGGATTATGTTTCCACTCTCTCGGTGCTGGGCGATGTAGCAGCGCCAATGCTGCGGCGAGGACGTGCGGAAGCCGCTGATTTCCCCAAACATTTTTCAGAACGGTGCATTCATTTTCCGGAACTGCTTCATGCCGTCAATGACGCTTTATTTGCCCTGCGGGAACGGCAGCAATACCGTAAACGCTGCGAAGAAAACCGCTCGCTGATTGCCCAGCAATATGCCGGGCTTACCGGCATTCTGCGGCAGATTGGCGGCACATTGGGGCGTGACCAAGCTTCACTCCCTGCCCGAGAACGGCAGGTGCGCAGTTATGCTTCTGCTTTTGGGCGGATTGATAAAGTTGCCGTATTTCGGGATGGCGGTGGGCGGCTGCGGGTAGAAATCGCTGGGGAGGGGCTGGAAAATATCTTACATGAGCGCAAAGGGTTTGCGGCAGGGCTATCCGCCGTGCTGCAAGTCGGGCTGACTGATCCCGAACGCATTTCGGATGAACTTGGCACTCGCTTGATGCTGCGGGAACAAGCCCCATACCGTGCGGTTGTCGGCATTGGGCAGCGGCAAAAACCTGGAGAAAAAGTATCCGGGGATACTGCCCGTTCTTTTGTCACAGAAAGCGGACGTGCCTGCCTGCTGTTGGCAGATGGCATGGGTTCCGGGCGAGCCGCGGCACAGGACAGCCGTGCGATTTTATCGCTGATGGAACGGTTTTTACGGGCGGGTATCACTTCTGCTGACGCATTGCGGACGGTTTCGCCAGCATTCCGGCTGCGCAGTGATGGGATGCGCGGCGTTACGCTGGATGCTTTAACCATCGACCTATTTTCCGGTAAAGGCGAATGCTTAAAGTGTGGGGCTGCCCCCAGTTTTTTGCGGACAAACGGTGCGGTGACACGTTTATCCGGCGGCAATTTGCCAGTAGGCTTATCAGATGAACCTGCTGCCGAACAAAGCGTACCAGTGCGGATGAGTCCAGGGGATTTGTTTGTAATGCTGTCTGACGGCGTTTGTGATGGGTTGGAAGATGAATGGATGCGCGCACTCATCCGAGAGCATGGCGACGACGGCCCTAAAGAACTGGCGGCAAAACTTGTCATATCCGCCGCCGAACGCGGCGTACGGGATGATTTGACTGCACTGGTTATCCGGCTCGAATATCGTCCATCCTCCGCATAATTTTATTTTCTTTGGGCTATACAAGGTATATTTTCCCTTTTTGCGGTTATCCTGTAAGGTAATCTCAATTTTTTTCAGGAGGCTGCTATGGTCAAGGGGATTTCCCGCCGGGTGGTTGTGGTACGCCCGCCAAACCCTGGTATTTTCGAAGAAGCAATTTTTGTCATACGTGAAACCCATGAATCCCCCCGCGATATTTTACGGGAGGCGTGCGCAGTTGCGGAAAGCTATTTGCGCAAACCCAAATCGGTACGGCGTTACCGCCGCAAACGCTGGACAAGCCTGCATTTATTTTTTGCCGCCCTATGCGGCGGTATCTCTGTTGGCAGTATTTGGGCATTCACTGCATTCCTGCATTTTCTTTAAAAACACTTTATTTTTCTGTGAACTATTTCTAAACAACAGGCTGTGGCACTTGCATAACCCACAGCCTGTTGTTATGATTAGAATAAAAAAAAGAAAAATTATTTTTGTGGGAGCAGTCCAGATGACAACAGTACAGCATTTTATTGAACTTTTCCAACAATATGGTTTACCAATGATGGCGGCTGTCTTTTTTTGTGAATACTTAAACTTACCTGGATTCCCGGCAGGTGTCATTATGCCTGCGGTTGGTATTTTAATTGGGCAAAGCCAAATGAATCTTTTTTTAGCGATTGTCATTTCCGTGCTGGCAGGGCTTGGTGGATGTTTGGTCATTTATTTTATTTGTGCCTGCGGCGGTGCGCCGCTGCTGCACAAACTTTTCGGGAAAAGTCCTAAATTCCAGCATTTTGTACAGGAATGTCATACCCGACTGGAAAAAGGGCGTGGGCGCGGACTGATGATTTGTCGGTTGGTGCCTGTACTGCGGACGATTGTTTCCATCCCGGCAGGGCTGTTAAAAATGCCATTAAAGGAATATGTGGTATGGTCTGCGGTTGGCATTACGCTTTGGAATACAGCATTTATTGGCGCGGGTTATTTTTTCAGCGAAGCATTTTTAGGCTGAAGCTTAAATTCTATTAGGGGATACTGGAAATCATACTGTTTATCAAGGGAATTTTCGGTCAAAATATGAGAGAAAAATTTCTGAAGCAGGTATAGATGCTGTATCAAAGTACTGGACAAATACTTGATTCTGCGCAATAATAATAATCAGAATGTATTATTTTAAAAGAAGGAGTTCCTTATGAAATACGCAGTGATTTTAGGGGATGGTATGGCAGATGAGCCAATCCATGCCCTTGGCGGGAAAACCCCGCTTGCGTTTGCCCATACACCTATGATGGATCAGTTATCCCAAACCGGTGAAGTCGGGCTTGCAAAAACAATCCCAACAGGCATGAAACCAGGCAGTGATACCGCTAACCTTGCGGTGCTTGGTTATGATCCTGAAATTTATTATTCCGGCAGATCACCGCTGGAAGCATTAAGCATTGGCGTGGATATGCTGCCGACAGATATTGCTTTACGCTGCAATACCGTCACCATTTCGGATGAACCTGACATCCCTTATGCCAAACGCACCATCATTGACCATAGCGCGGATGAAATTTCTACAGAAGATTCTGCTGTTTTAATGGAAGCTGTCCGCCCAGTGTTTGAAAATGAAACTTATCATTTTTATGTTGGCACCAGTTACCGCCATTGCTTAATCTGGTCAAAGGGTGTGGTGCAGGATATCACACCGCCGCATGATATTTTAGGTAAAGTCATCGGCGATTATCTGCCGGAAGATCCGGTTTTACGCGGTATGATGGAAAAAAGCTTTGATATTTTGAATCAGCACCCATTAAACATTGCCCGCGCAAAAGCGGGCAAAAATAAAGCCAATTCGCTGTGGTTCTGGGGGGCAGGTACCCGTCCGGCACTTTCCTCTTTTACTGGCAAAACCGGCAAAAAAGGCGCAATGGTTTCAGCTGTCGATTTGTTGAAAGGTATTGCGGTTGGCGCAGGAATGCAGGTGCTGCACGTAGAAGGTGCAACTGGTGGTCTGACAACCAATTATGAAGGCAAAGCGGCTGCCGCCGCCAAAGCGCTGCTGCAAGATGGCAATGATTTTGTGTATATCCATGTGGAAGCGCCCGATGAAATGGGGCATCAGGGCATTTTAGAGCACAAGGTGCAAGCGATTGAAAACCTGGATAGACGGGTTATACAGCCGCTGTATGAGGCGCTACGCGCCTCTGGCGAGGCATTCCGTCTGTTGATTATGCCAGACCATCCCACCCCGCTGCGGCTGCGTACCCATACCAGCGACCCTGTGCCATACCTGCTGTATGACAGCACCAAAACCCTTGGCAAAGGATTGCTGTATTCGGAAGAAACTGCTCAAAATTCTGGCATTTATATCGAAAAAGGCTATACCCTCATTGACCACCTGTTAAACGGCTAACCATAACAAAAACCGGGCTGCAAAGATAAACAGCCCGGTTTTTTTGTTTGCAAGAAAAAATTAAATGGAAAACAAACCAAAGACTTTGGTTGCAAGTTCTGTGCCAAGGATAACCACCAGCAAAATTGGTGCAATCCATTTAATCATAACACGGTGCAGGCGTTCCCGATGGAACGCATTTGCCCCTTCTTTCACTTCATCCGCAATGACTTTTGTGCCAACCACATGGCCAACCAGCAGGCAGGTCAGGAATGCCACAACTGGCATCAATACCGAATTAGAAATGAAATCAAAGAAATCAAGGAACTGCATTCCAATGATTGTAATGCCAGCCCATGGGCCATAGCCTAAGCAGGATGGCAAACCAAACAGCAATACAATAATGGTCATGATAATGGTAGCAGGCACACGCTTTAAGTGTGCTTTATCCATGGCAACAGATACAATGGTTTCCAGCAGGGAAATTGCAGATGTCAATGCCGCGAATAATACCAAAACAAAAAATATAATCCCAATAACTGTACCACCTGCGCCCATCGCTTCAAAGACACGCGGCAGGGTGACAAACATTAACCCTGGGCCTGCATTGATTTGGGATGGGTCACCATTGTTAAATGCCACAACACAAGGGATAATCATTAACCCCGCGATAAATGCAATGGCAGTATCAAAAATTTCAATCTGGGTGACAGAATGTTCCAAAATGTTATCCCGCTGCATATAAGACCCATACGTAATCATAATACCCATAGCAAGGGACATAGAATAAAATAACTGCCCAAGCGCACCAAGTACCGTAGAAGCCGAAAACTGCGAGAAATCTGGCAGCAGATAATATTTTAATCCAATCAATGCACCTGGGATGGTCAAGGAATAGACAGCAACGACCATTGCAAGAATAACTAGGATTGGCATTAAAATACGGCTAGCTTTTTCAATCCCCTTTTCGACGCCTGCAATGACAACAATTGCTGTCAGAAATACAAACAGGATAAACCATGGTGTAGGCCCAGAAAAATTCAGCATGGTGCTGCCCAATGAACCGGCATTAAACCCAATGAAATCGTTAAAATAATCGCCGCCATCAGCAGCCGCGAGCGCATTGCCGGAAACAAACGCAAAAAGGTATTTGATTACCCAACCGCCAATAACACAATAATATGGCGTAATGATAATCGGGACAAGGGTTGCAAGCCAGCCTAGGAAACCGAAACGACGGTCAAGCGCTTTGTATGCCCCGATACAGGACAAGCGGGTCTTACGCCCGATTGCAATTTCCGTAATCATCAAAGCAAACCCAAAAGTTACTGCCAAAATAATATAGACAAGCAGGAAAATACCGCCGCCATGTTTAGCGGCAAGATACGGGAACCGCCACAAGTTGCCAAGCCCAACGGCAGAACCGGCAGCGGCAAGGACAAAGCCAATGCGGCTGGAAAAGCTGCTTCGTTTTTCTTTCACGATAAAAAACCCCTCTTTTTATTTTGGAATCGCCGGCAAACCGGCAAAAAAATTAGGCTGCCTACCATTTATCCCGGATAGGCAAATAGATATAGATATTATGCCACAAATACGGCATTTATGCAAGTATATTATTGTACAATTTTGCATCTGCATGAATTTTGTACGCAAATGACAACCTATAAAAGGGAAAACCCTCCCCTGATGGTGTTTCAGGGAAGGGTTTTTTGCCGGGATATGTATCCCATTAATCTTTCTTCAGGCTGGCAGCTTCTGCCTTTTCAGCGGCGACAGCTTTTGCTTTTTCTGCTTGAGCTTTCTGCATTGCCTTAAACTTTTCCTTTTCCTCTGCGGTCGGGATTGGTTCAATACAGCCGCGTGGACAAGCTTTCGCGCACATCTTGCAGCCTTTGCACTTGTCATAATCAATCTTTGCAACGCCGCCTTCTACATGGATGGCATCAAACTTACAAGTTTTCTGGCACATCATGCAGCCAATACAGGAAACTTCACAAACCTTCATCGCAACCGGGCCTTTATCCCGGTTCATGCAGTTGACATGAACCTTTTTGGACTTCGGTACAAGGTCAATGAGTTTTTTCGGGCAAGTTGCTACACATTTGCCGCAGGCAACACATTTTTCGGTATCAACCAGCGCTTTGCCGTCCACAATATGGATTGCGTCAAACGCACACGCCGCCACACAGGAACCAAGCCCCATACAGCCAAACGCGCATTCTTTTGGACCGGAAGCAACACGCATTGCCGCGTTACAGTCTTTTAAGCCCTCATAACGGGCTTTATCAACCGCCTTGCAGCCGCCTGCGCAATGCACATGGGCAACCTTTGGTTCGTCGGAAGAAACCTCCACGCCCATCACCTGGGCAATTTTTTCCGCGGCAGCCGCGCCGCCAACCGGACAGCCGTTAACCGGCGCTTTGCCTTCGACAATTGCCGCGGCAAGCCCGTCACAGCCAGGATAACCACAGCCGCCACAGTTTGCACCAGGCAGGCATTCACGGACAAGCGGCACACGCTCGTCAACTTCTACGGCAAAGATTTTTGCCGCAACACCAAGCAAAATCGCAAACAGCAAGCCCATAATGCTAAGCGCTGCGACTGCATAAATGATGTTTGTAATATTCATTTAAGACACTCTCCTTTATCCAGCGCTTACCAGATTTTCAAACCGGAGAAGCCCATAAAGGACATCGCCAGCAATGACGCGGAAACCAATGCAATTGGGAAGCCTTCAAAACATTTTGGGCATTTTGCAGTGACTTCCAGGCGTTCACGGATGGATGCAAAAATAACAATTGCAACCATATAGCCAACACCGGCAAATACGCCATAAACAACCGAACCGATAAAGGAATAACCATTATCAATATTGGTGATTGCAGCGCCAAGCACAGCACAGTTTGTGGTAATGAGCGGCAGGAAAATGCCAAGCGCCTGATAAAGCGCAGGCATTGCCTTTTTCATAAACATTTCAACAAACTGCACTAAAGTTGCAATAACCAGGATGAATGCCGGCGTTTGCATATAATCCAGTTCCAGCGGCGTCAGAATGAAATACTGTACGCACCAGGAAACAATGGATGCAAGCGCCATAACAAAGATAACCGCCATGCCCATGCCTACCGCGGTATCCGTCTTTTTGGATACGCCAAAGAAGGAACAGCAGCCAAGGAACTGGACAAGAATATAGTTATTGACCAGCACAGCGGAGATTGCCAGGAACAGAATATCAGTCAGTTCCATGCTACCGGGCAAGCCCGCTTGGACAGCAGCAAAGTAATTCATTTACTTGCCCTCCTTTTTACTCATGATATGCTGGATGACAGCAAGGATAATCCCCATCATCAGGAAGCCGCCCGCAGGCAAAATCATCATTGATGCCGGGTAATCATGTAAGCCAGGGATTGCAAAACCGGTTGCTGGGATTGCGCCTTTCAAGAAAGGCAATAAGGTGGAAAGCCCATCCAGAATGGTGCCAGCGCCAAGCAGCTCACGGGTAAAGCCCATCAGTACCAGCGCAAAGGTAAACCCGATGCCCATGCAAACGCCATCCAGCGCGGAAGGGAGGACTTTATTTTTGGAAGCATATGCTTCGGCACGTCCCAAAATGATACAGTTTACAACGATAAGCGGCAGAAACAAACCAAGCGACGCCGCCAGTGACGGTACAAACGCCTGTAAGCTGAGGTCGATAATGGTAACGAACCCTGCAATAATGGTGATAAATGCCGCGATACGGACTTTGTCCGGGATAAATTTGCGCAACAGAGAAATAACCACGTTAGACGCGATCAGTACAGCTGTTGCAGCAAGCCCCATGCCGATTGCATTAGAAAGCGAAGTTGTGGTTGCAAGGGCTGGGCACAAACCAATGGTCTGCATAAAAACCGGGTTATCCAGGAGGACAGCCGATTTCATCCGTTCAGAAAATTTCATAAAAAATCCATCCCCCTTTGATTAAGATGCAAGCCCCTGCACATAGCTTGCAGCGGTATTGACCGCAAGCGTTACGGCACGGGAGGTAATGGTAGCACCGGTAATCGGCACAATGTCACCGCCATCTTTGGTGACAGCAAGGCTGCCATCAGCCGGTTTACCAACAAACTGAGGAATCCAGCCCGGGTCAGCCTGGGATTTTGCGCCAAGGCCAGGGGTTTCGGCATGGCTGGTTACCTTTGCGCCCGCAATGGTGCCATCCATATTAACGCCAACAACAACAGTCAGCGTGCCGCCAAAGCCAGAAGGCAGCACTTCCATACAGTAACCAACGGTTTCGCCGTCTTGCTGCATTTCATAAATATTCTGGATTGCCGGGGTATTCTTATCCGGTGCGGGCACTTCTGACGGCTGGGCCGCAACCGGTTCAGTATCCGGAATCAGTTCCGCCATTGCGGCGGCACGGGTTGCCTCATTGTTCTTTTCAATCTGCGGGGCAGTGACCTGGTTGACAAAACCAAGCAGCAGCGCGGTCACAAAAGTGATGAGGAACAATACCACGACCAGCATACCCATGGATTCTTTTTTTGCTTCACTCATGATGATTTGCCCTCCTTCTTTGCGGCATAGCCGAATTTACGCGGCAGGCATTTTTGGTCAATCATCCAAACAAGGGCGTTCATAATCAGGATAGAATAGGAAACGCCTTCTGGCAAGCCGCCAAAATAACGGATGAAAACCGTCAGCAAGCCACAGCCAATGCCAAATACAATCTGCCCTTTTGGTGTAACCGGGCTGGTGACATAGTCAGTTGCCATAAAGATTGCGCCAAGCAGCAAACCGCCAGACAAAACTTGGGTCAGCATCCACTGGAAACGGCCTACATCGCCCATTGGGAACAGGAAGGTCAGCACAGCAACAGTCAAAATATATGCCGCTGGGATATTAATGGTAATCACTTTGCGATAAAGCAGGTAAGCGCCGCCCGCCAGCAATGCCAGCGCACAGGTTTCGCCGATGACGCCGCCATGCTGTCCAAAGAACAGGTCAAGCAGGCTTTCGCCAGGCAATTCGCCATTTTTCAGATGAGAAAGTGGCGTAGCGGTGGAGATATCCGCCGCGTCGACATTGCCAAACAGCGGAATAGACTGGTGGGGCTGCACCCAAGTGGTCATCAGGGCAGGCCAGCAGCCCATCATAAAGGCACGTGCGCCAAGCGCAGGGTTCATAAAGTTTTTGCCAATGCCGCCGAACAGCATCTTGACAATGATAATCGCGAATCCGCCGCCAATCATGGGCATCCAAATGGGCGCTGCAACCGGCACGTTAAATGAAATCAAAATACCAGTGACCACCGCGGACAAATCGCCAATGGTCGGCGTTTTATGTACTGCCTTGCAATAAAGCAGTTCAAATACAACACAGGCAAGCACAGTTGCCACCGTCATCACCAGCGCACGGAACCCAAAAGTAAACACCGCGACTGCCAGCGCCGGCACCATTGCCAGCACGACATCAAGCATTAAACTTCTGGTATCGTCTTCCGCCTTGATATGGGGCGAGGAGGTGACAACTACTTTACTTAAATCATACATCAGTTTATACCTCCCTTACTTCTTACCGCTGTCCGCGGGCTTTGCCTCTTTGGCTTCGGCTTCCGCCTTGGCTTTTTCAGCGTCAGCCTTTGCTTTGGCGGCAGCGCGTTCCTGCTGTACCTGCAATTTGGTCAGGCGGAAACGCTGTACCAGCGGAATGCGTGCCGGGCAGACATAAGCACAGGAACCGCATTCAATGCAGTCCATCGCGCCCAGTTCCACTGCCATGGTGAGGTCACCCGCATTGCCATAAGCATTCATCATCATCGGCATCAGGTGCATCGGGCAGGCATTGATACATTTGCCGCAGCGGATGCAGTTAGGTTCTTCCACACGCTTGTCTTCCTCGCCACAGAACGCCAGGAATGCGTTGGAACCCTTCATGACAGGGATATCCAGGGAGAATTGTGCATTCCCCATCATCGGGCCGCCCATCAGCAGTTTGTTCGGCGGTTCTTTAAAGCCGCCACAAACCTCAATCAGGTTTGCAATCGGGGTACCGATACGGCTTTCAAGGTTTTTCGGGTTTGTGACCGCAGAACCAGAAACCGTGACAACACGGCGCACAACCGGCATACCGGTTGCGAAACGGCGATAAATCGCGCCAGTCGTGTCAACATTGAACACGGCGCAGCCCGCGTCCGCGGGCAGCTTGCCGGAGGGCACTTCGCGCCCTGTGCAGGCGTTAATAAGCTGTTTTTCCGCACCCTGTGGGTATTTACACTTGAGTGGATACAGCTTTAAGCGGTTGTCGTCGCGGATTAGTTCTTCAATCTTTGGGAACGTATCCGCTTTGTTTTCCTCGATGGCAATGATTGCGTTTTGCACGCCCATAATGTCCGCCAGCATTTTCAGCCCGCCGACAACTTCTTCCGGGCGTTCCAGCAGCAGCCGGTGGTCAGATGTGATATACGGTTCGCATTCCGCGCCATTGACGATAATCGTATCACATTTGCCGATGCCAGACTGGATTTTCACGTGGGTTGGGAAAGTCGCGCCGCCATGACCGACCATGCCGGCACTGCGGATTAACTCAATCCGTTCCTCATTGGACATTGCCGCGAAATCATAAGGATGCACCGACTCATGCAGCCGGTCTTCCTTATCGTTTTCAATGACAATGCTCATCACTTTGCCGCCGCTTGGGTGCAGGCGCGGCTCTACCGCAATGACTTTGCCCGAAACAGTTGCATGGACGGGCGCGGATACAAATCCGCCAGCCTCTGCAACGGGCTGGCCCATATCGACAATATCCCCCACTTTTACAATCGGCTTTGCAGGTGCGCCGATGTGCATGGACACAGGCAGTATGACCTGATCCGGTGCGGGCATTGCCTCAATAGGCTTGGTGTTTGTTGCAGCCTTATACCCAGGGTCAGAATGCGGGCCTGGATGTATGCCGCCACGAAACGTGTACACCATTTCATTCACCTCTCCATTTATTTTGTGTGTACATAAAAAACAAGCAAAGCATTTTGATATCAACGCCAAGCTCATCTTCTTCAGGAATCAGCCCGGCAGCGCCATGCTGCCGGGCGCGGGAATCAGGGCAATCCGCCACACCTTAGATTATAATGACTTTGACCCATAATAATCAACAGATTTCATCAAAAAAAATAAGGGAAGCGCAAAATATTTTTGGCTTTTTTACTGATGTGCATAAAAACTGCCGTAAACGGGCAAGGAAAAAGTATAATTATAGAATATCTTATCGAAATTTACCGTTTCCTGTATTCCAGCACAGAAAGCTCCTGCGTAACAGCACTGATACCCTCTTCTATGCGCCACTGGTGTCCTTCCGGCGGAAGCCATACACGCGAAAGGGTCAGCCGGAAACATATGGAATTTTCTTCTGTATTAAACAGCAGCGTGCCGCCGTGCCATGCCGCAATCTTGCGGATGAGCGGCAAGCCTGTGCTAAAGGTCTCTTTTTCGATTTTACGCTCTATCCAGTCATTGTCATCCATATCATAAGTCCAGCCGTCATAATACCGTTCCAGATCTTCGGGTGTTATTTTCTTGCCAGAATTTACAACCGTAACCCAAGCATTATCCTTGTTGCTTGTGACTTTTACCCGGACATAGGGGGATGCAAACACCGCATTGGTCAGCAGCCCTAAAACCGCACGGGTGATCAATTCCGGGTCAAAGGCAAAGACACAACTGTTTTTGGATGGTTCAAAGGTAATTTCGGCAAATATCCCTCTCTCCTGGCAAACCTGCTGGGTGCAGCTGCATAACTCAGCGCAAAACGCCTGAAAATCCAGCATTTTCAGATTCGGTATGATATCCGAACGCTTGCTCAGCAAGCTGGCATGGCGCAGACTGCGCAACATACGCAGCGCATGCAATTGGATGTTTTCCAATGTTTCGCGCTGAATGTTGTCAAGCGGGTTGACCGTCTGTCTGGGGAAATTTTTAGAATGCAGCAAGATGACTTCTAAATCAACCTGCATTTTTTCCTGCATCGGGAAGGGCAGAACAACCGGCTTTGGCTGTAATGGGGTGAAGAGCAGCAGCGCGCCGCCTTCAATCGGGCTGATATCAAGCTGATAGTATTCACCATCAATATCATCCTCTGTTGTGGCGGGCTGACCTTCCCGCAGCACGATCTCTAATATTCTCCAGCTTTCACTTCTGAGGACTTCGCCGATATCATCCATAATATTTTGCCGCAGCAGATATTTTGCCTGTTTGGTCATATCGGTAATGCGCCCTGTTTCATCAACGGACACAAAGACCTTTTGATCAACATGAAGCATCTTCAGCATAGAACCAGACAGATTATTTTCTACATATTTATCAAAATTCATAATTATCACCAGCCGCCACTTTCCTAAAAAAATTTTTTTTACCTGACAGCCTTGCACGTATAAGTAACCACAAATACGCCAAGATATTATTATTATAGCATCACTGCTGTATAGTTTGCAAAGAATATTGTGGAATTGGCATCGGAAATTTGACACGCTTTTCACAAAAAGGGGGATTGCCATAATTACAGCTTTTGCGGTATAATTTATTCAGCAAATTCACCAAGGAGTTATAGGAGGAATTTTTCACATGGCTATCAAAGTAGGTATTAACGGTTTTGGCCGCATTGGCCGCATGGTATTTCGCGCAGGGCTGAAAAACCCGAACATCGAATTCGTCGCTGTAAACGATCCGTTTATGACACCGGATTATATGGCGTATATGCTGAAGTATGACACCATGCATGGTCAGTATGATGGCAGCATTGAATACACGGATGACGCTATCATTGTTGACGGCAAGAAAATCCTGTTCCATGCGGAAATGGATCCGAAGAATATCCCGTGGGGTAAAGACGGCGCTGATTATGTCGTAGAATCCACCGGCGTATTCCTCACCAAGGAAAAGGCACAGGCACATATTGACGGCGGCGCAAAGAAAGTTATCATGTCCGCACCATCCAAGGATGACACCCCAATGTTTGTTATGGGCGTTAACCAGGACACTTATACCAAGGATATGAACTTTGTATCCAACGCATCCTGCACCACCAACTGTCTGGCACCGATTGCAAAGGTACTGGACGAAGCATTCGGCATTACCGAAGGTCTGATGACCACAGTACACTCCGCAACCGGCACCCAGAAGGTTGTAGACGGTCCGTCTAAGAAGGACTGGCGCGGCGGTCGTGCTGCCTGCGGCAATATCATTCCATCTTCCACTGGCGCTGCAAAGGCTGTTGGCAAGGTATATCCAAAGCTGAACGGCAAACTGACTGGTATGTCCATGCGTGTACCGACACTGGATGTTTCTGTTGTTGACCTGACTGTCAACCTCGCGAAAGCAGCAACTTATGATGAAATCTGCGCTGCAATGAAGGCTGCTTCTGAAAAGCCGCTGAGCGAAGGCGGGTTACAGGGTATCCTGGGTTACACTGAAGATGATGTTGTATCTTCTGATTTCCTGGGCGATGCACGTACCTCTATTTTTGACAAGAAGGCTGGCATTGCGCTGACCGATAAGTTTGTCAAGGTTGTTTCCTGGTATGACAACGAATGGGGTTATTCCAACAAACTGCTGATGCTGATTGAGCATATGGCGAAGGTAGACAACGCGTAAGCAAAAATATAGGATATATCATCATAAATGATGATATATTTTCGGGAAAGCCCTCCGCCGATGGCGGAGGGCTTTTTTTGGCTGATTAAGATTATATCTCAAATCTCCATGATTACTGGAAGAATCATTGGGCTGCGTTTGGTTTTTTTGAATAAAAAGTCGCTTAGCGCGCCTTTTACAGCAAGTTTTATGCCGTTCCAGTCGCTGACGCCCTCGTCTAAGCAGCGGTCAAGCGCAATTTGGCACGTTGTCCGCAGTTCCTCCATCAGTGGTTCAGCTTCTTTCACATAAACAAAACCACGCGATACAATGTCCGGCCCTGCAACAACAACACCAGATGTGCCGTCAATGGTCATGACAACAACCAATAACCCATCTTCCGCCAAATGTTTGCGGTCGCGCAGGACAGCGGAACCAACATCACCAATGCCAAGCCCATCGACAAGCACCTGTCCGGAGGGCACAAGATTGCCAAGCCGTGCGGATTTTTCCCCGATTTCAATCGGACGTCCAATTTCGGTTATCATGACGTTTTTCTTTGGGACACCCATTTGTTCCCCTAATTGGGCGTGCATCCGCAACATACGGTGTTCCCCATGCACCGGAATGAAATATTTTGGACGGCATAGGGCAAGCATCAATTTCTGTTCTTCCTGGCAGGCATGACCGGATACATGAAGGGCCGCATTGCGGTCGTAAATCACTTCTGCACCCTTTTTATATAACTCATTGACCATGCTGTTGACGGCTTTTTCATTGCCGGGAATCGCGGACGCTGCAATTAAAATCCGGTCGCCAGGCACAACCTCCACCTGTTTGTGGCTGTTATATGCCATGCGGTATAGCGCGGACATCGTTTCCCCTTGTGACCCGGTTGATACAATGACAAGCTGTTCACGAGGATAACGCCGCATTTCCGCAATGTCAATCATCACTTTGCCTTTATCACAAAGATATCCAAGCTCCATGGCAACCGCTGAGATTTTCTCCATACTGCGCCCGCAAACCGCGACTTTACGCCCATATTTGGCGGCAATGTCCAGAATCTGCTGCAAGCGGGATACATTTGAAGCAAATGTCGCAATGATAATGCGTTCCCGGCAATTCTTGAAAAAGTTCTCAAGTCCTGCGCCAACTGTCTGCTCCGAAGGGGTATAACCTGGCCGTTCAACATTGGTGGAATCACTCATCAGCGCAAGTACGCCTTCTTTGCCGAGTTCGCCAAACCGTGCTAAATCAATCATTTCACCGGATGCTGGTGTCAGATCTACCTTAAAGTCACCTGTATGGATTACCGTGCCCAATGGGGTGCGGATTGCCAATGCGACTGAATCTGCAATGGAATGATTGGTGTGGATAAATTCCACAGAAAAACAGCCCAGTTTAATCGAATCACCTGCTTTAATCCGGTTGAGGCGCACCTTGGAAGGCATTTTATGCTCTGCCAACTTGGTTTCAATGATGCCACAGGTTAAACGTGTGCTATAAACCGGGGCATTGACATCGCGCAGAACATATGGCAGCGCGCCAATATGATCCTCATGACCATGGGTGATCAGATAACCACGCAGTTTTTTGTAATTCCGCTTGAGGTATGTGGTGTCTGGGATGACCAAATCGACACCAAGCATATCGTCATTTGGAAACGCAAGCCCGCAGTCAATGACAACCATATCATTGCCATATTCTATCACGGTCATGTTTTTCCCGATTTCATCCAGACCGCCCAGGGGTATAATCTTCAGTTTTTCTTTCATAATGCTATTATCACTTTCCTTTACAACAAAATATGTAACATAAAAAATTTCATTTTAATATTTCAAAAAAATCCGGGGAGGAAATCCCGTATATTTTTATGGAAAAGACAACAAAATACTGTTGCTATCCAAATCCCATCCATTATGACAAGCCCTGACACACAATATGCAGCTCTATTCATGCAGGCGCTTTGTCAACAAACGCTTATTTTTTACTATACCATATTTACCGGTGTTTGTACAGTACCAACATTTAACATTTTGAAATCCGGCTTATTGACCTTGGCAAAGACGCCCCAAAGACCAGATATTTTATATACAATTTGCAATATCAATAAAAAATATTACAATAGGGAGTGATATTATCAATTTTTTTTGAAAAAAGGTTTGACAAAACAGCGTAAAGTGCGTATCATGTGATTACAGAACGGTAACAATATGAAAACGAATTGGTTACACAGACATAACAGACCAATTACAACAACGGCAAATGATGAAAACGCAAAACACATGAATCACTTGCCGTGGAATTTCAGGAGTAGAACTTTATGCGATTTTGTAACACAAAAAAACTGAGATTGGTTTTACCGGCATTGCTGCTCAGCGTATCCCTTGCAGTGACAGGCGCATCGGCGATTGACATACCGATTACGATGGAAAGCCTGCCAGCGACAGATATTATGACGGCTTCGATTGGACAAATCAGCGCTAATAACACCGTTGCAGGGCTTGTGCGGACAGCAGAGGAAATGGACAAAGCAAAAGCAGATATAGAAGCAAAAAAAGCAGCAGAAGAAGCAGCGCGCAAAGCGGCGGAAGAAAAAGCACGCAAAGCAGCACTGAAGCATACACCAGCTTATGGGCGTACCGTTACCCGTTCCAGCGCATACGGCATTACAGAATCGGTTGCTGCCAATGGCAAGGCAATGGGTGAATTCAAACTGACCTTTTATTGTGCCTGCCGCTCTTGCAGCGGCGGCTATGGCGCCGGTACCGCAACAGGCACCCGCTGCACAGAAGGTCGTACCATTGCGGTTGACCCACGCGTGATTCCACTGGGCAGCAAAGTTTATATTGAAGGGTTTGGCGATTTTATCGCGGAAGATACTGGCGGCGCTATTAAAGGCAATAAAATTGATATCTATTTGAATGACCATAGCCGCTGTTATGCCCTGGGCGTGGCACGCGCATCGGTTTATGTAATGTCATAAATGAAGAAAAAGACAACAAAGGTCCCCCTTGATTGGGTATAAAGATTTTATGGAAAACCACTTTGTGGGGATTTGGATGAAATCGGTAGGAAAAGGGTGCCTTTGCTGATGAGATAGACAAAAATAAGAAAGCAGCCATATCCAAGCGGATTGGCTGCTTTTTTCTGTCTGCGCCGCAGAAACGGCGCAGCGGGTGGGTGGGGGCGCCAGACTGGCAGAAGGGTCTAGGCGCCCCCACCCACCTCCAGCCCTTATCACAATTCCCTCAAATGCAAGCACCGTGCTAACGTTTACGGCGGAAAGAGCTTCATTCCAGTCTTACAAATATCAATCCTGCACCAACAGAAAACGTCTGTAAATATGATAAGGGTACAAAAAATGATACATCCAAGCCAAACACACTGCACCAAAAACCTATGGAAGATGCACGCATGAACGATCCAGCCTGGGTAGCCTTTTTTTCCTTGCGGAAAAAAGGCGTAAGGCTGGGCGCCGGGGATGAGGAGAGTCCAGAGAGGGGAAGGGAACCCCCTTCCCCTCGTTGGTTCTATGCGAACAGCTTTCTTTTGATTTTTTTTTGTTATGGTGCTACAATAGATAATGGGTATCAGCCGCGAAAGGGGAACTGCATCAAATGAACAAAAAAATTACCGGACGCTTTGCACCTTCGCCAAGTGGGCGGATGCACCTCGGTAATGTGTTATGCGCACTGTTAAGCTGGCTGTCCGCCCGCAGCCAAAATGGACGCTGTTTACTGCGCATCGAAGACCTCGACCAAATGCGCTGTCCGCGCAGCTATGCCGCCCTGATTATTGATGATTTGCATTGGCTTGGCTTGGATTGGGATACCATCGAAATGCCTCCCAATATCCCGCTGCTTGAGGGCATTTCATCCAATATCTGTTTATCTGCCTACCAAAGTGACCGTACGCCCATTTATTTGCGCTATGAAGCTCTCTTGCAGCAAAAAAATTTGCTGTATCCTTGCTTCTGTTCCCGTGCGGAACTCCATGCCGCAAATGCACCTCATCTGTCCGATGGTAGAGTGGTCTATTCCGGTAAATGCCGGGATTTATCTTTGCCGCAAATCCGTAAACTTTCCCAAACCCGTGGCGCGGCTACCCGCGTTCGCGTCCCTGATAAAACCATTCCCTTCCTCGATGGCTGTATGGGCGCTTATACCGAAAACCTCGCGCAGGAATGCGGTGACTTCATTATCCGCCGCTCTGATGGCGTGTTCGCTTATCAGCTCGCCGTTACCGTCGATGATGGCTTGATGGGTGTTACCGAAGTCGTCCGTGGAAATGATCTCATCGGTTCAACCGCACGCCAAATTTGGCTGCATCAGCAATTTGGCTTTGTACCGCCAAAATTCTACCATATCCCCTTGCTCCTTGCGCCCGATGGGCGCAGGCTTAGTAAACGGGATGAAGATTTGGATTTAGGTATCCTGCGTACCCGCATGACACCACAACAGTTAACCGGCACATTAGCTTATGCCGCTGGACTGCTGCCACAATATCACCCGGTTGCCCCACATGATTTAATCCCGCTTTTCCATTGGGATTTAGTCAAAAAACAGAACCTATTATTACCGGATTTATTCCGATAGAAAAAATCGCAGCAAACCTATTGTATTTCCCCTGCATTTTGGGGTATTATGATGGTTAGTACCGTTTTTATCATATAGAAAAATTTAAAATACCAGGAGGTATCATCAATATGACCAAAATTGACATTATTTCTGGGTTCCTTGGCGCAGGCAAAACTACCCTCATTAAAAAACTGCTCCAGCAAGCATTATCCGGACAAAAAGTTGTGCTGATTGAAAACGAATTTGGCGAAATCGGCATTGATGGCGGCTTCCTCAAAGATGCTGGCATCCAAATTACCGAAATGAACTCCGGCTGTATCTGCTGTTCATTGGTCGGCGATTTTGGCAAAGCATTGGAAGAAGTAATCGAAACCTACCACCCAGACCGTATTATGATTGAACCATCTGGCGTAGGCAAATTAAGTGATGTTATCCGCGCAGTGCAGGGTGTTGCAGAACATGAACCTGTTGTCCTTAACAGCTTTGTCACCGTTGCGGATGCCATGAAATGCAAAATGTATGCCAAAAACTTTGGCGAATTTTTCCTCAATCAGATTGAACACGCTGGCGCGGTGCTGTTAAGCCGTACTCAAAATGTAAAACCAGATAAACTTGACCAATGTGTTAATTTACTGCGTTCCCACAATCCAAATGCGCGTATTGTCACAACACCATGGGACGATTTGACCGGCAAACAGCTTTTGGATGTGATGGAGGACAGCCATTCGCTGGCAGAAGAACTGCTTGCACAGATTGCGGAAGAACATGAGCACGAGCACGACCACCACCACGAGCATCACCACGACCACGAACACCACCACGACCATGAGCATGAACATGAACATCACCACGACCACGAGCACCACCATCATGACCATGACGAAAATTGTACGTGCGGCTGCCATGACCATGAACACCATCACCATCATGACGGTTCCTGCTCCTGTGGGCATGACCACCATGCCGATGAAGTGTTCCAAAGCTGGGGCATGGAAACCCCGAAAAAGTTCACAGAAACTGAACTTTCAGCTTGTTTAACCGCTTTAGGCGATATTTCTTTGGGCACTGTACTGCGTGCCAAAGGGATTGTACCCTGTGCGGATGGCGGCTGGCTGCACTTTGATTATGTGCCGGGAATGCCCGAAATCCGTAAAGGCACTGCTGATTATACTGGGCGTTTGTGCGTCATTGGCGCTGAACTCGATGAAGACCGTTTGTGTGAAGTATTTGGAATTTAAGGAGTTTGTATGAAACCGCCTGTTTATATTTTCGTTGGGCTTTTGGAAGGTGGGAAAACCAGCTTTATCAAAGAAGTGCTGGCAGACCCAAATTTCACTGTGGATGAAAAAACATTACTCATCCGCTGCGAAGATGGACTCGAAGAATATGAAGAAGATTTCCTGGAAAAATATAATACCATTCTGGTCGATGTCGAGGATGAGCAGGAATTATCTACTGCTGCCCTGAAAAAAGCTGCCGCTGAGGTCAAACCTGACCGCGTTGTGGTCGAATTTAATGGAATGTGGGATTTAGGGCATTTTGTCGATGAAGTGATGCCAAATAGTTGGGAGCTTTATCAAATTGTCGCTTCCATTTGCGGCCCCACATTTGAACTATATTCGGCAAACCTTGGCCCCAAAATGTTTGAACATATCACATCTGCGGATTTGATTGTGTTTAACCGCTGCACACAGAAGGACAAAGATTATCTGCATAGCCGAAATATCCGTGCCATGAATCCGCGGGCAACCATTTTCCTTGATGACGAAAACGGGAACTCCGAAGATTATCGGGACAATATGGAAATGCCATTTGATGTTGACGCGCCGGAAATTCATATTGGTGATGAGGATTTCGGCTTATGGTATATTGATGCCAGCAGCAGCCCGGAAAAATATGATGATAAAATTGTCCGGTTCAAAGCCCATGTGCTGGTAACACCACAGCTTCCCAAAGGTTGGATCGTACCCGGACGGCATGGTATGGTATGCTGTGCGGAAGATATCACTTTTTTGGGGTTTGCCTGCAATACCTATGATAAATTCCCGGATATTCAGAACAAAGGCTGGTACCAAATCACAGCACATATTCATATTGAAATATTGTCGCAATATAAAGGCCCAGGGCCTGTGCTGGATTTGCTGGATATCCAGCCCGCAAAACCGCCAAAAGAGGAAATCGTTTATTTCAACTGAAAACAGAAATCCCCAGATTCCTTTTATTCATCGGAATCTGGGGATTTTTTTTCGATATCAGTCAAACCCTCTTGCAAGGCGGTCAAGCGAGGCATAAACGCCATTGCGGGCGGATAATTCCGCGTGTGTGCCCTGTTCAGAAATACCATCCTCTGTAAGCACAACAATTTTATCCGCCGAACGGATGGTGCTTAACCGGTGTGCTATGGTAATTGTGGTACGCCCCTTAGCTAACCGGGTTAAACTTTCTTGTACTAACCGTTCGCTTTCATTGTCAAGCGCGCTGGTTGCTTCATCCAAAATTAACACAGGCGGATTTTTCAGAAATACCCGCGCAATCGAAATGCGTTGTTTCTGCCCGCCGGACAGCCGGACACCACGTTCACCAACATAAGTGTCATAGCCATGCGGGGTTTTCATGATGAAATCATGTGCGCCCGCTTCTTTTGCCGCTTTTATCACATCCTCTGGGCAGGCGCTTGGACGCCCATATAAAATGTTATCAAAAATTGTGCCGGAAAACAAATAAACATCCTGTTGAACAACACCAATCTGCTGCCGCAAATCTTCCAGCCGCACGTTTCGCACATCAATGCCATCAATGGTCACTTGACCGCCAGTCACATCATAAAACCGGGGAATAAGGTTACAAATTGTTGTTTTTCCGCCGCCGGATGGCCCAACCAATGCAACACTTTGCCCAGCTTTGACATCTAAATCCAAATGATGCAGTACAGGCGTATCGGGGTCATCGGCATAGGCAAAGGAAACATCCTTGAAATGGATATTCCCCTGTACCTGGGACAGCGGCACAGGTTGTGCCGGGTTATGGATTTCGGGCTGTACATCCATCACTTCAAAAAAGCGTTCAATGCCAGTCATACCGCGTTGGAATTGTTCAGCAAACTCCACAATCCGTCGTATGGTCGCAAGCAGTGTGGAAACATATAAAATATATGCCATAAAATCGGCTGGCTGAATCGCCCCATGCAGCATAAATGCCCCACCAGCTACAATGACTGCCAAATACATCAGTCCATCAAATGCGCGGGTTGTCGCATTGAATGCCCCCATCCAGAAATAATTTTCCCGTTTAATTTGCAGCCAATCATGGTTGCCTGATTCAAACTTGGAAATTTCACGGTCTTCCCCGGTGAAAGATTTAACCACACGGATGCCAAGCAAACTATCTTCCACCTGCGCATTGATTTCCCCGACTTGTACACGGTTTTTATGAAAAGTTTTGCGCATTTGATGGTTAAACTTTGCCGAGCAAACCACCATAATTGGAACAATCATAAAAATAATAACAGTCAGCGGAACATTTATTGTGCAGAGGATGGCAAATGAGAGCAATATTTTTAGCCCTGCAATAAAAAATTCCTCCGGGCAATGGTGTGCAAATTCGGTCACATCAAACAAATCGCTGGTAATGCGTGCCATAAGCTGCCCGACTTTGGTATTTGCATAATAATGAAAAGATAATTTCTGCAAATGCGTAAATAATGCGGTGCGCATATCGGTTTCGATTTTTGCCCCCATCACATGGCCGACATTTGCCATAAAGTAGGTAGCAATCACATCAATGATGCGTAATATCAAATAAACCAAGGCGATGTTTGCAATAAATCGGACAGAAAGCAAAGAAATATCGTCAATGCCACGCTGTGCCAGCGAACGCACCAGCATGGGAAGCACAATATCACATGCCGCTGTCAGCCCAGCACAAAACAAATCAAGGAACAAAACACGCCAATAAGGGCGGAAATATGGTGCAAAACGCCGAATTAGCGTACTGGTTGAATGCTGCATAAAAGAAAATGGCCTCACTTTCAAAAAAGATTCCGTATTAAAATTATTGTAACACAAATGCGTTTTTTTGCAATGATTTTTCATCCGCAATGCGGTATTCCATAAATTTCGGTAAACGGATTACATTTTCATGCGAATTACGCCATTTCCGCTTAAAAATCAGCGGCAGATATGCTATAATAGAAAAGACAAAGGGGGTTTTCTTATGTTTTGCACCAAATGCGGCACGCAGGTGCCGGATGGTATGCACTTTTGCACCAATTGCGGCAAACAGCTTGTTTTCCCGGAAATGCCGCCGGATGGCAGCATCCCGATGAATTTACAAAAATCCACGGCAACGCAGGTTCAGCCGCAGCCCATGCCGCAGCCTGTCCCACAACCGGCACAGCCAAAGAAACAATTGCCGTTTTTCCTGATTCCAGTGGTCGTTGTGCTACTCATTGCGATTATCGCGGCGCTTGCGGCATATATTATTTTGAATCCAAAGGATACCGCGGCAGATGATGCCGCGCAGGATGCGTCAGTTTCTTCTGTACAGCCGGATAACAAACCAGAGGATATGGATAATGCCGCAGAACCTGAACCGGAACCGGTTGCGCCGGAACCTGTACAGCCCGCGCCAGCGGCAAGTATCCCAGCCGCTGTGCCCGCGCCGGAACCTGAAACACCAGTATATCCCGCTGTAACCATGGCGGATATCGCGGATGTATTCGCAAGCAGTTCACTCAGCGAATATGACATGGTACATACGCCGTGGCGGGCAGTGGACAACGATGCTGCTACCGCATGGGTGGAAGGTGCTGACAGTTATGGCGTCGGTGAATCGTTAAGCCTAACATTAAATGACACAGTAACCGTGAATGGGTTTACAATCATGGCAGGTTATCACAAAAGTCGCGATTTATACAACAAAAATTCCCGCCCAGCTGCCTTGACTGTTACCGCCGCAGATGGAACAAGTGAGTCATTCCAGCTTGATGATGTGATGAGTGCGCAAACATTCCAGTTCAGCAAGCCGATGCAGACCGACCATATAAAATTTACCATTCTAGATATTTATCCTGGTAATAAATATACAGATACGGTTATTTCTGAAATTAGCTTATTCTAAACTGGCTTCAGGCAAAAAAAACAGCACCGAGAAATCCGGTATGAAAAGCCGGGTTTGGTGCTGTTTCTTGTGCAAAAAAGGGGCTAAATCACAAATAAAAATACCATAAAGTAATGGGCAATGCTGCCAGCCAGCACAAACAGATGAAATACTTCATGGAAACCGATGACCTGTCCAAAATTTGGGTGTTTCGCAATATAAATCAGTCCGCCAATGGTGTAAGACAGCCCGCCGGCTGCCAGTAAAACAATGGCAGGCACTGGCATGGACAGTACAACGCTAAAGTCTGCTATAATCGCCCAGCCAAGCAACAAATAAAGGATTGTCCCCAAAAAACGGGGCGCGTCAATCCACAGTAATTTTATCGCAATGCCAAACAGTGCAATGCCCCAGATGGCGCCAACAAAATAAATTGCCTTTGGATATGCCATATATTTGAGGATAATCGGTGTATAGCTGCCCGCAATCAACACATATATCATACTATGATCCAGTTTTTTGAGGATGCGCAGCACGCTTTCGCCGCGCCCGGAAAAGTGGTAAATACTGCTTGCTGAATAGAGAGCAATCAAGGATAAGCAAAATAATGTCACAGAGAACATGGTAATTGCATCCACGCCTGCAAACAGCATCCGCAGCAGCATACAGCCCAGCCCTGCGCCGGATAGCACAGCGCCGATAAAATGGGAGTAACTTGAAAACGGCTCCCGTGCTTTAAGAAAAATACGTGGCATAAAAAACATCTCCATATCGTTTTGATAACTACTTTATAGTATATCCGCAATGCAAGAAGAATGCAAGGGTACTTGCATCGTATTCAAAAATAATTTACAATAGGAAAGGGAGGGAATTTATCATGCGTAAGTTACAGGAAATTATGCGGGAGGTCTTTTCTGACAGGGATTTATCCCCAGAACAGATTCCAACCTTGGATTTGTATATGGACCAGGTGTTGACGCTGTTTAATGATGGGTTAAGTGATAATAAACGCCATCCAGAGGACAAACTGCTGACCAAAACCATGATTAACAACTATTCACGCGAAAAATTGCTTAGTCCAATACAAGGAAAAAAATATACACATCAGCATATTATGCAAATGTTGTGTGTTTACCAGCTCAAGCAATTACTTGTATTAAATGACATCAAACAGCTTACTGGGCGGGATGATATTGATTTTGAACGTTGTTGGCGGCAATTTTTAGACACAAAAAAGGTATTAAGGGATTTTATCCCGGCACAACTCAGTGAAAAATTATCTGCGGATTTGGAAAATCCCAGCGAACGGCTAGCGCTATGTTTGGCATTGTCTGCTGTCGCATCCTATATGCGCCGGTTATGCGAAACAATTATTGATGAATCTAGCGAATAAGGAAGCAATCTGTCAAACCGCAGGGACAGCAGCAAAAACAAGCTGTCCCATTTTTTGTTGTCCAAATGTCCAATTGTTTATGAGGAATTTACAATAAGGCACTGGTTTTTTTGTGAAAAAAGCTGTATACTATTGCTGTATCAATACATGAAACCCATTTTGAGGTGATTTACCAATTATGCCTTCATTTATCACCCATGACTATTTTGCCACGCGTGGTTTGATTCATGCGCCACAGCCGGTTGCCGCTATTTGTAAAAAATACGCGGCAGCATATGCGTGGGGCGCACAAGCATTTGACCCGCTGTTTTATCATCATATTCCATACCATAGTAATTTGCGCATATATGCCATGGAATTGCATGGTATGGCGCCTTTTTCATGCTTTGAATCATTGGTGCGGCGTGCAAAAAATGGCGTATCGCGGGCATGGCTGTTTGGGTTATGCACCCATTATATCCTAGATATGCAGCTATCCCCGTTTTTGGCTGCCATGGCAAAGCAGCGTCTGGCGCCGCATTATCCTGATTTTCCAATCGAGAGGCTTTATGGGCTTGCTGCAACCGATATTGATTATGCCATAACCGCACGTTATATTACAGAGAATCCTATTCACTTGCGGGCATATCAGCTACTGCGCATTCAATATCGTGTGTTGCATACGCCTGCGCAAATGTTGTCTTATGCCTGCCTTGCGGCAGGGCATAAAGTGCGCCCAACGGCGTGTGCCGCCGCCATGCGGGATATGCGCCGTGTATATGAAGCGTTGTCGCAAGGTGATGACACAGCGCGTGACGCGCTGCTGCAAGCCGAACGCAGCCGTGGACAGCCAGGGGAATTGTCCATATTTAAAATGCGTTCATTGCCATTACCGGAAGATTGTGCAAACCGCAGCGGCAAACCATGGCAGGATACGGCGCACAATACAGACGATATTTTTATGCTGCTGGAAAATGCTTATGCAGCTTTACCGGTGGTTTTTGATGCGGTTTGGGAATGTTGCACAAATGACACGCCGCTTCCGCCGGAATTATTTCATAGGGAATTTACAAATTCTATGTTTTCCACCCCTTGACATTTGCGCATCAGTCGTGTATGATTGGTTTGTAACCGAATTGTAATCGATTTGATATAGACGTGTACTAGAAAGGATATTTCTGACATCATGATAGATACAGCAAAACACAGTCATTTTTCAGCCGCTATGCGTTCCCGCATCCGGCTTGCCCTGCTGCCAACCCGTTTGGCTTTGCACACTTGGCAGCGGAACCATGCCCGCAAGGCAAAAATCCAGTTTCCAAATCCGAAACGGGCATTAGCGCTTGCAATTTGTTATCTGGCGCTGTTTGCGCTGCCAATGGCAGCCGCGTTTCAGCCTGCTTACCGCGTCACGGTGGACGGCAAAACCATCGGTACAGTTGCCACAGAAGCCGAGGCATGGCAGGCGGCAAAGGCTGTTGAAAAAAGTATATCGGCATTTTCCGGGCAATGCTCTTTGGATGAGCGGATAGAAACCAAAGCAACTTTTGCTTTAAAAGATGAGATTTTACAGCCAAAAGCGATTGTTTCCAACATGGTGCAGGCAGCAAATGGTATGGATATGCTTGCTGTGCTTACGATCAATGGTGAAACCATCGGTGCGTGTGCGCAGGCAACACAGATACAGCAAATACTGGATGATACTTTGGCGCAGTATAAGACAGATGAAACCGACAAAGCCCGATTCACAGAAAATGTAAATGTATCCTTTGCGGCGGCGCCGAGTGATGCACAAATTTCTATGGAAGATTTGGACGAGCAATTGCAAGGCAAGTTGCATGTAGAAGTGACCCATACTGAAAATTACATGGAAGCAATCCCATATGAAACCTTATGGGTGGAAAATGCGGATATAGCACAAAATACAACGCAACCGATTATCAACGGCACCGAGGGCGAAGCACGCATTCGGGCGGAAGTTGTCAGCATTAATGGTGTAGAAACCCAGCGTACTATTGTCAGTCGTGCAATATTATCCCGTGCAACCAATGCGGTTGTTGCCGTTGGCACCAAAAATATTGGCATCGGCACTGGCGAAATGATGATTCCACTGACCACTTATCGTTATACTTCTGGGTTTAAATATCGCGATGACCATTGGCATAAAGGTGTTGATTTGTGTACCGAAGTGGGTTCACCGGTTTACGCGGCAGATAATGGTATTGTGATTGTGTCCGAATGGTCGGATAGTTATGGCAATTATGTTATTATTGACCATCAAAATGGTTTGCGGACATTATATGCGCATAACAGTGTATTACTGGCGAATGTCGGGGATACCGTTGAAAAAGGTACACAGATTGCAATGTCTGGCAATACAGGGCGCAGCACAGGTCCCCACGTCCATTTTGAAGTGCATCACGACGGCAACGCGGTCAATCCGGAATTATATGTTGCCTTAGGGCCGCAGACCCAATAAAATGGGAAAAATAAAAAGCGTCCTCTTTTTCGTGTGAAAAGGGGGATGTTTTTTTATTTCAGCTATTTTTCAGATTGATGCTGTTATATGCCATGGTTTTGTGATATACTGATAAGAAAGGGGCGTTTGCAAGGAGGGATGCGAGCATGAACAGTATGAAAATCAGCAGCGCAAGCGTACCGGCAACCATGAAAAACTATGGAAAAGAGCCAGTAAAGGAACCAAAAATGGAAGAAATACAAACGCCATCACAGCCAGAAGAAAAGTCCATATGGGAAATGATGCAAGAAGCACGGGAAAAAGCGGAAGCCATGCGTGAGCGTTTCAAATTGCCGAATACAACGCGTTATGGTGATGCGCCATTAGAAGCATATGCGCGGCTTGCGCGCGCCAGGACGCGGTCAGACGTCAACGCGGCGGCGGGTTATGCGTGGCGGCGTATGTCGCAGTTAAAAGCGGCATTGCGGCAAGACCCAGAAAATGCCGAGCGCATCCGGGCAGCCATCGGGCAGTTACAAAAGGCGGTAACGCGTGCCAACAAAAAGCGGCGGGATTTAGACCGTGAAAAGCTCATAAAAATGCGGCAGGCACGTGCGGCATATCAAAAACAGCATCGCAAAGCCCAACAATTGAAGTTAGAATTGCAGCGGCGGCAGTCCATGCGAGTCATCCGGGAGCATGGATATATGCGGGAGGCAGAAATTGATAACCGTTTACAGGATCAGCTTGCCTTAACGCGCATGGAGCTGCAAACCCAAATGCAGCAGCTTTCCGCGTCCACAGCGGCGTCAATAGCGCAATATGGCGGCAGTGCCATGCAAACGGACAGCACAGCGTCCGCCGCAGCGCCAGCGGCGGCGGTTAGTATTGAAGCATAACATATAAAACAAAGCGCCTTCCGGTTATCCGGGGGCGCTTTTTGTGTTAATTGGACATTTTATTGACAATCGTGTTCAGCACCTGGCTGGCAACTTCACCAGCGACAGACGCACCGCCGCCGCCATTTTCCACCAGCACAATAAATGCGTAAGGATGGTTTGGATTATCCAGGAACCCGGCAAACCAGGCATTCGGTGATTTGCCGCCGCCGACTTCTGCCGTACCGGATTTTGCGCACGCGCCCTCTGGAAAACGGTCTGTGCCATAGGTTTGCTGCACATTATTGCGCAGCATAGTGCGCAGCGCTTCCGCGCTGGAGGCTGTGACTAGCTCTTTGGTTTGCTTGGTGCGGAACAGTCCGCCGGGCAAAAGTGAACCGGTATCAATGGAATCAATCAGCCGGGGCACAGCGCTTTTGCCGCCACTAGCAATCGCGCCCATATAAACCATCATGGAGCAAGGGTTTAGGGCATCCTTGCCCTGGCCAACGCCTGACCAGGCAAGCTGACCTTTGTCCTCATCTTGAAATGCAAAGGTACCTTTCATGGTGGAAATGCCATCAACGGATAAACTGCCGGTCAAACCAGCTTTATCGACATATTGCTGCATCACACTGCCGCCCATTTCCGCGGCAAGCTGACCAAAAACGCCATTACAGGAATGGGCAAATGCAGATTGGATATTCAAGGAGCCATGTGCGCTGGGGCAGGTGATATTCGCTCCGCCGATGATGGTACTGCCTGTACATTCCCAAGTGCGGTCATATAAATCGGGGATATTTTCAATGGCGGCATTAAGGGTAACGGTTTTGAAAATGGAACCTGGGACAATGGCGGAGGATAAGAAGCGGTTAACGAATACCCCTTCATACTGTTCATCGTCAAAGTTTTCGGGTGGGTTATCCGGGTCAAATGCGGGGGTAGATACCATGCACAAAATTTCGCCGGTTTTATAATTATAGACGCCGACAGTACCTTTTTGTCCACCCAAAGCTTTATATGCTGTGACATTGAAGGCAGCGTCCAAAGTGAGGTACATGGTGCGTTGGCTGCCAACTGGGGAATAACCGCCAGTAATGAGATTATAGCCGGAAAGTTGGTCAGCAAACGCGTGGAGTGCGCCGGTGCCAATATTGCCCTGCCGGTCGCCGACGGCATGGAGTGTGGCGCGGCGGACGGTTTCATCCGGATAAAATGTGCGGTTGCCCTCCACAATATCGCTGAGGATATCGCCGTCACGGTCAGCAATCGCGCCAGAAATCAGCCGTCCACTGCGGTCATACAAATGGCGGTTAGAGGGGAAAGAAGCCCATTGCCCGCCGCGTGTCACAAAGCGGAAGCAGAACAGGCATAATCCAGCGAATAAGGCGAGTGCCAGCAAAAGGCATAATGCGGCGCGGCGTTCAATCTTCTTCATAATCGCCCTCCTCTTGCCGCAGTTCCTTCCGGCTGGGTAGTTTCACAGCAAAGCTGGCATTTTGACGGGTATCAGTGGCTTTGAGGAAAGCAAGCAATCCCCAAGCGGACAGCATTGCTGACCCGCCATTGGATACAAAGGGGAACGTCACACCGGTTAGTGGTAAGATATCCACTGCGCCAAAGATATTCAGGCAGGTTTGGAAAACCATCATTGAAGTGGCGGCACAGGCGGCAATGGTATAAAAGCTGGAACGTCCTGCGCGGCAGGCGCGCACAGCGAATACGGCAAGGGTAATAATACAAAGTACAGCGAGTACGGCAATAATCAGTCCAAATTCTTCGCAAAGCATACCAAAAACAAGGTCAGTATCTGCGGCGGCAACATTTTTCAGCCAGCCGTTGCCAGCGCCAACGCCGACCAGCCCGCCTGAAGCGGAAGCTGACATGGTGCGCACTTGCTGGAAGCCTTTGTCAGAAGCATCTTCCCAGGCGTGTCCCCAAATAGCAAACCGTGCCGCGACATGGGTTTTCAGGCGCAGCAGCATCATACCGCCAATCCCGCAGCCCGAACAGATGAGGGCAAGGGTAGCCCAGTCACCTGAGCGCATATAAGCGATTACAATAAATGTGATAAAAAAGATTAGTGCTGTGCCGAAATCGTTCATAATGGCAAGACAGCCGCCGCATAAGCCAGTTAAAACAATGAATAAAGTTAAGTTACGTTTACGGAATAGGCGGTCAAGGGTAGCCGCGCCCGCGAAAACATAACAGATTTTTGCAAGTTCAGAGGGCTGCACAGAGAAATTGCCGATTTTAATCCATAATTTTGCGCCATATTCGCTTTTGCCAAAAACAAGGGTTAAGGCAAGCAGCCCAACAGCGCCAGCCGCCATCAGCCAGCGAATGCTTTGGGTGCGTTCCAAATTGCGCAGCATCCAGCAAAGGATAAAAAAGCCTAATAAGCCAAGCAGCATGGTGATAAAGATTTTCACCAAATCATCCGGGTTTTTGGATGCGGTGACCGATAAGCTGAGGGTACAAAGGAAAAATGCAATTACTTCCATTTCAAAACCGACTCGCCGCATGATACGCAGCATCAGGCAATAGCCCCACATCACGGCGGTAACGCCGAGGAATACCAAGGGGATATTGACTGTTGCTTCATCGCCTTTGGCGAGCACAAGCTGGAGCGAAGTTAAGATTTGGAAAATTGTCAGTAAAATCAGCGGTCCCCAAGGGGGTACAGGGCGCGATTCCGCCGCACGGGCACGGCGTTCCGCACGTTTTTCGTCAGCAGGAACAGGGAGAAAGACAGTTTCCACGCCGCCAAACGATAGAATATCGCCATTTTCCAGCACAGCATTGCCATCCACACGTTTTTTGTTGACCTTTGTGCCGCCGGTAGAATCCAGGTCATAAAGCGTCCATTCGCCGCGGTCATTGCGGGTAATGGCGGCATGGGTACGGGATACGGGGGCGTAATTGAGTACAACATCAGCGGTTTTGGCGCGCCCAATGATATTTTCCCAATGGGTGAGAGGGACGCGGTCACCGTTTGGCAAACCTAAATAAGCCCAGGTTTCGGGCAGATGTTTGACTGCAATCAGCGAACGAATTGCGGTTAGCAGGATAAGTAATGCCAAAACGGGCAAAACAAAACGGATAACGGTGGTATACCATGTGCCAAATAAGGGGAATCCAGCAGCAAGCCCAGTAAAGCCATCAAGGACAGACTGCAAAGCGTTTGTAATAACTTCCATGAGGGGTAAACTCCTTTTGCGGGGGGAAATCAATCATTGGGAAAGAGTTGGTCGATATTCTCCAAGGTGACGGGGGTATAAGGAATCCAGCGGATACTGTTTTGGACATCTTCCGGCTGGTTGCCGCCGAGCAAGGTCATAGCGACTTCAATCGCGCCAGCGCCTTGCGCCACAGGGTCTTGATAAATGGTGAAATCCATCCGCCCGTCACGGATTGCGGCGCGTCCTTCAGCGGTAGCGTCAACGCCGACAACCGGGATATCTGCAATGGCATAGCCGGATTGGGCAAGGGCATCTGCGGCGCCAATTGCCATTTCGTCATTGGCGCACAAAACCGCGTCAATTTTTGGTTTGGTTTTGAGGAAAGCGGTAAAGTCCTTTTGTGCTTCTGCGCGCTCCCAATTTGCATCGGTTTCATAAATATATTTGGGGTTTAAGCCGGATTCCTGCATGATATCTTTAGCTGACTGGGTGCGTTCCAGCGCAGCGGTATTGACTGTGCTGCCGGTAATGACCGCGATACGCGGGGATTTCAGTCCGGCGGACTGGAAATGCTGGGACAAGTATTCGCCCTGCATTTGTCCAGCGGTTGGTTCATGGCAGCCGATATAAATGACATTTGCCCGGCTTTGCAGCACGGCGTCATCAGGGCGGCGGTTGACGAATACAACCGGCATATTCCCGGCTTTTTCCAGCACTTGGGCGGCGGCGTTTTCTTCACACAGCACGACCAAAGCAGCGGCATAGCCATTTTCTGCCCATTCATGGATTTGGGCAAGCTGTGCTTGCTGGTCATTATTTGCGTTGGCAACCTCCAGCCGTATGCCTTCCGTGCTGGCTGCTTTGACGGCGGCGGTTTCCAGTGATGTTAAAAAGCCGTCACGGGTTGCCATATCTAAGCCGATTTTGACTTGGTTTTCTGTATTTCCGCTGCAGCCTGTCAGTATGCTGGCCAGCAGCAGGTATATGCAGATAAAGCATTTTTTCATGCGTTAGGACTCCTCTTTTGTTCCAGGGTTTGGTGTATGGTGCCCCTATCGGGGGGATGTCCTTCGCAGACGGCGCCAAAGGGCGCTGCCCTTTGGAAACCCGCCATTTTTTCGTGAAAAAATGGACCAAAAGCTTCCCCTCGCCTGCGGGCGAACCTCCATGCACTCCCACTTGACCAAATCATTATGATATGGTATAATAAGGAAACGAATATTCCCATTCCCCGATATCTGTTCGGTCAAGACTATTTTTATTATATCATAATCATAGGGGAAGTTAAAACCCTTTTGACCACAAAATATCCGAATAAATGTGAATTTTTAATGGATGCGGGCAATACGGCGGGTGATAGGAAAAAAAGAAGGGATTTCTTTTGAAAAAATTGTATAGGAGGCAAATTGGCGGGCATAATAACTGACGTATCCCTGAAAGGAAAGGAGGGAACGTCATGTCACGTGAGAGTCAGAACCAGAAGAACAACAATAGTTCTTCCCAGAACCAGCAGAACCAGCAAAACAGCCAGAACCAGAAGAACAACAACAGTTCTTCCCAGAATCAGAAAAACGGCTGATTCGGTAATAACTGGTGTGCTTTAAGCGTGGTTTACGGTTAAAGCAACCCAAGGAAAGCACCGCTTCTGTGAGGATAACCTCATAGGAACGGTGCTTTTGCGTTTCAAGGTTTTGGTTTTTTGCCCAGCATTTCATCAAAATCGTGGCTAATGATTTCATAAAGGGCATTCAGGCGGTTATAGTTCCCTTGCAGATAAAGCCAGCCGAATAAGGTTTCAAGGGCGGTTGCATAGGCATATTCGGCATGGGAGGCAGCTTTGGGTACTGTTTTGGGTTTTGCGTTGCGCCCATGCCGGAAGATTTCGGATTCTTCTTCATCCAAGTGAGGCAAGATGAGTTGTGCAGCGCGGTACTGTGCGCCAGCGCGCACCAGGGCAACGGTTTTGCTGTGCAGTCCGCGAGCGGTCTGCATCCCCTGGCAAACCAGCCAAGCGCGGGTCATGATTTCATAAACGCCGTCACCGATATGGGCAAGCCCCAGGGAGGAAATTTGTTCAATATCTTTTTTATCCAGTTGTGGGTGTAAAAAGTCGGTCATAAAGGGAACCACCTCGCTGTTTTCCATCGAAAGATGGAGGATATATGCTTATTATACCAAATGACAGCCAGCAAGGGAAGGTTATTTATGGAAAGAGGCGTTTGACTTTGGATTCCAGGTCTGCACGGAAACGCCAGGCATTGGTTGGTGTAATTAGGGAGATACCAGAATCTATGCGAGATTCAACCGTGCCGCCTTCATGCAGGGTGACTAAGGCTTGGATACAAAGTTCGCCCATATGGTATGGATTTTGGGCAATAGAAGCTTTAATGGCGGTGCCATCATCAATTTTTTGCAGCACTGGCAGCGTGCCATCGAACCCGATAATGGCGGTATCACGTCCGGCGTTTTCCACGGCTTGTTGGGCGCCTTCTGCCATAGAGTCAGCGGTGGCAACAACAACATCAATTTGTGGATAGGTTTCCAGTAATTTTTGCATAATGGTTTGTGCTTTTTCCGGGCTGGAATCACAGGCTTGCACGGCTAAGATTTCCACGCCGCCAGCTTCCAGCCCTTCGCGGATGCCAGCTTCACGGTGGTCATGGGTAATGTCGCCGACCCTGCCGCGCAGGATGACAGCTTTACCGCCTTTGCCGGTGAGATTAGCTGCATAAGTGCCGCTTTCCCGCCCAGCTTGTTCGCTGTCGGTGCCGATAAAGGATTTTTTGGTTGCGCAGGTGGGCAAATCGGTATCGACCGCGACCACAGGCACGCCAGCCTGTTCGGCTTGAGCGAGCACAGGAAGGATAGCATCTGGCGAGGAGGGAGCAACGGCTAAGCCATCGACACCAGCGCGGATTTGTTCGCGGATGATTTCGACCTGCTGTTCAATTTCGGATTCGCTGTCCGGGGCGATAATCTGCACAGAAACGCCTAATTCTTCTGCTTTTGCCATAGCGCCAGCCTGGAGCAGCACCCAATATTGGTCTGCAAGGGATTTTACGACAATGGTATATCCGCCCGCATGGCTGCTGCTGACGGGAATGGCAGCTTGGTTTTCACAGGCAGTGAGCAGCAGTGAACAGGCAGCCATCCAAATGGCTAACAGTTTCTTCATGGTATCCACTTCCTTTTCCGCGCAAGTAAAAAGAGGATGATGCAAACTATATCCGTGGATACAGCGCATCACCCTCATTTCTTTTATTGCCTGGCACCTGGTGTGCCGGGATGATATCTTTTCTTCCTTCTGGTATAAACCGTCCCACGCGCAAAAGCGGGATGGGATATCAGGCAACTTGCAAAGGGTTAGCCGATTTCGGACAGTTTGACAGAGCGGCCTTCATCCAAGGATTTCTTAGCAGCCATAGCAATCATAACCGGCATCAAGCCATCAATGCCCTTTACAGGGGTTTCCTTATCGTTCAGGATAGCGTCGGTAAAGTCCTTTGCTTCCTGAATGAAAGCGTTGTTGTAGCGTTCCAGGAAGAACCAAGTTGGCTTCGCGATTTCAACGCCGTCACGAGTGGAAATCATAGCCTGGTTATCCAAGTCGTTAGAAACCTGTACACAGCCCTTGTCACAGTGTACTTCGGTACGCTGGTCATAACCATAGTTTGCCTGACGGCTGTTGTCGATGACGCCAATTGCGCCGTTTTCAAACTTCAGCATAACAATAGCGGTGTCAACATCGTCATATTTTGCATAATCCGGATTGGTGCGGACTGCGCCATAAGCGGAAACTTCGGTGACTTCGGAGCAGGACAGGTAACGAACCATATCAAAGTCATGAATCATCATATCCATGAAGATACCGCCAGAAACTTCAACATAGGACATTGGGGGGCCTTCTGGGTCGCGGGAAGCAACTTTTACGATATGAGGTGCGCCGAGCTGGCCGGAAGCAACAACATCATGTACTTTCTTATGGTTATGGTCAAAACGGCGGACAAAACCAACCTGGAGTTTTACACCAGCTTTTTCAACAGCGTCTAGTGCTTCGCGGATTTTTGCCAGATCGGTATGGATTGGCTTTTCACAGAAGATATGTTTGCCGGCAGCAGCGGCCTTCATGATGAACTCAGCATGGGTGTTGGTGGAAGAGCAGATAAATACTGCATCGATATCCGGGTTAGAGAAGACAACTTCCGGGTCTTTGGAAGTGACCTGAACGCCCAGATCCTTGCACCATGCAGCAGTTTCGTCATTCAAAAACGGGTCTGCAACTGCGATAACGTCTGCATCCGGCACAGACTGGCACAGGTTTGTGATGTGCAGTTTGCCGATGCGGCCGGCACCTAAAACACCAATTCTTACTTTCTTTGCCATGATTGATTTTCCTCCCTTAAAATAAGAGCCTATTCCTGATTTTGCAGACAGCTAAATTTAGGGGACAGCAGCCAAAATAATGGGCGGCTTACCATCCGCGTACAGGTTGCCTACAACATCCACTATAATTATAGCATTACTTTAGCGAATTTACCATAGGTATTTTGATTTTATCAGAATATTTATGGCAACGGCTTGTAGTATTGTGGACAGGTTACGGGCAATTGTAAAAATAAAACATCTCAAACAGACATTAGCCCTGCATTATTTTTTTCACATAGGCAATGCCTTTGGCAGCGGCTTCCTCATGGGTTGGGCGCGGCAGGCATTCAATGGACAAGTAGCCGTCATAACCGATTTCCTCCAGCGCTTCAAACTGGGCTTTGAAGTCGAGCTGGCCGCTGCCGGGATACCAACGGGAATTATCCGCTAAATGGAAATAACCCAATCGTCCTTTACAGCGGCGGATTGCCGCGACAGGGTCACATTCATCAATATTCATATGGAAAGTATCCAAATGGGCATAGCAATTATCCAGTTCCGGATGTGCCTCCAGGAAGGACATGGTTTCCTCGGCAGTGGTGAACACATTGACTTCGTAACGGTTAATCACTTCGATGTTAAGTTTCACATTTTTCGCTTTGGCATAATCATTGATAATTTTGAAATTATGCGCCAGTCGCGCCATATATTTCGCACGGTCGCCGCCAGCGGGCACATTGCCCTTGACCCAACCGATGACTAAGCCTTCAGCGCCGAGTTTTTCCGCCATATCCACATATTGCATCATACCATCGACAGCAGCTTTGGTAATATACGGGATATCACTCATCAAGTCACATTTGCCCTCGGTATTCAGCCGCCCGGTGATGACCATGCCAACTTTGCAGCCGCTTTCAGCGGCTGCTTTTGCGATGCCATCATAATCCAGTTCCACATCTTCCCTTGTGTGTACTTCGATTGCTTGGAAGCCCAATGCGCCAGCTTTTTTCAGGTTTGACGCCACATCACCAATCATTAGGATTGGCGCGGTAAGTGGTGCAGCGTCAGCAGATGAAACCGCGATTTTCCACTGTTTCACAGTTTTCCTCCTTATAAAATCCAAAAAGGGGGAAGCAGGTGCTTCCCCCTTTTGCTATCATAAACTTAGTCCTTAAAGGTAAGCATAACCTTGCGGGCAATGTCCTTATGGTTGCAAGCGAGAT